>CBFGTW010000187.1:0-7388 GCA_965651855.1 uncultured Verrucomicrobiales bacterium
CGCTACACCAACCGCGTCCGCAGCGCCGCCGCCGACTGGTCGTTCTACCCGGTGGGCACCGTCTTCCGCATCAAAGGGATGCCGCACCTCTACGTCGTGGACGACTACGGTTCCGCCCTCACCGGCACCGGCACGATCGACATCTACAAGCCGAACAAGGATGTCATGAACCAATGGGGCCGCCGCAATGTCGAGGTCACCATCGTCCAGTGGGGCTCCTTCACCCGCTCGGCGGAAATCCTGAGCCAACGCACGAAATTTTCCCATTGCCGGCAAATGCTGGCGAACATCGTCCGGCAACGCCCGGACCTCCGCTCGGTGGCGAAACTTTGAAGGGTAGTTTGTTGTTTTCTGTTTCTCGCGTGGAAGCCCGGAAGCGATTTCCGGGCTTCTTCGTGTACCGGAATGCAAGTGAGAAGTGCCGAGTGATCAGTGATCAGAAGTGGGAGCGGAAACGCTCCTGAGGTGCGCGAAGCCGTTTGGAATTCATTGCTTCAACATTCGTGCTTTCTTCCCTCACTGCACCGGCGCCATCAGGCGCGCGGCGCGGCAGGCGGCACGGAAGAAAAACGAGCGCGCGGTGAACTCCTCGACCTTCGCCTCGCGGGCGTGCGTGAAGTCGATTGCAAGCATGTGCTCGACCTCGTCGACGAACGCCGGATCGGGCGAGAACGCGGTGATTTCGAAATTCAGGCGGAACGAGCGGTTGTCGAGGTTCGCGGTGCCGACGGCCGCCAGCCGGCTGTCGATCAGCATGACTTTCTGATGGAGGAACCCGCGGTGATAGCGGAACAGCCGGACGTTGAACGGCATCGCCTGCTCATAGTACGTGAACGCGGAAAGCCAGACGAGCAGGTGGTCCGGCCGCTCCGGGATCAGGATCCGCACGTCCACACCGCGCAGCGCCGCGCACTGGAGAGCGGTCATGACGCCTTCGTCCGGAACGAAATATGGCGACGCGATCCACAGGCGTTCGCGCGACGAATTGGCTGCCTCCGCCACCACGAGCTGCCAGGAATCGCCGGGATCCGCGGGGCCGGTCGGGATCACCGCGGCGATCTGGTCCGCCGTTTCCGGATGGGTGGTCCACGGCAGCTCGGGCACGCGGCCGCAGGCCCAGAACCAATCCTCGAGAAACACGAGCTGTGCCGCCTGCACCGCGGGACCACGGAGCTGCAGGTGCGTGTCGCGCCACGGGCCGAGCCGTTGGTCGCGGCCGAGGTACTCGTCGCCGACGTTCAGCCCGCCGATATAGGCGGCTTGGCCGTCGATGACCATGATCTTGCGGTGGTTGCGGAAGTTCACCTGGAGGCGCGACCACCAGAAGCGGTTCGTGCCGAAGGCCTCGCACTCGACGCCAGCGGCCTTGAGGGCCTTGAGATAGTTCCGCGGCAGTTTGTAGGAACCAAATTCGTCGATCAGAAAGTAAACTCTAACCCCGGCCTTCGCGCGGGAGATGAGCATTTGCTGGAAACGCATCCCCAGCCGGTCGTTTTTGACAATATAAAAACTGACGCAAATGGAGTGGCGGGCGCTTTCCATCATCTCGAAAAGCCGTTCGAAGGTTTCCTTTCCGTCGATCAGCAGCTCGAGGCAGTTCCCGCGGGTGAAGGGCAGCCCCCCGAGATAGCGGGCGGCGCGTTCGAAGGCGTCGTCTTCCGGGATGTCCACTTCGAAGTGCCGCAGCCGCGCGTGCATGCCGTCCGCCAGCTTGCGGAGCCGGCTGTCCCCGGCGCGGCGGGCGCGGACGTAGCCGGAAAACCGCGCCCGGCCGGCCACCCAATACGACGGCACGGCCACGTAAGGAAATGTCACCAGCAGCACCACCCAGGCGATGGTACCTTGCGAGGTGCGCACGTGCATCAGCGCGTGCAGCGCGTGGCCGATCCCCGCCAAGTGGACGAGGGCCACGAACGTGGCGCTCCACCCGGCGAGATCGGCGAATTCTGGCATTGCGCGAGAATACCCGGAGTGTCCCGGGAAACAAGGGCCCGGGGGCAATTCCTGTTAGCACGCTCAGAACAGCGCCGCCGACAGCAGGGCCAGCAGGAGGACGAAAACAACGTTGAGCACCAGCCCCGCGCGGATCATCGCCCGCTGCGGGACGCGGCCGGTGCCGAAGACGATGGCATTCGGCGGGGTGGCCACGGGCAACATGAACGCGCACGACGCCGCGAGGGCGAGGGGCGCCACCAGCTTTCCGGGAGCCAGCCCGATTTCGCCGGACAGGGTGAAGAAGATCGGCACCAACAGTGCGGCGGTGGCGGTGTTGCTCGATAGCTCGGTGAGGAAGATCACGAATGCGATCACCGCCGCGAGCACCGCCAGCATCGGCCAGCCGTCCACCGTGGCCGCGAGCAGCCGTGCCAGGAACAAGCTCGCGCCCGTCGCCTGGAGCACGCCGCTCAGCGCCAGCCCGCCGCCGAAAAGCAGCAGTACGCCCCAGTCGGTGCCGCGGTCGATGTCCCGCCAGCGGACGACACGAAAGAACATCAGCGCGAACACGGCGGCGAGCGCGACGAAGGTGTCCCACGAACCGGCCACGCCGATCATCGGCGCGAGCCGCGAGCCGAAAGTCCAGCAGACCGCCGCCGCGCCGAAGATGGCCAAGGTGGTGATCCGGTGCGAGTTGAACTCGAAGCGTTCGGTTTTCACTTCGATCCGCTGGCCGCGCTCCGGCCGGCAGACGAGGAAAAGCAGCGCCACCATCGCCGGCAGCAGGACGAGAACGGCCGGGATGCCAAACTTCAGCCAGCCGGCGAAGTCGATGCCGAGTTGCTTTGCGGCGATGCCGTTCGGTGGGCTGCCAATGATTGTGCCGAGGCCGCCGATGCTCGCGGCATAGGCCAGGCCGAGCAGGAGAAAGACCGCGTTGGCTGGCGTTCTACCCGCCTCGCCCATGCGGCCGAGGATGCCAATCGCCAGCGGCATCATCATGGCCGCGGTGGCGGTGTTGCTCATCCACATCGAGAGAAACGCGGCGCTGCCGAAAAGCAGCATCGCCACCGGCAGGAAACGCCCGCCGCCGCTGCGCACGAGGCTGCTCGCGATCCAGCGGTCCACGCCTTGATACGCCATCGCGGAGGCAAGGGCGAAGCCGCCGAAGAAGAGAAAGATCAGCGGATCGGCGAATGGTGCGAGCGACTCGCCCAGCGGTGAAATTCCGAAGGCCGCCGCCAGCAACGGCACGAGCAAAGCGGTCGCCGCCAAGGGCATCGCCTCGGTCAGCCACAAAAACGCGATCCCGGCGAAAATTCCCAAGCCGATCCGCACCATCCGCGGATCCAGGCCCTCGGCCGCTTCGCTCGCGCCGACCGGCAACAGGTTCATGGTCAGCCCCGCGAGCGCCGCCGCCGCGATCACCAGCCACGTCCGCCTTCGCCGGAAAAAGGGCGCGAACATGTCGGTCTGCTCGATGTCTTCGCGCGGGTATTGGGTCATCTGGCGTTCCCGGCAGACTGACAATCGCAGGCGGTTCGGCAAGTTTGTATCGTCTCCGGCGGGTCCGGATGCTAATCGACCGATGCTTTCATCATGAAACCCAAGCACGTGCTGATTTTGATGGGCCTCATCGCGGTCGCGGCATTCACCGCCGGACGATGGTCGGCGGATGGCGGCGCGGATATCAAAGGCGAGCTGCCTGTTTCGGCGAACGTTCCATCGTCCTTCCGCGTCTCGGATCGCCCGGCGGCGCGGCCTCCGCGGGAGAGCCGTGTGCCGGCGGGCCGGTTCACCACGACCCGTGAAGAAGCGCGCCGGATGAGCCCGACGGAACGCCTCAACCGGATCGCGAACGCCACGTCCGTCCGCGACGGGGTGCGGCAGGCGGAACTGCTCTGTCAGTTGCTCGGCGAACTCTCGAAAGACGAGATGGCCGAGGCGATGCGCATCCTGGGATCCGCGCAGGACCGGGGAAATCCCATCTCGCAATCGGTCTGGGACGCCCTCTGGGTGCAGTGGGGGCGGGTCGATCCGGAGGGCGCGCTCGCGGATTTCGCCGGTTATCCCAACAAGCCGCGATCCGACGCGCGAAACATGATGAGTGGCTGGTTCCAGACCGATCCCGCCGGGGCGCTGGCGTGGGCGCGCGAGCCGAAGACGACGTGGCTGGAATCGGTCGCCGCGGCGTCCGCGATCGTGGACAGCGTGAACGGCGAGCCGGGGGCGCTGCAGGAAGCGATGCTCGATCTGCCGCCGGACAGCCCGGTGTTGAAGGAGTGCGTGAACGACTACTTCGATCTGGTGGCGATCGAGAGAACCGAAACCTCGCCGGCGGTAATTTACAACGAGCTGCCTTCGACGCTGCGGCAAGCGGCTTGGACGGTGACGCTCGATCGCCTGCAGGTGGGCGATCCGCAGGAGGCGGCGGCGTGGCTGGAGGCCCACGCGGGTGATCCGGGAAGAGACTACGGGTTCACGGTGCGCTTGGTGGATTCGCTGGCTGTCAGAGATCCTGAAGGCACGGCGAAGTGGGCAAGCCGACTACCGTATGATGATGACCCGCTTACCCAGAATCATCACCCCGCGGTGGTGGCCGTCTATCGCTGGCTCAATCAGGATGCCGCCGCCGCGTCGGAGTGGTTGGCGAGTCAACCCCCGGGATCGCCTTGGGCGAAGCCGCGCCCGAGAGGTAACCTGATCGGCCACGAGTGACCGCCGCCGTTCCGTTCCGCCACCGGTCCGAGCGATGTTAGGAAAGGCGGCGCTGAACGTCCGCGCGGGCTACCGCGGCAAGCATTGGGAGGCTTGCTTGGACTGCCTCAACCTGCGCGAGGGATTCACTCGTGATTGGTGAGGGCACCTATTTCCGCTCGAGCTGGATGTCCTTGAACTGGACGCCCATCGGCGGGCCGGCGTGGAGTTGGAGGGCGATGATGCCGGTCTTGGCGCCTTCTTCCGTCTTGTCGATCACGTCCACCGTCTGGCGGCCGTTGATGAAGTGCTGGAGGTGGTTTCCCTCGGCGACGATGCGGTATTCGTTCCAGTCGCCCTTCTGGATCGCCGCCTGGATTTCCTCGCTCGCGCCGAGTTCGCCGGTGACCTGGATGTCCGGCTTTCCGGGTTCTTCGCCCTGGGTGATCTCCACTTTCTGGCCGCGCTGGGCGAGGATGCCGCGGCCCTTCTCTTCGTAGAGAATGCCGCTGTAGGTGTCGCCGTACTCGAAGTCCGCTTGGTAGCCGGCGACGACGAAGCTCTCCGGATCGACCAGCTTGCTGCGGTACTGGATGCCGCTGTTGACGTAGTTCCGGTCGTCTCCGGGGATCATCTTGAATTTCAGCGTCAGCTCGAAATCGGAGACTTCGTCGCCTTTCCAAACGAGAAAGGTGTTCCCCGCGGCGGGCTTTTCCGGGGTCGTCCGGCCGGTGATCGCGCCGTCTTCGACGGACCAGAAACCGGGCTGCCCCTCCCAACCTTCGAGGTCTTTGCCGTTGAACAACGTTTCGGGAGCGGCGTGCGCGCCGACCGCGAGAAGGCAGGTGAAAAGGAACGGTTTCATGGAGTGGAGTGATACGACGGTCGATGGCGATTCTCTCCGCCGCGGGCGGCGGATCAAGCCGGCGGTTTCAGTCCTCGAAGGTCCAGACGCGGTTCGCGGCTTCCTCTCCCGGTCGACGCGTCTCGCCGCCCGCGGAAACGAGCGGCACGATTTTCGCCTCGCAGCGCCGTTCGACCGCCGCGGCGAGTTCCTGCGAGTGCGTGACGAGGAGGAGTTGCGTCCCCGCCGGCAGCCGCGCGATCAAATCCGCGAGCGGTTCGAGCAACTGCGGGTGCAGGCTGGTTTCCGGCTCGTTGATGACGAGCAAAGGCGGTGGCTTTGGCGAAAGGAGCGCCGCGCAGAGACAAAAAAATCGCAGCGTGCCGTCCGAGAGTTCCGAGGCGACGAGCGGGCGGCTCAGCTCGGTGTTCTCGAGCGCCAACTGGAAGCCGGAAAGATCGTGCGTCCGCCACTCGGTCTCCGGAAAGGCGCCGGCCACCGCCTCCTCGAGAACATGGCGACCGCCGGTCTCTTGGATGGTGCGCAAGGTGGCGGCGAGATTCGAGCCGTCGTGGGCCAGCACCGGCGACCAGGAGCCGATCCGCGGGCGCCGGATCGGCGAGTCGGGGTCGGTGCGGAAATGGTGATAGAATCTCCAGCTTGCGAAGACCTCGCGCGCCGCGGCGAGAGCGGGAAAGCGGATCCCATCACGGATCTCGGCGAGCATCGACTCTGGCGCGTGCAGCGGCAGCGGCTGGGTTTCCATTTGGCCGCCTTGGCCCCGTAGGTCCACCACCGGGCCCTTCCGGCGCGCCATGACGCGGCCTTTCGTGCCGCCGAAGCTCAATGTTTCCTTCTTGATGTCCGGGTCGGTTTGGAAGGCGGAGGGGAAGTGGATGTCAGTGTTCGCCGGGCTCAGGCCGCATTCGATGGAGAATTGGAAGTCCGCGTGCTCCAGCTCCCAGCCCACGCGCTTCGGCTCGTCCTTCCGCCGATCCCCGGCCCACAGCAGGCTGGGCATGCCGCCTTCGCTTTCCACCGCTTCCGCGAAACGCCCCTCCGCCATCCGCTGCACGAGGCCCAGGGCGCGGTAGAGGTTGGATTTTCCCACGCCGTTGCCCCCGGTGACGACGGTGACGCGCGCGAGCTTCAGGCGGAAACTCCGGAGCGACCGGTAGCCGCGGACGTGGAGGGAGCGGAGCATTGAACCTCCGCAGAATAGCAGCCGCTCCGCAACGTGTTGAGCGGAAACGAAACGACATCCGCGCCCGGCGGGCTGAGACTCCCGCGGAGGGGAGGTTTTGGCCCCATTCACCTGCGCCCCCTTGGCGGGATCCATACGGCCGTCGCGGGGCTATCCGCCTCGCTCGCCGGCGCATGGCAAGTTCGGGGTTTGCAACCTCCCGGCTGCCATGTTACCGCCCCCAGACCGGGCTTGGCCAAGACGTCTGCCCGGGTTCCAAGAAGCGAAATACGACATGCAAAGCAGATACACATCACCCGAAAGCCGACGCACTCTCACATCCGCCGCCCTCCTGTTCTGCGCGGCGTTGTTGCCTCTCAAGGCTCAGGACGTCCCGCCCGCAGTCGCTCCCGAACAGCCTGCAAAGCCTGCCAGCGAGCTGGAAAAAGTTTATGCCGAACTGATGAGCGTCCAGCAGAAGCTTCAAGTGGCGGAGCAGCGCGCCGCGGCCAAACCGGAGGTCGTCGCCCAGCGCGAGCAATTCGAAGCGGCCGTGGAAGAAGCGATGATTGAGGAAGAACCGGAAGTTGAAGCCAAACTCGAGAAAACCAAGGAACTTGTGCAAAAGCTCCGCGAAAGCCCCGACTTCGCCAAGACGCCGGACGAGCAAAGCCCGGAATTCACCGCGGACCTGACGGAGTTTCGTTCGTTGCAGCAGGAACTGGCCGT
>CBFGTW010000188.1:0-7146 GCA_965651855.1 uncultured Verrucomicrobiales bacterium
GCTTGTGCCTCGAGTCCTTCCAGGGCGCCAACCAGCGGGATTTCCTCATGCGCCCGATCCTACCCGGCCAGCACGAGCGGAGCAAGGGATCTTTTATAAAATGTCCGTCCCTTTATTAGATCCGTCCGGCCCCCCGTATTGCCGCCGCCGGTCCTCTTGTGCTCTTCTTGCCGGTCCTTTTCCAGCTTTCCAGCTTTCCAGCTTTCCAGCTTTCCAGCTTTCGGGCTTTTGCGCTTTTTCTCCCTTCCCGCGTGTCACTGGCGAGGGCGGCGCGGCCGAGCGGACCCGGACCACTTCCACATTGGCGCTCCATTCCTCCCAAAAAAGGAAACCGCCCGGCCCGCGGTGGCGGATCGGGCGGTGGTGGCGGACGATAGTCCCTCGGCGGTCAGAGCGGCTTGATGCGGATGTTCTTGTAAAGAACCGTGCTGCCGGGATCGTGCGCCTGGAGGGCGATCATGCCGCCGTCCTTCTGCAGACGGCTTTCGTCGCGATCCGGTTTGTATTCGGCCACCTTCTTGTCGTTGATGTGCACGGTGATCCGGCCGTTCTTCACGACGATCACATACTTCATCCAGGTATCGTCCTCGAAGGGTTCCTTGTTCGGCGCGGCGTTGTACACGCCGCCGGATTTCTGCCAGTCTCCCTGGGTGTTGTTCACCTGGATCTCGTAGCCGGCGGGCGGCCAGCCCTCCTCCACGAAATCGGTGTGGATGAAGACGCCGCCGTTCGAGTTCGGCTTGGTCATGACGTCCATGCGGAGTTCGAACTCCTCGAACTTTCCGTCCTTGAAATCGCCGGTGTAAAAACAGTGCGAACGGTCGCCGTTGGCGACGATCGCGCCGTCCTCGATCTTGAAGGACTCCTTGTTCTCGTTGACGGTCCAACCTTCGAGGGACTTGCCGTCGAAGAGCGAGGTGAAGCCGTTCTCGGCTTCCTGGGCGAGGGCGAGGCCGGCCGAGCAGGCCAGCGCAGCGATGATGGCAATGGGGTTTCTCATTGTGGATGTGGCGTTACGCCGCGGCGGACCATGCCCTATCCCCCAGGCCGGTTAAATCGGTTTTTCATGGTTTCTTCATTGGCATTTCAATCGGCCGGGCTGGAATGCGGGCATGTCCCGCGTCCTGCTGGTGGAAGACGAGCCGGCCATCGCCGACACCTTGGTCTACGCGCTCGGCACCGAGCGCTTCGAGGTGACCCACGCGCTCACCGGCAGCGAGGCGCTGGCGGCCTTCGCGCGGCAGCCGCACGATTTCGCCATCCTGGACATCGGCCTGCCGGACATGACCGGCCTCGACGTCTGCCGCCGGCTGCGGGAAACGTCGCGTATCCCGGTGTTGTTCCTCACCGCCCGCGACGGCGAGCTGGACCGGGTCCTCGGGCTGGAGCTCGGCGGGGACGACTACGTGACAAAGCCATTCTCACCGCGGGAAATCGTCGCCCGCGTGCGCGCCATCCTGCGCCGCACGAGCGCCGCGGCGACTGCCCCGCCCCCGCCTGCCGGAGCGCTCGCCCATGATGCGGCGGCGATGCGCATCCACTGCCACGGCGAGCCGCTGGATCTCACGGCACACGAATACAAGCTCCTCCTGGTGCTCTTGGAAAAGCCCGGCCGCGTGTTCACCCGCGACCAGCTTCTGGACCACGCTTGGCAGGACCCCGGCGCGGTGACGGACCGCACCATCGACGCCCACATCAAGTCGATTCGCGCGAAACTCCGGCGGGTCCGTGAGGGAGCCGAGGAGATGATCCAGACGCGTCGCGGGCTGGGCTACGCGCTATCGCTCGATTGAAGAACTCCGGACTGCCGTGCGCTTTACCCGGGTCACCCTGTTTTTCATCGCGTTCATCATCACGCTCGGCTTCGTCCAGCTCGGCCGGCATTTCCTTGCGGAGGTCGAGCCGCAGGTGTTCCAAGCCACCGAGGAAGCAATGGTGGATGGCGCCCATCTTCTGGCCGAGGCGGTGGAGGTGGAAATGGAACGCGGCGAGCTGGACGTGGAGGTCCTTCGCCGGGTCTTCGAAGGCGCGCACCGGCGGGAGTTCGAAGCGAGGATCTTCGCCCACCGGAAATCCCGCATCGGGCTCCAGGCCTACGTGACCGACGACTCGGGAACGGTGATCTTCGACTCCGACGGCGGCAAACGCGAGGGCGCGGATTTCTCCCGGATGCGCGACGTCGCCCTCACGCTCCGCGGGCGCTACGGCGCGCGGAGCAGCCGCGACGAGGAATCCGACGCCACCTCGTCCGTGCTCTATGTGGCAGCGCCGGTTGGCGATCCGGGCGCACCGCTCGGCGTGCTCACGGTTTACAAGCCGCAGTCGGACGTGCTGCCGCTGGTGCACGAGCGCCGGCAGCTCATCTGGCAGGCGTGCCTGCTCATCGGCGGCGGGATCCTGTTCCTGATCGGCGCGGTGTTCCTGTGGTTGTTCCGGCCGATCGGACGGATCACCGACTACGCCCGGGCAGTGGCGCGCGGCGAACGGCCTCAAAAACCGAAGCTCGGCATCGGCCGCGAGGTGAACACGCTCGCCAAGGCCCTCGACTCCATGCGCGACGTCCTCGAAGGCCGAAAATACGCCGAGCGCTACATCCAGACGCTCACCCACGAGATGAAAAGCCCGTTGGCGGCCATCCGCGGCGCCGCCGAGCTGCTCGACGAAGACATGCCCGCCGAAAGCCGGCGCAAGTTCATCGACAACATCCGCGCCGAGAGCGCCCGCACCGAGCGCCTGATCAACCGCCTGCTCGAACTCTCCGCGATCGAGAGCCGCAGCCACCTCGACGCCGGCCGCGAGGTGGACTTGGTGGAAATCGTCCGCCGCGCCATCGAGCAGGCGCGGCCGCTTGCGGAAGTGGCCGGCGTGGGGATCGAGGCGGAGCTGCCGGGCGCTCCGGTCGTCGTCGCCGGCGACGCTTTCATCCTGCGGGCCGCGGCCAGCAACCTGCTCGAGAACGCGATCGACTTCTCGCCGCCGGGGCAGCCGGTGGCCGTGTACCTCTCCGCGTCAGGCGGCGAAGCCCGGCTGGTCATCCGCGACCAAGGCCCGGGCGTTCCGGATTACGCGCGGGAGCGGGTATTCGAGCGCTTCTACTCGCTCCGCCACCACGCCGCCGGCCGCAAGGGCACCGGTCTGGGGCTCACCCTGGTCAAGGAAGCCGCGGAACTGCACGGCGGCACGATCTCGCTCGAGCCGGTGGATCCACGTGGCACGACGGCGGTCCTGACGCTACCTCTGCGGTAGGAAAATCCCGCTTGGCAGGCGGCGGATTCCCGTGATGAATCAGCCAGATGAACATCCCCGGATTTCTCAAGGAGTTCAAGGAGTTCGCCCTCAAGGGGAATCTCGTCGATCTGGCGGTCGCCTTCGTCCTGGGTGCCGCCTTCACCCAGCTCTCGAACTCGTTCATCCAGGATCTCGTCATGCCGTGGATCGGCATGCTCGGCGAGGGCACATCCTTCGTCCACCGATACGTCCCGCTCGCCGGCCAGCCCTCGAACCTGCCTCTGGAGGAAGCCAAGGCGCTCGGAGCGGTCTTCGCCTGGGGAAATTTCCTGACCATTTCCATCAACTTCGTGCTGGTCGCGTTCGTGATGTTCGTCGTCGTGAAGCTCCTGAACAAGGCGAAGAGGAAAAAGGAGGAGGAAGTCGCCCCGGCCGCGCCACCGGAACTCAGCGGCGAAGAGAAATTGCTCGCCGAGATCCGGGACCTGCTGAAGGACCGCCGGTAAGGGACCCAGCCGCGGAAAGAAAAAAGGCCGGCCTCCCGCAAAGGAGGACGGCCAGCGACGCCGGCAGCGACCGGCGCGTTGTCGATTACTTGGCCTTCACGGTCATCACCCCCTGCATGATGGCGAAGTGGCCGGGGAAGGTGCAGACGTAGGGGTAATCGCCGGGCTCCGGAGCCGTGAACGTGATCTCGGTGCTCTCGCCGCCGCCGATCATCTTGGTGTGGGCGACGATGGCTTCCTTCGACTCGTCGTCGGTCGGGATGTAATCGTTTTCCTTCGCGGTCGCGCATTTCGCGGCGAAGGCCGGCAGCGCGGTGCCGGGCTTGAGGATGACGACGTTGTGACCCATCGCCACCACCGGGAGTTGGCCGATGTGCTTGAAGGTGAGCGTCACCTTCTCGCCCGCGGTCACCTCGAAGGCCTTGGTGTTGTACTGCATCTGGTCGTTGCCGGTCAGCTCGACCTTCTGCTGGGCCATGGCGAACGGGGCGGCGATGACGGCTGCGGCGATCAAAAGGAATTGCTTCATGATTTGGTGCGGTCTGAGACGCGGCGAAGATGGGACACCTTTCACCGGGGTGCAACTCCGGACGGCGCGCATTTCCGGCCAAAGCCGCCGCGGATTTTCCGGCCCATCCGGACTGGCCGGAAGCCGCCTCTCCGCCGGCCGGGCGCCTAAGGCACGCGGGTGAACGTCATTTCGTCGCCGCCGCGCTCGGTGAACTTGTCCCACGCCCAACCGACCCGGTACAGCCGGATGCGGTTGCCCCAGTTGATCTGGACCCACCACATCCCGTTGGGCATCCATGTGGCGTCGATCGACTGCGAGCGGAACGTGCGCTTCGGCCCGAATTCGAAAACCACGCCTTCGGTTTCCCAGCGCGTGCCGGTGAGGAACGCCTCCATTTCCTTCACGTCCTGCGGGCCGGCGAAGGACTCGAAAAGCACGTGCTCCCGCTCGCTGCGACTCTGGGTCCGCGGGACGCCGCAGCGTCGCCTCGGCGGCGATGCGCAGACCGGTGGCCCCGTCCTCGGCTGCCTTGGCGGCTTGCCGCTCGAGCGCCGCGCGGAACTTTCCGTCCAGCTCTGCCAGCGGTGCGCGCGCCGCGGCCACCTTCTCGAGATGAATCCCGTGGAGGACGTCCCGCTCCATCCCCGCCGCGGCGCTCAGCTCCGGCGCGGCGTCATCCGCGACGGCTGTCGCGAGACCGGCTGCGAGGGTCAATGGAGCGCGGAAAAATCTCATCTCACGGGAGTTGTGAAAGCGACATGCTCTATCCGGTGCGCCCCGAGGGGTCAAGTTCGCGGCCCGCCGAGCGGGCTTTTCCTCTCGTCAAACGCAGGGTCCGGCCCTACCGTCGGGCCGGCCCGAGACGGGGAAGTTTTTTCCTCGAAAACCTTGGCACGGGCCATGCTTTTCCCAGACCACCAATCCGCCGGAACCATGAAAAAAATCGAAGCGATCATCAAACCGTTCAAGCTCGAAGAAGTGAAGGAGGCCCTCGCCGAGGTCGGCGTCCAAGGCATGACCGTTACCGAAGTGAAAGGCTTCGGCCGCCAGAAAGGCCATACCGAGATCTACCGCGGTTCGGAATACACGGTGGACTTCCTGCCGAAGGTGAAGATCGAGATCGTGGTGGATGACGCCCAGGCCGAAGGCGTCGCGCAGGCCATCGTCCAGAGCGCGAACACCGGCAAGATTGGTGACGGCAAGGTCTTCATCTCCAGCGTCGAGGAAGCGATCCGCATCCGCACCGGCGAGACCGGATCGTCCGCGGTCGCCGTGAACTGACGCCGGGCCCCACCGGAACATTTTCTTGGAACCGGCGGCCCGCGATGGCCGCCGGTTTTGTGTTTTGGCGGTTGCCGCACCGCCCGGGCCGCGGGATGCTCCGGCCGACCATGATCGATACCGAGCCGATCAGCCTCTGGTTCTTCATTCCCGCCGCCGATCCCCTGGGCCGTGAAGAGGTTCACGGCAAGCTGCGGTTTCTGCCGGACCACGTGGAGCTGCATTGGCGGATGAAGGGCAACGTTTTCCGCGGCGGCGACGGCGGGATGACCTGCATCGAGCTGCCCTACGGCGAAATCGAGCACGTCGAGCTGGTGAAGCGCTGGTGGCGGATCCGCCGGATCATCCTCCGCATCGGAAATCCCGCGCTGGTCTCCGGAATCCCCGGCGTGCCCATGGGAAAGATGGAACTGCACGTCGACGACCGCTCGCGCCAAGAGGCTCGGAAACTCGCCTCCCTCATCGACTTCCGCCGCTCGATCTTCCTCCTCGACGAGCAAACCAAGCGCCTCAAGGCCCTGGGCGGCGCTTGATCCGAATTGGAGAAAAGGAACCGCGGAATACACGGAAGCTCTCTGATCATCGGCGTGAATCCGCGTTCATCTGCGGTTCATTTCTCTTCCAGCGTCAGCGACAGGCCACCGTCTTCTCCCTCTTTTCCGTGCCTTCCGTCTATTCCGTGGTTTCCCACCCCGAACTGGCGCTGCCCGAGTTTCCCGTCACCGGGATTGATGCCGGGCAGCGAGCGCCTACAGTCGCCCGCCGATGCCGCCACCGCTCAGCGAAAAGCTCCTCAGCCACGTGTCCCGGGACTTTTTCCGGCCGCTGACCCGCCCGTCTTCGGCGATCTACGTGGACTGCGCCGAGCGGCTCGCCGAGGAGGCCGGCGAGGCCGGGCGGCTCCCGCACCCGGAGGCGCTCGCCATCGTCCGCGAGGTGCTGACGGCTCACCCGGACGTGATTCTCGACGAAGACGAGGGCGCGGCCCTGCGCGACATCCGCCAGCGCGCCGCCCAGATTTTCAACCGCCTCTGCGACGCCAAATGGCTCGAGGACCAGCAGCTCGGCCTGCGCGACCGCTGGGCGCTGATCTCGCCCGGCCTCCGGCCGATGCTCCGCCTGCTCCGCGAACTCGCCGAAGACGAAATCGCCGAGCTCCGCACCTTCGCCGATACGGTCCGCGGCGTCTGCGAAACGCTCGAACTCGACGGCGTGCTCGACCCCCGGCTGCGCGAGCCGGACGAACTCCGCGCCACCATCACCGACCTCAACTCCCGCCTCGAGAGCGCTCTGATCCAGCTCCACGGCGTGGAAAAAATCATCTCGCTCTTCGATCGCCGCCAGCGCGAGAGCGAGTCGCCCGCCGAGACGTTGCGCTTGCTCTACAACGAATTCGGGGCCGGCCAGCACATGGTCTGCTACGACGCCCTTCGTAGAAACGGCCTGCTTCCCCGGCTCTCGGCGCTGCGCGGAAAAGTCGCGGACATGCGCGACGACGAACTCCTCAAGGACCGCCTCGCCCGCGGCATTGCCGAACACTACGGCTGGCCGGAAACCGAAGCGTGGGAGCGCTCGACCCGCACGCTCCGCGAACTCGAGCACCGGCTTTCCGCGATCCGC
>CBFGTW010000189.1:0-7001 GCA_965651855.1 uncultured Verrucomicrobiales bacterium
TGCCTGTGGGTAAGCGACTTGCGCCGCTAGGTTGACGCCAATGGTCCAGCGCCTGTTTCCCGATGGAACGCTCGACACCGAATTTCAGTCGCCCGATGACTGGCCGGCGCCGGCGCCGGCACCGCTGGTGCTCGCGGACGGCTCGTTCGTACTGCGCGCCGACTTGCACGCCCTCGACGGGGCGAAGCTCGGAACGATCGCGCCGCCCGCGGGTTTCTCGATCAACACCCCGATGTGCCGGATGCCGGACGGGGCGCTGATCTTCAACGTCACGGAAAGCGGAACTCCGCGCCGCTTTCTCAGACGCTGGCACCAGGGCTTCTGGGATCCTGGATTTTCTCCGGCCGCGGATTCGATCGTCGACGTCGCGCCGGCTCCTGACGGCAAGCTCTACGTCTGGGATTTTCCCGGGGTGATCACCCGGCTCCATCGGAACGGCCAGGTGGATGTCACCTTCTCCGCCCCCCCGCTCCAGCGCCTCGCGCGCCGGACGTCGGGGCCGTGGATTTCGCTGGCGGAGCCGGATGCGGAACCCGGTCGACCGATCCTCCAGGCCACCGGAGCACTTTTGAGCGATGCCGCGTGCGATCCCGTCAGCGGGCAGTTGTGGGTTGCCGGTGCGTTCAACATGATCGGCGACGAACCGCGCGACGGCGTGGCCGCGCTCAGCGGCGCGAATGCCACCGGCTACGAATCCTGGGCCGCGGCGGCCTTGCGGCATTTCCCGGACCACGCGGGACCCGATCACGACCCGGACGGCGACGGCGCCCCGAATTGGCTCGAATACGCGACCGGCTCCGATCCCGCCCGGCCTGATGCACCCCGCAGCGCGCCGGAATTTCTCGACGACGGGTCGTATGCCATCCGGAAAAATCCGGACGCCCCGGACGTGCAGGCGGCGCTCGAATACAGCGAGGATCTCACCACCTGGCGGTCCACGGGGATTTCCCTCTCGTTAGATCCCGCGACTTCGCGGTTCGTCTTCACGCTCCCGCGGTCCCACCACCCCGCGAGGTTCGCCCGCGTGAAATTCTCGAAAAAGTGAAACCCGCTTCCACCCGGCGGCGGATCAAGAGATGAGTTGAGCGACGATCCGATGCCGCGACCCGCCCGAGCCGAGCCCCCGCAGGATGCCGCGGATGCCTTCGACGGCGGTTGGCTTTTGGCTCGGATCGCCCACGGCGAAACGTCCGCCTTGGCGCAGCTCTACCACGTCTGGGGCGACCGGCTTTTCAGCATGGCCTGCCACTGGCTCGGCGACGAGGGCGCGGCGCGCGAGGTTCTGCAGGATTGTTTCCTCCGCGTCTGGAAGCGGGCCGGCGACTACGCGCCCGAGCGGTGCAAGCCCTTCACCTGGTGCGCGATGATCCTGCGCGGCCTGTGCCTCGACTGCCTGCGAAAACGCCGCCGCCGCATCACCTTCAGCCACGTTCCGGACGAGGCCGATTTCATTTCCGTGCCGAACGATCCCCAGGGCGTGGAGGATTTGTACTTCCGCGAAACCATCACCCGCGTGCGAGCCGCGCTGAGCCAGCTCGAGCCGGCGGAGTCCGAAAGCGTCCGCGCCGCTCTCTTCGATCCGCGGACGCTCGACGAGCACGCCCGCCGCTGGGGCGTGCCGCTGGGGACGGCGAAAACCCGCGTCCACCGCGCGATGGAAAAACTCCGCGCCCTCCTGAGAAACCCCGACGAACCATGAGCGTCAACGACCGTGAAGACGCGCTCGCGAGGGCGCTCGATCTCCTCGCCGAGAGCGATCCGGCCCGCAGCGATCCGCGGCTGCTCCGCGATCCGGAGCTGGCCGCCGAAGCCCGCGCGGCTCGCGAGACCGCGGCGGACGTCTGGCTCGCGGTCTCCCCGCTGCGTGCCGCGCCGCCGGAGATCCTGCCCGAGATTCTCGAGCGCATCCCGCTGCCTACGGGAAACGTCGTAGTTCACCGCCGGCCATCCTTCGTCGCCGCCGGAGGGTGGGCCGCCGCGGCCGCCGTCGCGCTGGCGTGGCTACTTTCGCCCGAGCCGGAAGTTTCTCCTCCCTCCATCACTGAAGCACCTCCCGCCGGAAGGCTGGCCGCCGATTCAGAAAACCCGCCCCCCGCTCCCGGACCTGTTCGTCCCCGCACCGCCGCGGACCGCGACCGCCTCCACGACGAACTCACGCGGCTGCGTCGCTCGCTCGCGGACGAGCGCAACCTGAACAAGGCCGCCGAGAACCGCCCGCGCATCGTGGAACTCCGCCCACCCGGCAGCCCCCGGGCAAACCCGGACGAGGCACGCGACCGCCTGCTCGCGGCGCTGGCGAACGCGCTGCGCGGGATGCTCGAGGAGGAAGCCAACGACCCGGCCGCGCTGGTGATCGAGCGCGGTTGGCTGCCGCAAGGCGAAGCCCGCCTCGCCGCGGACGAGCAGGTCCGGCACCGGAATTTTCCCGCGGAGACTTGGAACGAATACGGGCTCCTGCGGTCGGAGGACGGGCGTTTCTACGATCCGGCCGCGCTGTTGATCTGGGAAAAAGATCCCGCGTCCACGGACTATCTCGGCCGGCGCGCGACCGCCGACGACGATCTCGCGGCGTTCCAGCCGGAAGAGGCGCCGCAGCGGCAGGAAGCCGAGGTTTATGTCCAATCCACGCCCGCGGGCTACCTGGTGGAAGACCCCGCGTCGGGGGACGCACAGCTCGTGGTGAGCGGGCTGCCTCCGCTGCCGGACGGCGGGCAATACGTTCTCATTGGAGCGACGTCCCAAGGCCAACCGCAGAGCTACTTCATCAACAACTCGACGGGGACTTCGTCGTTGCTCCTGCCCGGCGGCATCTCGGATTTCTCGGTCGTGCGGACGAACCCGGACGGCTCCTCGGAGGTCGTGCTCACGGGCGGAAACTGACGAAGGCTTGCGCGGTCTCGCGCACCGGTGCGATGCTCCCCGCCCTTTGCAAATGGCGGGCGAGACATGGAAAAGCGGGCAGCGGTGGGTGAGCGACAGCGAGCCGGAACTGGGGCTGGGCATCGTCCGCGCGGGCGGACACGGGCAGGTGAGCATCGAATTCCCGGCGGCGGGAGAAGCGCGGGTCTACGCGATCGAGTCCGCGCCGCTGCGGCGGGTCCGGTTTTCGCCCGGCGACCGGATCCGGACAAACGGCGGCCGCGAGCTGGAGGTCCGGGCGGTTCGCGAGGAGAACGGCCTCCGTTTTCACGAAACGGCGGGCGGCGAGATTACGGAGCCGGAGCTGGCCGACTCGATGAGCTTCAGCAAACCGGAGGACCGCTTGTTCGGCGGAAAGCTCGATGAGCCGGCGGAGTTCGACCTGCGCGGTGAGGCGCTCGCGCGGCGCGCGGAGGCACGGCGATCGCCAATCCGCGGGCTGGCGGGGGCGCGGATGGACTTGATCCCGCACCAGCTTTTCATCGCGGATGAAGTGGCGAACCGCCCGCGCCCGCGGGTGCTGCTGGCGGATGAGGTGGGACTCGGGAAGACCATCGAGGCCTGCCTCATCGTCCATCGCTTGCTCCTGACCGGCCGCGCCGCGCGCGTGCTGGTGCTGGTGCCGGAGCCGCTCGTGCACCAGTGGTTCGTCGAGCTGCTGCGGCGGTTCCAGTTGGCCTTCGATCTTTTCGACGAGGAGCGCTGCGAGGCGATCGAAGGCGGCGATCCGGAGGCGAATCCGTTTCTCGAGAGCCAATGGGTGATCGCCGCGGCCAACTTCCTCGCGGATGACGAGCGCCGCGCCGGGCAGGCGGTGGAGGCGGGGTGGGACGTGCTGGTCGTGGACGAGGCGCACCACCTCGAGTGGTCGCCGGAAGAAGCCGGCCCGACTTATCAAGTGGTGCGCCGGCTGGCTGAGCAAACGCCGGCTCTGCTGCTGCTCACGGCCACGCCGCAACAACTCGGGCCGGACGGCCATTTCGCGAGACTGCAACTGCTCGATCCGGATCGGTATGCGGATCTGGACGCCTGGCGCGAGGAGACGCGGCATTATGAAGAGGTCGCCGCGGTGGTGGAGCGCTTGCTCGCTGGCGGAGCGCCCGACGAGCGGACTCGGGCGCTGGTGGCGGGTCGCGGACGGTTGGAGCGCGACCTTTCCGAACTGGAACGCGGCGGGTCGGATGCCCGGGAGCGGCTTGTCTCCGGCTTGCTCGACAGCTTCGGCCTCGGCCGCGTGATGTTCCGCAACACGCGCGAAAAGCTCGGCGGCTTCCCGAAGCGCGAGCCGCATCTCGTGCCGCTCACGGGAGAAGATCCGCTGACGGAGAAGATCGCATGGCTGGGCCGTCTGTTGGATCATCTCGGCGAGCGCGAGAAGGTGCTCGTGATCGTGAGAACGCGCGAGCTCGCGGAACACGTGCTCGAGGAACTGCGGTCCGCGACGGGCGTGGTCGGCGCACTTTTTCATGAGGATCTCACGCTGATCCAGCGCGACCGGAACGCGGTGTTTTTCGCCGACGAGGAGGGCGCGCGGGTGCTGGTCTGCTCGGAGATCGGAAGCGAGGGGCGGAATTTCCAGTTCGCCCGGCACCTGGTGCTGCTCGACCTGCCGGAAGACGTGGACCTGCTCGAGCAACGCATCGGCCGGCTCGACCGCATCGGCCAGAAGGGCACGATCCACATCCACGTGCCTTACCTCACGGGTTCCGCGGAGGAAGTCCGCGTGCGCTGGCTGGACGAGAGGCTGGACGCCTTCCGCGGCAGCCCGCCCGGTGCCGCGGAGATCCAGGAGGTCGTTTCCGAAGAACTCGCCGCCGCGATGGAGGAGCCGGATTCGGCGAAGGTGGCCCTTCTGCTGGATGCGACCCGCCAAGCACGCGCGCGGGTGGCGGATCGCCTGACAAACGGCCAGGACCGCTTGCTGGAGCTGACGTCGCATCGGCCGGAGCGGTCCGCTTGGCTGGTCGAAAAGATCCGCGAGCAGGACCGCGCGGCGGATTTCGAGGACTTCGTCCTGCGGATGTTCGAGCACGCCGGTTTGCACATCGAGGATCTCGGACGCCGCCGGTATTTTCTGTTGCCGGGGAATTTGAAATCGGACGCCTTCCCCACGCTGCCGGACGAAGGTGTCACCGTGACATTCGACCGCAGCCGCGCCCTGGAGCGGGAGCACGAGGCGTTCCTCACCTGGGATCACCCAATGGTGCGGGCCGCGCTCGACCTGCTGCTCGGATCGGAGGCGGGGAACGCCGCCTTCGCCGTGTGGGACCATCCCGGCGCGAAAGAGCTGCTGCTGGAATGCTGGCTGATCGTGGAAGCCGTGGCGCCGGCGGATCTGCACGTGGAGCGCTTCCTCCCGCAGACGCCGCTGCGTGTCATCATGGATCATCAGGGCACCGAGCGACCCGCGCCGCCACCCACCAGCGCTCTCCGCCGCGGCGATCCGGCGACCCTGCTCCGCAACGAGCAGCTCAAGCGCAAGGTGCTGCCGGCCATGCTCGAGAACGTCCGAAAGGCCGCCGCCACTCGGGCGAAAGGCGTGCTCGTCGAAGCCTTGGAATCAATGCGCCGCGCCACCACAGCCGAGATCGACCGCTTGGTGGAACTCGCCGAACTCAACGACCACATCCGAGACGTGGACATCCAGGCGCTCCGGGAGAACCGCGCCGCGCTCGGACAGGCCATCGCCGGCGCACGGCTGAGGCTGGACGCCGTGCGGCTCGTCTGGAAAGCGCCGGCGACCCGGTGAACTGGCCGCTTCAGCCGACCTCCCGCACCTCGCTGACCCAGCCGCGCTTTTCCATCCCGGCGAGTTCTTCAACCGCCTCGGCGCGCGTCCGTTCCTCCATCTCGCCGGGCGCGAGCGAGACTGGGTCCGCGCCCGCAAGACGCTCGAGATGGCGGGCCACCAGCCGCCCCACCGCAGCGTCGACATGCTCGAAATTCACATCGGCGGCCAGGACCGGCGAGCGCTTGTTTCCGCTCGTCATGATCCGCGCCCCGGACGCGAGCCAGCTCCGGACGGTGACGTGACAGCGGGATTGGTCCGGCTTCGACTTCGCCCAGAAACAGGCGAACTCGAGAAGAACGCGGCCCGTTGGATCCGCGAAGGCCGCCACCTCGCTCCGAAGCGGCAGGAACGGCGCGTCGTTGTACTGGACTGCCAGCGGCGACCAATCCGGATGATCCGCCGCCCATGACTCCGCCGCCTCCCGCAGCGCGGGATGACAGTCCCCCAGCGCGCAATCCTGCTCCTGCCCCGGTTCCAGGAACGAGTATTCCATTTTCCGCAGACCCAAGGTCTTTGTGAGGAACAAGCTGAGCGCCTCGTGGAGCTTCGTCTGGCGGTCGATGAGCATGCGGTAAGGCCAGCGGTTGAGATAGCCGGTCCGGACCTTCCATTTCCTGCCGCTGGCATGCGCCGCGTCCCGCGCCTCGCGCTCCGCCGCACGCAGGAAATCCAAGGCAAGGGGGTGGACCGGGCCGACGCGGACCCAACCGCTGTCAGCGGTCCGGACCTTCGGTCGCTGCGGATCAAGAGCCGCGGCTATCAACATTCCCACGAGGATCAGTCCACTCGGAATCAAAGCGGTAAAGAAGGCTTGCGGGGTTCCAACCAAGATCGAGCCAACGACGAGCAACGGGACCAGCATCCCTGCCCCGATCCGAATGTGTGATCTCCGCTTCCGTTGCTGCTCTCGCTGTCGCTCGCTCAACTGGTAGAACTCGATCGGATTTCCAAAGTCGAACCGCCGAGTATCAGCCAAACAACCACCAACACAAAAGTGAGGACAGGCGTGCTCCATCCAGAAGTGATCCTGCTCATAATCACGGCGACAGCGATAACCCCAGCGGTCGGAACAAAATCCGGCACCCGAAGGTGGCTCCGCTTCACCGCCACGAGCCCCTCACCCGTCGCGCCGGTGAGGAGGTCCACCTGCGGCAGGGTGGCGCCGTTTTTCACGAGCACCGAGTCGCCGTCCACCTGCCAAGCGAGGGCCGGATCGGCCTGCGGCTCGGCCACCGTCGGCGGGGCGTAGGGGTTCTCGTCGCTCATGCGGTGGCGAGATTGCTACGCCGGT
>CBFGTW010000190.1:0-6982 GCA_965651855.1 uncultured Verrucomicrobiales bacterium
GTGGCTTATCTCTCGGCGGGTCAGTGCGTTGGCAGGTCGGGTTCCGGAAAGTCCGCTTCTTCTTCACCGGCGGCTCGTTTGGCGACGGCCCGCAGCGGGTCCATGACAAGCGGCGGCCACTCGAACTCGTCGAGGACGTCGAGTTCCGCCCAGGCGGGATTCACCGCGACGAGCTGCGCGAGGAACGCTTCGGCCAGGTCCGGCTCGCCGTTCTGTTCGGCGGCCGAAGCCCGCAGCGCCATGGCCGTTTCCTGCTGGTCCTGGCCGAAGCCGATGCCGAACCCGTGCTCGAGCAAGGCGGCGGCTTCCGAGGAATGGCCGGTGCTGAGCGTCAGCCAGGCCGAGTTCAGGGCGTAGGTGGCGTCCGCGGGAAACAGCGCCCGTCCGCGCTCCAGCAGGGCAAGGGCCGGAAGATCCTGGTCGTCCTCCAGGACGCAGTGGGCGGCCTCGAGGAAATCATCGGCAATGAGCTCGGCGGGCGGTGCCTCGAGGACTTGCAGCCAGCGGGAGTAGGCGGCGCCGTATTGGCCGAGCGTCATCAGGGCGCGCGCTTCGGCCCGCAGGCAGGCCACGGGATCGGCCCCGGCGAGACGGGCGGTTTCCACGAGGCTGAGCGCGACTTCCGTCGAGTCCGGATCGGTCGCGAGGACGAGCGCGGTGGCGAGCATCGCGTCGCGGACGCGCTTCGGCCCGAACTCGACGGCGGTTTCCGGCTTGAGCAGCTTGGCCGCCAGCTCGCGCAATGCGGCGGGCTCCATGTCCGCGGCCGGCTCGATCTCGCGCAGCGCCGTCCCGACTTCCGCGGTGAAGTCCGAGAAAACCTCCAGGTCGAAGGCCGCGTTCCACGCGTCCCGGGGCGCGTCGTCGGGCGGGGGATCCAGAGGCCAGGTGGCGAAGACCTCGGCGCGGTTGCCCTCGAGCCATGCTGCCCGCACCGCGGCGTAGGTGGCCAGTGGTTCGGGAAGATCCTCCGCGGGTTCGAGCGCCGCGCGAATCGCGGGCGCGTCTCCTTTTTCCAACGCGGCGCGCAGGGCAGCCGCCGCGACCGGACCCCGGCCGTCCGCCGAGTTCATCGCGCCGGCGACCGTCGCGGCATCCACCGCCGGTGCGGCGGCGAGCCAAGCTTGCCACAACCATGGCGAATCGTGCCCTGCGAGCGCGCGCTCGAGCAGCGCCGGGAAAGCCGTGGCCAAGCCGGAGGCGACGAGAAAATGTGCCTGCCGCAGATCCGGAACGACCTCGTCCGGCAGGCCGTCGAGGATCTCGCGCGCGGCAGCCGTTTCCCCGCGGAGCGCGTGGGCTTCGGCCCGCTCGAGCGGATCGGAGGGCAGGGGCAGCTCGGCCGCAGCGTCCGCCTTTCGTGCCGCGATTTCCGGAGAATCTCCGGCGAGTCGATGCAGTTCCTCCAGTTCCGCGAGTGTGGTGGCGCTTGCTTCGCCGGCATGCAACGAGACATCCCGCCGCCCGATCGCGCCTCGCAGGAAGGCCTCCGACCACGCATCCGTTTCGCCTTCCGCCGCCAGTCGGGCGATCGCCAGATCGTCCTCCGGATGGGCGGCTGCCAGCGCATCCCACAGCGGCCGCCAGGCGGCTGCCGCCACGCTGCGATCCGTCAGGCCCCGGAGCACCTCGAGCGGAGCGCCGGATTCGGCCTGCGGAAAAACCTCCGCCAAGGCCGCGGGGTCCACCTCCGCAGCGGCGGCCGCGCGTTCCGCGACAGTCGCCGGCCTGTGCCGGTGCGAATCGAAGACGACTCCGCCGAGCACCATCGCGAGCGGATCCAGCGATGCGAGGATTTCCGGTGAAAGCGGGGCATCCGAGGCCGGTCCGAGCGCGGGGAGAAACTCGTGCACCACGAGGGATCCGTCCGCCGCCGCGACCGCGACGCGTCGGGAGTTTCCCGCCACGGAGGTCACGGCGGCTCCGACTTCCAGAGGCGCGCGATTCCCTCCTGTCGAGACGCGGTTGCCGGCCACTTCCAGCGACAGGATCTTGGCGAGTTCGAGCGCGGCGGGATCCCATTGCGACCACGCGAAGTCGTCGGCGCCGGCTGGGAATGCTTCCGCCTCGGGGAGCGAGATCCCGCCCGGTTCGTCCCGCCAGAGATGGCGGGTGCTTCCGGTTCCTTCGGCCGCGCGCAGCATCAGATGCCTGCCGTCCGCGGAAAAGGTGGCGGCCGTGAGCGGACCGGCTTCGCCCCGGCTGACCGGCGCGTTCGGGAGAAGCGGCAGGTGGACGAGCGATCCGTCCGCGGCCACGGCTCGCAGGCCGTCGCGGCCGAGAGCCAGCGCGAGCCAGTGCCTTTCGCCCAGTGGCTCCGACTCGCGCACCGTCTGGGCGGTGGCCGCGTCGACGATGGAAAGGACCGACGCGCCGTCACTTCGCCGCGTGGGAAACGCCAGCAGCAAGCCATCGGCGGACCAGGCGTGGACCGGTGGAGCATCCCGGCCATTCGCGATCGGGAGGGTCGCCAGCGGTGCGAGCGTGGCCGCGTCCAGCAGCAGTGTTTCCCGGACGTCCACGATCAATCGCGCCTCACCGGGAGCGAGTGACAGGCCGCGGGCCGGTTCGTGGGAAACCACCGCCGCGAGCGAGAGTGTCCCGGGGTTCCATCGCAGCGTCGCCCCCAGACCGTCCGCGCCGGCGGTGACCCAGACGGTGGCGCCGTCCGCGGCCAAGGCGACGGCTCGCGGCGGAAGCGGGTGGTCGAGTCGGGCGACCGGGACGTGCCAGCGGATTCCGCCGAGTGTTTTCAGAAAAACCTCGCGCGCCTGCGGGTGATCCGGATCCGCCCGGAGCGCGGCCGCGAGCCGGGGAAGCGCCTCCGCTGGCGCGTCGTTCTCGAGGTAAGCGCCTGCCGCGTCGAAGGCGGCCGCTGCGACCTGGGGCATCGGCCGGGGCGGCTGCGCGAGATCGGCCGCCGGCTTGGCAGGGGAGCCGTCGCGGGCCACCAGCGCCCAGCCCCAACCGGCCACGGCGACCAATGCCGCCGCCGCGGCAATGATGGGCCACCCTTTCCGCCGGGAAGTTCCGGGAGCCGGATTCCGCCGCAGACCGCCGCCAGCCCGGTAGGCGGAGCGGGTGAGGAGGTCTCCCTCGCGGCGTTCGTGGAGGCGCGCCAGCGTGTCCGCCAGCGGCGGCAGCGGGTTCGGCTCGCTCGCCGCGTCCGCTTCGATTTCCCCGGCCAGATCGTCCTCCCATCGGAGCCCGGCCGCGAGGGCCGGCAGGCGAATGATTTCCCGCAGCCCGGTCCGGTCCGGCGGCGGCAGCAGCAGCGTTCCGGCGTCGCCGGCCAGCTTGGCGAGCGCCCGGAAGTCCGGAACCCGCGGGAGAAACTCCGCGCGCAGCGTCGCCACCAGCCACACCCGTCGGGTCGAAGCCAGAGCCAGGACGGCCGTGAAAAAGCGATCCGCCACGGCAGCGGCGCCGCCAGCGAGCGGGTCGAGGGCGTCGATCGTCACCAGCAACTGCGCCGGCCGCGCCGCGGAGATCCGGTCGAGCGCCGCCACCACCGCGGCCACGGCGAGCGGCCGGGACGCGTCTTCCGCCAGCGACTGCGCCAGCTTGCCGACGGTCCAAGGTTCGCCGAGCCGCTCGAGTTCCGGCAGCACCGCGGCGATCGCTTCCGCCAGGCCGCGCACCGGGTCACCGTCGCCAGCCTCCGGCATGAGCATGACGCTCCGCCACTTCCCGGCATCTGGCACGGTTCCGGGGGCGACCAGACGCGGAGCCACTCCGGCGCGAGCGAAAGAGGATTTTCCCTGCCCGGCGCCGCCCGCCACCAGCAGGAACGTCCGGCCCGCTGCCCGGTTCCGGTGCAGCCGGTCGAGCGCCTCGGCGATCTCCGCCTCCCGGCCGAAGAACAAGGGCGCGTCCTCCGCCTCGTAGGGGCCGGTCCGGTAGGGGCAGCCCTCGTAGGGAGCCGGCACCACCGCACCCTTCAAGCGGCCGAGCAACCAAGCTTCGACGTCGGTTTCGATTTGCCGCTCGAGTTCGTCGTCGTTCGCGAGCGTTCGCAGCCGTCGTTCGCCGGAGGTCTTTTCGGCGAGAAAGCGCTCGATGAATCCGTCCACCGCCTTCCGGCGCTTCGTCGGCCGGCCCGTGCCGGGGGGCGTGCGGTAGATGAGAACATCCGCGGCTCCGGATTTCTCCACGGTCTCCAGCGCCCGCGCGTCGAAGCGCTTCGGCGGTTTCTTGCCCGCCCGCTTGCCGCCGGCCGTCGCCTTCGTCGGCAGCGGAAAGCCGGGCAGCGAGCCCAGCACCGCAAGGCACACGGCGTCGCCGGTGGCGCCGACCGGATCCTCGCGCGCCACCGCCAGCCGGACGTGCCGCCAGTATTTCCCCTGCAGCCGCTCGACGACCGCCTCGGCCGCATCGCGGTGCGCGCGCGTGTCGTCCGCCGAAACGATGGAAATCCGCAATACCCGCATGCCCTTCCGCATTTAACGCCGCCAGCCGCCGGATCCGCCAACCGGAAATCCGGAAAGTCCGGGGGGCAGGCCGAAGATCAGCGCAGGCGTCGGCGGATTTCCGCCTCCAGGTCGCGGACGAGGCGGGGCTCGCTTTCCGCGATGTTCCGGGTCTCTCCCGGATCGCTGCGGTGATCGTAGAGCTCGGTCTGGCCGTCCGCGTGGAGAATGAGGCGGTGGGTGTCGGTGCGGAGGGACTTGGCCGTCTTGTAGTAGGAGAGCGCCGGCCGGCCGGTGGCGGCGGGGTCCTTGAGCTGGGGAAGGAGGCTCACGCCATCGAGCTGTGGCGGCGGCTCGAGACCGGTGAGGGCACAGAGGGTGGGGAAGAGATCCAGCGTCCCGACCACCGCGGCGGTCCCGCGGCCGGGGTGCGGCAGCTTCGGCGCGCGCACGATGAGGGGTGCGCGCAGCGATTCCTCGAAGAGCGTGTGTTTTCCCCAGACGGCGTGTTCGCCGAGGTGCCAGCCGTGATCGCCCCAGAGGATGACGATGGTGTTTTTCCCGAGTCCGAGATCCTCGAGCCGCTCGAGCAGCCGGCCCACCTGGGCGTCGGCGTAACTGACGCAGGCGGCGTAGTGCCGGCGGACGGCATCGGCGAAATCGGCGTCGCGGTTCGGGTCCCTGCCGTGGAGGTTGTAGCGCTTGAACTCGGCGGACGGATGCCAAGTGGAAGGACCCGCCGGCTTTTCCGGGTGAGGGATGGGCGGCAGGGCGGCGTCGGCGTAAAGATCGAGATAGCGCTTTGGCGCGCCGAACGGGAGGTGCGGCCGGATCAGCCCCACCGCGAGGAAGAACGGCTTCCCGTCCTGCTTCAGCGCTCCGAGCTGATCGAGGGCTTCCGCCGTGATCAGGCCGTCGGGGTAGATGTCGTCGGGTCCCGGCTCGGCTTGGTAAACCTCCATCTCGCCCGCGTTCCGCCGGATCTCGCCGTGGGCGAGGCCGTGCATGACCCCGCGCGGATGCCGCCACGGGCCGACGGGCTGAAGGTGGCGGTCCCAGTCGCCGGGCATCTCCGGCCGGGAATCGTCATCCCAGTCCGGGCCGCCGCGTCCGCCCGGGTGGTGGCTGACTTTTCCGACCGAGACGGTGGTGTAGCCGTTGTTCCGGAAATGTCCCGGCAGCGAGGGATGCGCGGGTGTTTCCCCGGTTTCCCGGGCGCGGATGAAGAGCGCCTCGTTGTCGTTTCCCTCGCGGTCGTAGCGCCCCATGAGCAGGGTGTAGCGGGAGGCGCCGCAAGTCGGAGCCTGCACATAGTGGCGCTCGAAAAGCCGGCCCTGCGCCGCGAGCCGGTCGATGTTCGGCGAGTGGATGTAGCCGGCGCCGTAGCAGCGGAGCTCCGGGCGGAGGTCGTCGATGCAAATGAGCAGGATGTTCGGCGGCGCGCCCGCCAAGCGGAGGGGCGAGGCGAGAAGGAGCGCGGCGAAGAGAAGACGCATCCCGGAGGATAAAGGAGGCGAGCCGCGACCGGAATCCCGGAAACCGGGATCCCGGACGAGTGGCGGGGAAGCCGGTGGCTTCAGTGCCGGCGCCGGCGGACCAGAAGACCGAGGACGGCAGGCAAGGCCAGGACGGCGCTGGACGGCTCGGGAATGGCGGTGGCCACGATGTTGTTCAGCAGCAGCACGCCGTTCGCCGTGTAGTTGCTGAAGTCCTCGGGAGTGGCGTAAAAATAGCGGTCGTTGCCGAGCGGATTGCCGCTGCCGGTCACTTCACCGGCGGCCCAGCTGGCGACCACCACGTTTTGGAACGACGCGTTGTTGCGGACGCCGATCGTCAGGCCGTCGCCCAAAACGCTGCCGCCGTCCGGAAGGTCCGAACTCGTGGAAAAGTTGTATTTGTCCATCCCCGAGATGGCGGGATCGCCGATGGTGCCGGGGGTCAGGCCGTCGAAAAACGGGTGCACCTCCGTCGTTCCGGGAGGAGCGGAAATGTCGAGGCCGTAGTCCGTTTGGATGGCCTCGGTGCCGATCCAGTTCCAGCGGTTGCTCCGGCTGATGTAGGAGTTCCCGAGGAGCACGGTGGTGGCGAGAGCGTCCCAGGCCGCGACCTCGTCGGCGTTGCTGGCGTAGTCGCCGCTGTTGGTGTTGCGGCTCACCATCACGAGATCGGCCGCATTGAGGGCGGCGACATCGCCGGCGTTGGTGTCCAGCGTGGCATACGAGCCGGTGCTGACGGAGTGGCCGAGCGAGGTCAGGTGGTTCACGAGATCGGCATCGCGGACCTCGTCCTGCGTCACGAGAATGATCGAGGCTCCGTGGCTGAGGCCCGTCAGGCCGATGGCCACGGCCACGGCGGGGGACAGGAAGTCGGAGCGGCGGATTGCGAGCGGGTTTTTCATGGTGTTCCGTGTGGGGGTTTCGGAGCGGGCGCGAGGCGCTGCAAAATCGCGATTCGTCGCCCTCAGAGAACGTACCGCGATTTTCCGGCCCGAAACCCGACAGGAAACTTCAGGAAATTCCCACGGCGGGAGGCGCGCCGCCGTTTTCTCCGGATCCAAGACGCCGCGCGGCGAG
>CBFGTW010000191.1:0-6921 GCA_965651855.1 uncultured Verrucomicrobiales bacterium
TGCGGCCTTGGATCCAGGAAAGCGCCGACGGCGCGGGCATGGCGGAGGGCGTGGGCGACATCGACCTGCGTCTGAAGTGGAATTTGTGGGGCAACGACGGCGGGCGCACCGCGGGCGCCTTGATGCCCTATGTCACGGCGCCGACCGATTCGGATGTCAGCACCGGCGAGTGGCAGGGCGGCCTGATCTTTCCCGTCGGCGTCGAGATCTCCGAAACCCTGGGAGCCGGATTCCAAATCGAGCTGGCGCGCGCATGGCACGACGACTCCGGCGAGCACGAGTGGAGCCTGCTGCACACGGCCGTGCTGGGCGCGGACCTGACGGACCGGCTTGGGGTTTTCGTCGAGTATGTCGGCGTGGCCGGGGAATCCGATTACGAGGCCTCCATCTTCGCCGGCTTGACGTGGGCGGCGGGCGAAAACGTCCAGTGGGATCTTGCCGCCGGGTTTGGCCTGAATGATGCGGCGGAAGACTTCTCGTTTGCGCAAGGCGTCACCTTCCGCTTCTGAATTGCCACCGATGGACGCGCCCGCGCTGGAAACCCACGACCTCTCCGTCTCCTACCGGGGCAAGCCGGTGCTGCACGGCGTGGACATCGAGGTGCCGGCCGGCTCGCTCACCGGCATCATGGGGCCGAACGGCGCGGGCAAGTCCACGCTGCTCAAGGCGATCATGGGCGTGATCCCGGTGGATACCGGATGGGTGAAAATCCTGGGCAAGCCGCTGCGGGCGGTCACCGGCCGCGTCGGCTACGTGCCGCAGCGCGAGTCGGTGGACTGGGACTTCCCGGTCACCGTCGCCGATGTGGCGCTGATGGGCACCTACGCCGGGCTCGGCTGGTTCGGCCGGCCGGGAAAGGCGGAACGCGCCCGGGCGGGCGAGGCCTTGGCCCAGACCGGGATCGCGGACCTCGCCCACCGCCAGATCGGCGAGCTGAGCGGCGGCCAGCAACAGCGGACTTTCCTCGCCCGGGCCCTCGCTCAGAACGCCGAGGTTTACCTGATGGACGAGCCTTTCGCGGGCGTGGACGCGGCGACCGAGCGGGCGATCGTCGATCTTCTCGCCGCGATGCGCGACGCGGGAAAGACCGTGCTGGTGGTGCATCACGACCTGCAGACCGCCGCGCGCTATTTCGACCGGCTCCTGCTGTTGAACGGCCGGGTGGTCGCGCACGGCCCGACCGGCGAGGTTTTCCGCGCCGACATCCTCGAAAAAACCTACGGCGGGAAGCTCACGCTGCTCAGCGAGATCGCCTCCCGTGCCGCCCGCGGGGAAGGAGGCGAAGCCCACTGATGGGCACCCTTTCCCCGGCCTTGGCATCGGCCGTGGCGGCCGCCGTCCTGCTCGGGCTCTCGTGCGGCCTGCTCGGGACCTTCGTCGTCGTGCGGCGCATGGCCCTGACCGGAGACATGCTCTCGCACGCGGTGCTTCCGGGCGTGGTCGCCGGCCTGGCTTGGAACGAAAGCCGCAACCCGCTGGTCGTCCTCGTCTGGGCGGTGGCGGCGGGCGTGGTCGGGAGCTTGGCATTCAACGCCTTGCTCCGCCACACGAAGCTCAAGCCGGACGCCGCGCTGGCCTTGGTGCTCTCGGTGTTCTTCGCCTTCGGCATCGCCATGATCTCGCGCCTCCAGCCGGCCGGCGTGCACGCCTTCCTCTACGGCCAAGTCGCGGCGATCGACCGCAACGACCTGAAACTCCTCGCCGCGACGGCTGCGCTGACCTTGCTGGCGGTTCCCGCGGCTTTTCCGCTGCTGCGGGTCACGTCCTTCGATCCGATGTTCAGCCGGATTGTCGGCCTGCCGGTGAGGTCGGTGGAGACGGCGTTCTTTTTCCTGCTGACCGTCGTGATCGTCATATCGATGCAGGCGGTCGGCGTGGTGCTGGTGACGGCGATGCTGGTGACGCCGGCGGCGGCGGCGCGATTCTGCACGCGCTCGCTGGCCGTCACGGCGGCGCTGGCTTGCGTCTTCGGTGCCCTCGGTGGCGTGGCGGGCGTGGTGTTTTCCACCTTGCGTGGCGGCTTGCCCACCGGGCCGCTGATGGCGCTCGCGGTCACCGGCGTGTTCCTGATCGCGGCGCTCCTCGGGCCGATGGACGGCTGGCTGCCCCGGCTGGCCCGGCGGCGGCGCGAGCGCCTGCGCATCCGCGGCGAAGATATCCTCAAGCACCTCTGGCATCGCGAGGAATCGCTGGGTTCCGAAACCAGCCGCACGACCGGCGAGCTTTCGGAAACCTTCGGGGAAAGCCGCGGCGCGTTGCGGAAGTTTGTCTCCCTCGGCCTTCTGAACCGGCGCGAAGAGCAAGTCCGGCTGACGGAATCCGGCCGCCGGCGGGCGGCGCAGCTGGTCCGCTCCCACCGCTTGTGGGAACGCTATCTGACGGAACACGCCGCCTACAAAACCGACCACGTCCACGAGGACGCCGAACGGCTCGAGCACTGGATCGACGAGCCGCGGCGGCAGATGCTCGCGGAACGGCTTGGGCACCCGACGCGGGACCCGCACGGCAGCCCGATCCCGCCCGACGAAAAAACGGAGGTGGCGAAATGACGGCGGACTTCTGGCTCGATCCATGGCGCTCGCAGACCCACGTCTGGCTGGCCGCCACCGCGGCCTTCACCGCCCTCGCCTGCGGCATCCCGGGCACGTTTCTCGTCCTTCGCCGGATGTCGCTCACGGGCGATGCCATCAGCCACAGCGTGCTGCCCGGCATCGTGATCGGCTTTTATTTCTCCGGCTCCCTGGATTCCCCGTGGCTGGTGCTGGGAGCCGCGGTTTCCGGCTGGCTCACGGTCATGCTCATCGAGCTGCTGCACCGCCGCGGCGGCGTGCGGGAAGACGCGGCCACCGGCGTCGCCTTCACCGCGATGTTTTCACTCGGGGTGGTGCTGCTGCGCCTGATCGCGACGCGGGTGGACCTGGATCCGGACTGCGTGCTGTTCGGGAATCTCGAAACGGCAATCCACGGGGCCGGCACGGAAATCGGCGGCACGCGCGTGCCAAACGTGGTGCTCACCACCGGCGGCGCGGCACTGCTGGCGGTGGTTTTCGCGGTGTTGTTGTTCCACCGTCTGCTGGTTTCATCGTTCGATCCTTCGCTGGCCCGCCTCGCCGGCCTCTCTCCGGGCTTGGTCCAGTCGCTCCTGCTCGGCGTCACCGCGGCGGTGGTGGTCGCCGCGTTCCAGACCGTGGGAGCCGTGATGTCCGTCGCACTGCTGGTGCTTCCCGCCGCCACGGCCCTGCCGCTCACGCGACGGGTCCCCCACGCGCTGGCCGTGGTGGGATTCCACAGCGCCGCCTCCGCCGTGGCCGGGCTCTACTTGGCCACGTGGGCGGACTGCAACCTCGGCGCCGCCGTGGTGCTCGCCGGCGCCGGGTGGTTCCTCGCCGCCCTCGGCCTCGGCCGGCTGACGGGCGCGCGGCGGAAAGCGCCCGCCGGGATCTGAGAACCCCAGGCGCGCGATTCCAAATTCCCTTGCCTGCGGCTCGACCGCGATGGCAAAGGGTCCCACCGCAGGAATACGGCCAAGCATGAATGAACCATCCGCCTCTCCCGCCACCGAGACCCTCCTTTCCGTCGCGATCCGCTTCGCGTTGTTTTCCGTCGCGGTCGTCGGCCTGATTCTCACGATCTGGTCCCTCGCTCAGGTCGATCCGGACGACCAGTTTTCCGAGGGCAGCCCGCTCGAGTGGGTCCAGCTCGGCATCTTGCTTGTCACCATGGTGGTCTTCGCCATGGCCAGCCGGAATCGAGACGCGTTCCGTCAGCTGTTCGTGCTGCTGGCATTCCTGCCGGCGCTCGCCTCGATCCGCGAGCTGGACCGCGATTTCGACCGGCTTCTTCCCGGTCTTGGCTGGCAGCTGCCGTTCGTCGTCGTGCTCGTGCCCGCGCTGGTCCACTTCATCCGGAACCGCCGGGCGATCGCCTCCCAGGTGCGGGCCTTCGTCGTCCACCGGTCGTTTTCCCTGTTGTGGTCCGGCTTCATCGTCGCGGTGCCCTTCGCCCAGATGATCGGCCACGGGGAATTCCTCGAGCGGCTCTTCGGCGACGATTACGAACGGCTCATGAAGCGCCTCGTCGAGGAAAGCACCGAGGCGCTCGGCTACCTGCTGATCCTCCTGGGCAGCATCGACCTGGCGTGCAGCGCGCGCCGGATGCGGCCCGCGGAGTGATCCCCCACATGCGGGGCCCGATGTTTTTGTTGCCCTGCCGAAAGTCCGACGCGTAAGCTCGCGGCCCGCCCCGAGCGCCGCGGCACGTGACCGCGCACCCGCACGACGGCGGCTTTTTTTCCTCCATCAGAAGACGCGATGAATCCCGACAGAGCCACACTGAACTTTCTGAACAGCTTCCCCGAAGAGGCGCGGAAACGCGGCGAGATGCTGCAGAAAGACGGCGCGGTCACCCAGATTTTCGGCAACCACCTCTTCATCCAAGGCCGCGTCGAGGACGAGACCGGCACATTCCGCACCAGTCTGCGGCTCCAAGGCAACCGCTGGTTCGGCTCCTGCACCGCGGAGGACGATACGATCTCCGGCGCCTGCCAGTACGCCACGATGATGGAGCGGATGCACCGCGGCGAGGACCTGCCGGAATCGCCCAACGAATTCGACGACACGCCGATCCTCGACATCATCGAGGAAAAACTCGGCCGCGAGCTGGACGACAAGGAGGCCGACTTCGTTTCCAAGATCGAGAAGCGCTACCGCCGCTACGTGATCGAGGGCGAACTCCACGACCACGACATGGTGCGCATCACCCCGCGCTGGGAGATCACCACCTACGAGCCGCTCGAGCTCTGGCCGATGCCGCCGGGGGACATCCTCGAGTTCTGGAACTACATCGCCTACGCGTTCTACAAGAAAAAGCTCCCCTACCCCGAGTTCATGAACGTGGTGACCGACCTGGCCCACGTGCAGAAGAAAATGGCGGACTGGGAGCAGGAGCGCGAGGTGGCCGCTTGGTACGACCGCATCGAGCAGGTCAACGAGCGCCCGCCGCAGGACGCGCCGGTCACCGCCGAATTCCGCCTCGTGGCCACCATCAACGAGGCCCGCCTCGAGGTGAAAGACTCGAAAACCAACACCTGGACGCAGCTCCGCGAAAAGAACGAGATCGAGAACTACGTGGCGCTCCACCACGAGGCGGCCCTCCTGATGGACGCGCCGAGCCAGACGCTGTGGGAGCATTTCCTTTCCTACTTCCGCAAGCACGGCGAGACGACCCTCGACTTCGACCAGGAGGAAGCCTGCCGCTTCATGAACCGGCTGTTCCGCCAGCCGGCGCTCAAGGGCTACATCGTCAACCTCGACGACAAGCACTTCAAGGTCGTGGAGGACGCGCTCAGCTGGGTTTGCGAGGACGATCCCTACGATCCGAAAAGCTTCGCCCTGCAGCTCGTCACCGCCGCCGGCGAGAACGTCTCGCACTCGGTGCGCCTGCTGCCGGGCCGCAAGGAGCTCTACCAATCCGACGAGACCGTGTTCCCGGGCCCGCCCCGCTGGCTTGAGGAGACGGACGTCATGCCGCGCTACCTGATTCCCAAGCGCGTGATCGACTCGCTCGAGGGCGTCGAGTTCCTCCGCAAGATCGGCGCGACGCTGCCGGAATCGCTCAAGAAACGCGTGCTCGACCTCGAGCTGAAGCCGCGCTTCGAGATGAAGCTCGTCGCCGGCCTGACCGCCGCGGAAACCGAGCACCTCGTCATCGACGTCCAGGCGATCGAGTCGAAGGGCCGCCGCACCGAGCGCCTCACCAAGGACGGCTGGGACCTCGTCGAGCAGCAACCGGTCAAGGGCAAGCAGCTCCTGCGCTTCGCCCGCGAGGACCTCTACCCCGTGCCCTCGATCCTCGAGGAAATGGGGCTGACCTACGACGACAAGCTCCTCGCCTTCAAGACGCGCGTCACGAAGCAGTTCCCGGAAAAATTCGCCGAATGGGTGACGAAGATGCCGGCAAGCGTCGATCTCGACATCGACCTCCGCCTCAAGTCGATCCTCGCCGATCCGGTCACCGCGGCCGTCCGCTTCGAGGTCGTCGGCCAGGACATCGACTGGTTCGACCTGCGGATCGTGATCGACGTTCAGGGCGTCAACCTGTCGAAGGCGCAGATCCGCCAGCTCGTCGCCGCGCGCGGCGGCTACGTCCGGATGGAGGACGGCTCGTGGATGCGCCTCGAGATCAAGCTCGACGCCGACCAGCGCGAGGCAGTCACCCGTCTCGGCCTCGACCCCTTCGACCTTTCCGGGGAAACCCACCGCATGCACGCCCTGCAGCTCGCCGATCCGAAGGCGGCGGAGGTTTTCGACCCGAAGGCGTGGAAGCGCATCAAGGACCGCGCCGGCGACATCCAGATCGAGGTGAACCCGGAGCTGCCGAGCAAGCTCAACGCCACGCTCCGACCCTACCAGATCGACGGCTTCAAGTTCCTCGCCTACCTCGCCACCAACAACTTCGGCGGCATCCTGGCCGACGACATGGGCCTCGGGAAAACCATCCAGTCGCTCACCTACCTGCTCTGGCTCTTCGACGAGCACGAGAAGCAAGGCGGCATGAAAAAGCCGGCGCTCGTCGTCTGCCCGAAGTCGGTCCTCGACGTCTGGGCCAGCGAGGCGAACAAGTTCGCGCCGAACCTGCGGGTCAAGATCCTCAAGAACCGCGACGACATCGACGTCGACCACATCCAGAACGAGATCGACCTGCTGGTGCTCAACTACGCCCAGCTTCGCGTCTGCGGCGACGAGCTGAACAAGATCAAGTGGCTCACCACGATCCTGGACGAAGGCCAGCAGATCAAGAACCCGGATTCGAAGGCGGCGAAAAGCGCGCGCGAGCTGGATTCCCAGAACCGCCTGGTCCTCACCGGCACGCCGATCGAGAACCGCCTGCTCGACATGTGGTCGCTCATGGCCTTCGCCATGC
>CBFGTW010000192.1:0-6865 GCA_965651855.1 uncultured Verrucomicrobiales bacterium
GGTTCGCTTCTTGCACGGTGGGAGGAGCGGCGCTTTCTTGGGAGGATGAAGGAAGCGGATTCGACGACGGTGGACGCCAGGGAGCTCTCTCAAATGCTCGGCGACCCCGATGCTCCCTTGCTCGTCGACGTGCGGCTCGAGGAGGATTTCGAGCGGGGGCATCTGCCGGGCGCGCGTGGTAACTGCGTGCTGGAGGTGGCCTTCGTCGATCGGATGCGGGACATCGCTCCGGACCGGGAGAAGCCGGTGTGCGTCTGTGGCGAGGGCGGCGGGAGTTGTGACACTTCGCTGGCGGCGGAAAAACTCGACCGCCTGGGTTACGCGCGGGTGTTCGAGTATCGCGGCGGGCTCGCGGAGTGGCGCGAGGCCGGGCTCCCGCTGGAAGGCCACGATGGCTCGGTGCCGGAGCGCCCGCGGGTGCCCGACGGCGTGCACGCGGTGGATCTCGACGAGAGCCGGATCCTCTGGACGGGCCGCAACCTGCTCAACGCCCACAAAGGCACGATCCGCCTCAGTGGCGGGTCGCTGCGCATCGAAGACGGGCGGCTGGCGGGCGGTGAGTTCGAGATCGACATGCGATCGATCCGCTGCAGCGATCTCGAAGGCGACGATCTCCATGATGTCTTGGTCCGCCATCTGATGGATCTCGATTTCTTCGATGTGGAAAAACATCCACAGGCGAGATATGTGATCGAGCGGGTCACGGAGCCGCCGGATGGCACACCGGGCGCGCCGAACCTTCACATCGACGGCCAACTCACCTTGCGGGGAACGACGGCGCCGCTCGGCTTCGACGCCTGCGGCGGCATCTCGCCGGACGGACAGCTCGCCGCGCAGGCCGTGGTCGCCTTCGACCGTACCCGCTGGGGATCCCGCTACGGTTCGGGCAAGTGGTTCAGCCGCCTGGCCGGCCACCTGGTCAATGATCTGGTGGAAGTGGAACTGCGGGTGGTGGCGAAGCCGCGCTGAGATATTCGCTTGCTTGATGGCCGTGATTTGACGCGTGGTGTCGGAAATGAAAACGACGGATGGAGTGGGACACATCGTGGCAATGGGCGGCGGCGGATTTTCCATGGAATCCGACAACACGCTCATGGACGATTTCATCCTTTCGCTCTCGCCGCGACAGCCGGCGCGGGTGTGTTTCATTCCCACGGCCAGCGCGGATTCGCCGGAGTATCTGGTGAAGTTTTACCGCGCTTTCAGCGGACGGGCGGTTGCGACCGACCTCACGCTCACCGACGCGCCGGCGCTGGCGCGCCGGCCGGAACGGACGGGTGATCTGGCGGAGTTCGTCGCGCGGCAGGACATTCTCTACGTCGGCGGCGGCAGCACGGCGAACCTGCTGGCGCTGTGGCGCGCGCACGGACTCGACCGGGTGCTGCGCGAGGCCTGGCAGCGCGGCGCGATCCTGTGTGGCGTGAGCGCCGGGATGTTGTGTTGGTTCCGCGGCGGCGTGACGGATTCCTTCGGTGAACTCGACGCGTTGGACGACGGCCTCGGCTTGATCGACGCCAGCGCCTGCCCGCATTACGACGGCGAGGCGGACCGCCGGCCGACATATCACCGGCTCGTCGCCGCTGGAATGCCCGCGGGTTATGCCGCCGATGACGGCGCGGCCCTGCATTTCCGCGGCAGCGAGTTGGTCGGGGCGCTCGCCTCGCGCACCGGGGCGAGGGCGTATCGGGTGGAGCGGGTGAATGGCGTTGTGGTCGAAACATGCTTGCCGACGAGAACGCTGGGGTGAGCGATCAATCCCACCGCCTGGGTTGCGGGAATACTGGTGCCTGATGCCTTTCCGTTTGACTCGCGGAACCGAAGCCGCGAGGAATTGTATTTTCCATGAAAACCCGACTTCCCGCGTGTCCTGCCATCTTTTTGACAGGCGCTCTGGCGCAGGCCGACGTGGTGAATCCGCCGCCGGGCTACCGGCCGCCGGTGATCGCCAAGGTGGAGATCGTGTTTTCCATGGTGGCGCATCACCATCATATCCCGGACAGAGTCCAATTTTACGATAACCATGGCGACCCTCCGGGAAACAGCAACTACGCCGTGCCGCTGCTCGTCTATGAGCCCTTGGTGACGCTCTACAATCCGTATGACGAGGAGCTGGACATGAGTCCCCGGGGAGGCCCGCGAATCCGGATCTGGGATCCTCCAGTGGGCTTCCGGTTCAAGAAGGGGCCGCATTATCTGCGGCCGGAGTGGTCGGCAGGAGAATATCATGGGCTGGCGAGGTTTCAGATTGCCAACGAGAAGAATCACGCCGCACGGAAGACATTCACTCTGTATCTGAACGGAGATGAAAGCGGGACCACGCCAAGCTTCGTGACGCTTCCTGCCGGAACGTCCCGCACCTTCGCGGCGCGGGTGGAGCCAAACTGGACGTGGGGATTCGAAACCTCGGGATATTCAGCCAGGGCTTTCCATGACTGGGATGTGAGCCGGGACTTCACCAACCGGGACACTCGCCCCTATGGCTCCACGATGGGCGTGGTCTGCGTGCCACATTGGGATGTGCGCGCCGGGTTCCAGACGGATCAGCTGAGCTACAGCACGACTCGCCCGGAGGAGACGATCTATCCCTTCGAGAAGAATTCGAACATTGGCAGCGCCAGCTTCGTCACCATGAAGATCACGGATCAGGTGACGGTCGAGGCCGCGCCGGTCCGCACGGTTTGGAACCCCGACGCGGCCGATTTCCAAGTCGATCTCATGGGCGGCCGGATCGAAATCCCGAGCCGTGACACCTATCAGCAACTCCGGTTCGACCTGGATGACCTCGTGGCCCATGGCGATCCCGCGGGGGCGGTCCCGGCTGCGATCGAGCGGGCTTTCCAAGTGGGAGACCTGCTGCAAACGGCGAACGACTTGACGAGCGGCGGCAAGACCCCCTTCGCCATCCTCTCGATCGTTGCCAAGCCGGAGGCGCTGACCAGTGGCGCGTTGCTCGAACTGGAGACCATGGATGCGAGCGGGCTTTACGATTTCCGCTTCGACGAGATGACATCCTTCGCCAGCCGGGAATCGATCAACCTGCTCGAGCCGCCGACCGAGGTGAAAATACAAAGCGCGCGTCGCGCGGGAGATACCATGGTGGTGAACTTCAGCGGACTTGCCGGCGTTTCCAGCTGGAGGGTCATGGGCGGCACCGATGTCGCCGCGCTCGAAGATGATCTCACTGCTGAAAGCGCGATCGTCGCCGGGCCGGACGGGAGCGGCTTGGTCAAGGCCTTCGTCGAAGTCGGGGAGCGGGGTCCGAGATACTTCATCCGTTTCGAAGCGGATGAACCGTAGCGGTCGAGCGAACGCCGAGCGGGATTCCCACTCGGGAAGCACTGGCCGCGCTCGTCAGCCGCTGGCTTGACCGTGGAAGCCGCGGGTGATGGAGTGATAGCCCGCCGATGAAGATTCGTCCGTCCGCCATTCCGGTCGCCGTCGGTTTCGTCGGCTTGGCATGGCTGGGCGTCCGGCAAGCGGAGATCCGTGGGCTGCGGTTGGAAGCGGCGATGGCGGAGCGACGGGAGTCTTCCGTTTCCGCAGGGGCGGGTCCGGAAGGTGCGCGTCGGCAGTCCGTGGAATCGGAACGGGCGCAACTCCGGCGCTGGGCGGCGGCTTTGCAGAGCGGCGGCTCCGGCTGGCTGCGGACCGATCTGCGGGAGGTGGATGAGATCGAGTCGATGGGACGTGACGAGTTGATCGCGGCCTTGGATGGATTGCCGGATGCCGGATTGGACGAAAGCCAGCGGTCGGGGCTCGAGAGGAGGCTCCTCAGCCTGCTCGGAAAGATCGATCCGGAGTATGTAACGCGCCGCTATGGCAGGTTTTCCGCGCTGGCCGGCTGGGCGAAAAATGATCCGGCGGGTGCGGTGACGTGGTTCGACCAGCAGGTGGCGGCCGGAAATTTCAAAAGCAAGCGGCCCGACGGCGAACTCAGCGAAGAGATCGAGTTGCGGCGCGCGCTGGTGCAGGGGCTGTTGGCATCGGATCCGGCGGCGGCGGAACGCGTGCTCCTCGGATGGCCGGAGAAAACGCGGATCGATTTCTTCCGCGGTCGACGATCCGAGTCTTTGGTGGGGGGAATAACGGAAGAGATCCGTCTCCTGCGCAAGCACCTGCCGGATGAGGACCGCCTGGGGTTGCTGACCTGGCCCCTCACGGACAAGGCTTGGAAGGGAGAACTTGGAACGGTGGACTGGACGGAGTTGGAGGATTATTTCCGCAAGATGGAGGCGACGCCGGAGGAGCGGCGGGCCTGTTTGTTGGCGGTTGCGCGGAATGGACGATTTCCGAGGACCTCGGGCGACTACTTCGATGTGGTTCCCGAGGACATCGAAGCGCTCCGGACTTGGGTCGCCGAGGAAGATCCCGGCCTGATTATGGAAGCGACGGCGGGAGCGCTGAAGCGCGTGGCGGGTCGGGACGATTTCCCTTTCTGGACGGAGTACGCGGTGCGGCTGCACGAGGCGGGGGAGGGCGATTCCGTGCTCAAGGCGTTGTTGGATGCTCATCCGGCAGGGCAACACCCGAATTTGGCGCGATCCTTGGCGGAACGGTTGCCGGCGGGGGAGGAACGCGAACGGTATCTCGAGCGATATAAAGCCCCGGAACCATGAAGCTCGCATCTGCCATCACCTTCGGACTGCTGGCATTGATCGCCGGTCTCGGCTGGCGGCAGGGCCGGGAACTGGAGGCGCTGCGGAGCGCTCGGGATGATCCGGCAGGTCGCGGTCTCGCGGCATCGGTTTCGCAATCGTCCGCCGGCAGCCGCTCGACGAGACGTCCCCGCCCGGATGGAGCGGCGGAAGCTCGGCGCGTGGCGGCCGAATTCGTCGTCTACGCGATGGAAATGGATGCGCTGGGGCAGGTGGCGACGCAGGATCCGGAAGGCCCGCTCCGCCGGCGGATCGCCGCGCAGATGGAAGCGGTGACAAGCCTGGATGGCCGGCAGTTGCGCATTCTGGTCGAGGAGATCGCCGCCGCGCCGGAACTGGACGACCGGCTCCGGAGTACGCTGCTCCGGTGGGTGCTGGATCGCTTGATCGACGTGCGCCCGACGGATGCGCTCCTGGCGTTGACGCCGGAGGTGCGCGGGTGGATTGGCGCCACCAACGGAGCGGTGGAGCACTTTGTGGGCGAGGCGTTGGCGGGCGCGCAACGCGATGATCCGGGCGCGGCGCTGGCGTGGTACGAGGAACATCGCGCCGAACTCGCGCCGAGCGTGCAGCGGGTGGCGGAGGCGAGGCTGGTTCGCGCGGCGGCCGAGGAGGACCTGGCAAAGGCGCTGCGGCTCGTCGAGGAATGGGAAATGGATCGCGAGAAACTCGTGCCGGAGCTGGCGGGTCGCGATGACCAGACGCCGGAGCAGCGGCGGGTTTCATTGGAGGTGCTGCGCTCGTGGCGGCGGGAAGATCCGGAGACGAACGACGAGGCGTTTCTGGGGGCCGTGGCGAAGCTTTTGCTAGGCCATCGCTCCGGCAGCGCGGGCTTCGAGGAAACCGTCGATCGAATCGAGCGGCTCGATATTTCCGCGGCGGAAACGCGGGCCTTCGTCCGGGGTGACGTGCTGGATCTGACATATCACATCAAGCTCGGGGAGACCGGCCGATGGGTGGAGTGGCTGGTGGAGCGATACCCGGAAGACGCCGCGCGGGAGCGGGCGTGGGACCTCTACACACGCTGGACGACGAACGACATGGAGGCCGCGGGAAGGTGGCTGGAATCCGCACCCGATGGACCCGCGAAACCCCTGTGCATCCGTGCCTATGCCGATGTGATGGGCAAGCATCAGCCGGAGGTGGCCCGCCGGTGGCTGGAAACGCTCCCGCCAAGCCCGGAGCGGCAGCGATCTTTCGTGTGGCTGCTGGGGCATTGGCCGGCGGAAGTTCCCGGCAAGGAGGATTTCGCCCGGGCCCACGGGCTGCGCTGATGGCTGCCGTCGAATGCCACGGCGGCGATCGTCCCCCAACAGCATGAGTCGCTTCATGAATTGAAGCGATTACGGACTTCGGATCGAGCCCCCTGGATGACGGCCCGTCGGCGACGAGGGGCCGAGGAGGCCCGGGCTTGGCACGCGGAAGAGCCCCCGTCTCCGAAGAGAGCGGGGGCTGTGATGATTCGTGCGGCGACTGCGCGCGCCGCTCCGAGAGCGCGAGGAACTCAGTAGTCTTCGCGCGCTTCTCCGGCACGGTTGGCGCCCGGTTCGCTGTCGCGGCCGGAGTTCCCGCTCTGGAAGCCGGATTGGCCTCGCATCGTGGGACGATCGCTGGCGCTGTGGTCCTCGATCAACTCGCCGCGGGAGTCCACCTTGATCTCTTCATCGCCGCCGTTGGTCGCGATGTAATAGGTGTCGGTGCCCTCGATGACGCGATGAAACTCATCGGGCTCCGAACTTTCGCCGAGTTGCTCCTCGATCGTGGTGCGGATTTGCTGGGGAGCGGATGCGAAATCAACCTCCTGTTTCACCTTGGCGACGGTGCCGTTCTCCTGAAGATAAACATGCATTTCTTCGCCCTGATCGCGCGAGACTTTGACTCGATACATCTCTTGGCCGTCCTTCGAGAGACGGGTGACGGACTCATCGACCTCCGCCTCCTGGCTGAGATTGGCGAGCGTGTCCTGGGCGCGCTGAGGGATCTCGCTGAGTTCGACTTCGGATTCCTCGGCGTCGCTCCAGTTGGTCTCCCGGGCGTCCCGAGCTTCGCCCGCGCGCTGGCTTCGTTCTGCCTGAGCCCGGTCCAGGCCCTGCTGCTGCTGGTCTTGGGAAAGGCCGCCTTGGGTGCTTTGTCCGGCTTGTCCGGCTTGTCCGGTTTGTCCGGTTTGTCCGGTTTGTCCGGTTTGTCCGGTTTGTCCGGTTTGTCCGGTT
>CBFGTW010000193.1:0-6862 GCA_965651855.1 uncultured Verrucomicrobiales bacterium
TCGAGCAGAGCGGCACCTTCGAGCTGCCGGAAGCGCAGCTCGACCGCTTCATGCTCTGCCACCGGCTCGGCTATCCGACGGCCGGCGAGGAGGAGGAGATCCTCCGCCGCAACCTCAAGCTCGGCGTGAAACGCGAAGGCTCCGGAGCGGTCGCCCGCACCGAGTTCGACATGATCCGGCAGGAAGCCATCGGCACCGAGGGCGATCTGGTATCCGCCATGGAAGCGGCGAACCACATCCACGTCAGCGACGTGATCCTCAAGCACGTGGTCGACGTGGTCGAGCGCACCCGCCGCCATCCCGAGCTGGAACTCGGCTGCTCGCCCCGCGCCGGCATTTCGCTGCTCAAGGCATCGCGCGCCCGGGCGCTCCTGCACGGCCGCGACTATGTCGTGCCCGAGGATCTTTTCGCACTGGCCGAGGACGTCATGCTACACCGCATCCGCCTCACCTACGAAGCCCTCGCCGAAGGCCGCACCGCCGCGGACGTGTTGCGGCGGATTCTCGAGGAGTCGATTTCGTGAAGCGAATGAAGAAGCCACTCCAGATCGCCTGCTTGTCCGTCATAATGTGCGGCACCGTCGCATTCGGCGGGGGTGCGGAAGACGTCATTAAGTTGGACCGAGAATTCCTGGACGCCGTTGCCGCCTTGGAGCGCAAGCACATCGAGAATCTCCGGCGGCTCGCGGCAGGTGCCCGTTCGATCCAACTTTTCAAGATCTCCAGAAAGCTCGATCAGCCCGAGGACCCGTTCGGTCCCGGGCATCAGGTTCCGTATATCACCATCCACGGTGACGACTACGAGCTTCTCGATGAGATGGCCCCGCTGGAGGACGCTGATTTGGTGAAGCAATTCGCCGAGGCACTCCTCCCGGATCCTCCACCGCACCTCGTGATGTGCTACAGACCCGGAGCCGCCGTTCGCTTTCTCGACGAGGATGGCGAGGTGATTCACGAGGCGACCGTTTGTCTGCATTGCAGGAGCACGAGGCTGGCTCTCCCTCATCATCCCATACGCATCACGATCGATCCCGAGGTGGTGGGACAGCTCATCGATGTCGCCGGCTTGCAATATTGAAACCCGAATGACCACCGCCACCCTCCACCACTGCGAGCCGCTCGACAGCCGGCAGTTCCTGCTGGCGGTGAAGCGGGTGGCGGACAGCCTGAACTACGGCACGGATCGTAGTCCGTTCCTTGGCCAAGGCATCGAGTATGTGCAATCGCGCCGCTACGAGCCGGGCGATCCGGTGAAATCCATCGACTGGCGCGTGACGGCCCGCACCGGGAAAGCGCACGTGAAACAATTCGAGACACCCAAACAGATGCCCGTCTGGTTGGTGATCGACACGTCCGCCTCGATGGCGCTCGCCTCGCGGCCGCCCGGGAAATACGGGCTCGCCGTGCAAGTCGCGGGCGGTTTGGCCTTGGCCTGCCTCGACCGCATCAGCCCGGTCGGCGTCCTCGGCGCGGGCGGGCGGGACCTGGTGGTCCAGCCGAGCCTTTCGCGCGACGTGCTGCTCCAGTGGCTCCACCGCTTGCGGACGTACCGCTTCGACGAGCCGACCTCGCTCGGGCGGCGGTTGCTCGCGCTCGAGCCATCGCTCACCCAGCGGGCGCTGCTGGTGGTGCTCAGCGATTTCCACGATCCGGATGCCTTGCCCGCACTGAAGTTGATCGGCTCGCGGCATGATTGCGTTTGCCTCGTTTTCCGCGATCCGGCGGAAGACCGGCTCGAAGGCGCGGGGCTGTTCCGCGGGCGCGAGGTCGAGACCGGCAGGGAGACGCTCACCCACGGGCGGCGGCTGCTTTCCACGACCGGTTCGCTGATCGCGCACTTCAAGAAAGCTTCGCTGGACCACTTTCTCATCCGCCCCGGCGAGCCGTTCCTTGGCCGGCTCCGTCATTTCCTCCGCGCCCGCGGAGGCGCCAGCCGCCGCAACCGCCAATGATCCGCGCCTGTCTAACATCCGTCCTCCTGGCCGGCTCCGCGCTCGCGGAAACGCCGAGCCAGCGCGTCGGCCAGCCGCTGGTGCTCACGGAGATTTATCTTCCCGGAGACGAAGTGAAGCCGCTCCCGCGCCGCGACCGCGAGCCGCCTTTGGTCGTGCGCGTGCTGGACGTGCGCCCGGCGAAAGACGGCTTCCGCTACGACTTCGAAGTCCACGGGCTGGAGCCGGGCGAGTATGATCTAACCGATTTCCTCGAAGGAGCGGAAGCCATGCCGGCCGTTCCGCTGGAAATCACCACGCCGCTCGAGCCGGGCGTCGTCCTGCCCCATCCACTCGCCGCGGGAGAACTTCCGGAACTCGGCGGCTACCGGAAAACGATGATCGCCGTCGGCGCGGCGTGGCTCGCCGGCCTCATCGGCATCGTCGCCTGGCGGAAGCGCAAGCCCGCTGAAACTCCGGCCAATTCCCCGCCGCCTGGCATCGCCGAGCGCCTCCGGCCGCTGGTGGATCGCGCGTCGCGCTGCGAGCTTTCCGCCGACGACCGGGCGCGCCTCGAACGGCTGGTCATCGGCCACTGGCGCGAGCGGTTTCCCGAAGTCGCTTCACTGGCGCCCGCCGAGGCCATGGCGAAACTCCGCCATCATCCGGAAGCCGCGCCGCTCGTCCTCGCGCTGGAGCGCTGGCTCCACGCGCCGTCGGGAAGCACGCCGCCCGCAGACCTCGACCGCCTGCTCGCTCCGTATCGATGACCTTCGCCCATCCATGGCTGCTCGCGCTGCTCGTCCTGCCGGTCGGGCTGGCGGTGTGGCTGTGGAAGCGCGGCGGCCGGCGCGTTCCCCTGCCCTTCGACCACCAACCGCTGCGGCGCGCAAGGTGGCTCGGCTTTTCCCTGAAGTTCGCGGACCTGATGCCGGCGGTGCTCCTGGCGCTCGCGATCGCGATCCTCGCCGGCCCGCGGCGTTTCGAACAACCGCGGAGCGAGCGGGAAATGACCAACATCCAGTTTTGCCTCGATGTCTCCGGATCGATGATGGCGGAGTTCGGCTCCGGATCGAGATATGACGCCGCGATGGAGGCGGTGAACGATTTCATCTCGTTCCGCAAGGGCGACGCCTTCGGTCTCACGATCTTCGGCAGCGCGGTGCTGAATTGGGTGCCGCTGACCAACGACGTCTCCGCCTTCCGCTGCGCGCCGCCGTTCCTGCGGCCGGAAAAGCTGCCGTCGTGGTTCGGCGGCACGATGATCGGCATGGCGCTGCGCTCAGCGGAAAAGTCGCTGCTCGCCGGAACCGAAGGCGACCGCATGATCGTGTTGTTCTCGGACGGCAGCAGCTTCGATCTCTCAAACGGCCAGGATGTGGCGATCGCCCAAAGCCTGAAGGCGAACAACATCAAGGTCTACGCCATCCACATTGCCGAAGGCGGCGCGCCGGACCCGGTGGCGGTGATCGCTTCCATCACCGGCGGCGAGGTCTTTTCCGCCGGAGATCCCGCGGCGCTGGATGCGGTCTTCGCGCGGATCGACGAGATGCAGAAGGCACCGCTCAAGCGCGTCACGCCGGATCCGGTGGACCATTTCCAACCCTTCGCGCTCGCCGGCCTCGGGATCGGCGGGTTCTGGCTCCTCACCCTCTTCGGCCTGCGCCACACGCCATGGTGACGACTCCCCTGCTGTTGGCCCTCGCCGCGCTCGTGCTCGCCACGGGCGCCGAATGGCTGCACCACGGCCGCGTGAAGCGGGTGGCGCCGCTGGCGTTCGGTCCGTCCGGAAAACCCGCGCCCGCAGGCCGCCTCGCGCCGTTCGTCCGGATCGCCGCCCTTCCCGCGCTCGTGTGGGGCTTGGCGACCTTGATGCTGCTCCCGCCGATGGCGCATCGCTCCGCGGTCGAGGAGGTCGAGCCGAAGGACCGGCACCACCTGCTGCTGGTGCTCGACGTTTCCCCGAGCATGCGGCTGCAGGACGCCGGCGCGACCGGGAAGGAGAGCCGCATGAGGCGGGCGCGCGCGGTGGTCGAGTCGGTGATGGCCCGCACGGCGCACGACAAGCTGCACACCACCGTGGTGGCCGTCTACAACGGGGCGAAGCCGGTGGTGGAGGAAACGCGGGACCTCGAGGTGCTCCACAACCTGATGAACGACCTGCCGATGCACCACGCCTTCGACGCGGGGAAAACCAAGCTCTTCGACGGCTTGGCCGAGGCCGCGAGGATCGCCGCCGCCTGGCCGCGCGATTCCGCCACGCTGGTGCTGCTGAGCGACGGCGACACCGTCCCGAGCACCGGCATGCCGAGGATGCCGGCGTCGATCGGCGGCGTGCTGGTCGTCGGTGTGGGCGATCCCTTGAAAGGCAGTTTCATCGACGGCCGCCACTCGCGGCAGGACGGCATGACGCTCCGCCAGATCGCGACCCGGCTCGGTGGCGAGTATCACGACGGCAACAGCAAGCTGGTGCCGACGGCCACGCTCGAACGGCTGGGGACGCTCGCGCTGGCCACCGCGGACCGCCTGCCGGGGCAGCGCGAGCTGGCGATCGCGGCGGTTTGCGCCGGTTCCGCCGCGCTGGCGGGCCTGCCGTTGTTGCTGCACTTCGCCGGCTCCGGATGGAATCCCGGGCCCGCCCGCGGTGCTTCCCGCCGCGATTCCAAACTGGACGCTTCCCCTCCCGCCCGAAGTCCCATATCTTCCGCAACTTGATCCAGCTATGAAAATCCTGATCCTCACACTCTGGTGCCTCATCCCGCTGGGACTGGCCGCCTTTCACTACGGCCCTGGCCGGCAAGGACTGGTGCTCGATGACACGGCAGCGCTGCTCGATGCCGCCAAGCAGGCCTCGTCGGACGGCCGCTGGGCGGAAGCCGTCGGGAATTACGAGCTGGCGCTCGCCCGCTTGCCGAAGGACCGCGTCGACGAAGGCCGCCGCATCCGTCTCGAACTCGCAAAGGCGCGGATGGAGAGCGCCGGACTGCCGCAAGCCCGCAAAGAACTCGCTTCCTTGGCGGAAGAACTGGCCGAAGACCCGCAAGCCGACCCGCAACTCGTCGAGGACACCACCGCCGCCCTCGCCACTACGCGATATTACATGACCTATCTCATGAAGCTCGAGGGTCTGCCGGAGGTCGAGTGGGCCCCGGAGATCGAGGCCGCGCGACAGGAGCGGAAGCACCTGGTCCAGCTCGCCACCGAGCGGGGCGATTCCACGGCAGCCGCGCGGCATGCGGACGATCTCGAGGCGGCAATCCGGCTGGCGCGGATGGAGCCGGAGGAACTCTACGGCAAGGCGATCCCGAAACCTTGCTGCGGCTGCAAGTCCGGCAAGTGTGGCAAACCAAGCCCCAACAAACCCTCGGGCAAGTCTGAGGATGCGCGGGGCGCGAGCGCAGGTCCGCCGATCGATGGCCAAGGTTCCTGAACTCCGGGCTTGCACGTTGCTTTTCCAAACCACCCGCCGATGCAGACCCGTCTGACCCTGGCCGTGCTCGCGGCCGGCGCCCTCCCGCTCGCCGCTGAAGATATCATCATCGAGAACATCGCCGTAGCGGAAGGAGCCGCGGCGGGTGCCATCGTGGGAAGCGCGCCGGCAGCAGCTCCAGCGGCCGGCGGCGAGCTGGATTTCAACCGCCTCCGCCAGCTCATCGAGCAAAGCCGGCAGCGCCCGGAGCTGACGCCGGCGCAGCAACGGCTCGCGATTCTCCAAGAGTTGCGGATCGACCGGTCGACCGCCGGCATTCTCGCGGCGCGGCTCGACGAGGCGCGGACGCAGGAGGCGGTGGAGCCGCCGGACCAGGAATTCGAGCGCTTTAAGGACGAGGCCGAGACGTTCCGTCGGAACGTGACGCTCGGCCGCTGGGACAAGGCGCGGGATTTTCTCAAGGATCTGCCGGAAGACGCGGCCGCGCCGGCTTACCAGTTGCTCTTGCAAAAGCTGTCGTCGCCCATGCCGGTGCAGCCGCCGCCGGAACTGGAAGCCCAAGGGGCGAAGCCGCACACGCAGGCGGCTTATCTCCCGCCGGAAGACTTCCTCGGGCTGTTGGGCTGCGCGCCGCAGCCGCCCGACAAGGAGCAGATGGCGGTGTTGGCGAAGCTGCTGCCGAAGACGCCGAGGCCGCCGGAGGATTTCTTCGCAGGCTTGGATGAAGGCGTCCCGCATTTCGGCGGAGAGGACGCGAAGAACCGGCAGCGCGCGGCGGAGTTGTTGCTCGAGACCGGCTTTGTGCGCGAGGCCGGGCGGTTTCTCCCCGATCCCGCCGAAGCTCGCGCGAACGATGATTTCACCGCGATCAATCTGATCGCGCGGCACCGCGCGGAACTCACCCAGCGGCATCCGGAGGACGCGGGAAAGGATGCGCTGCCGCTGGCATGGGAGCTTTCGACCTCGTTTCTAACAAACGAGAAGGCGCCGCTGGAAGCCCGCGCCGAAGCGCTCTTCCGCGCGCTTTCCCTGATTCCGGAACTCGACGACGGTTCCGGCCGCGAGTGGCTGGACAAGACCTTCCGCGACCCCGAAGGCGAGGGGCTCGAGCTGCTTTCGGCGCTCGGCACGCTCACCGCCATGAGCCAGGAAAACCCCGACGCCGGCGTGCGGCTCGGCCAGCTCCGGCTGCAGCACGCCGCCGTGGAAGCCTTGCTGGAGGGGGACGTGGCGGACACGAACGCCTGGGCGGACATTTTCACGCTCTACGCCCGCCAATGGGCGCACGAGGCGGAGGTGACGCGCCAGAAGGACCAGAGCGGATCCCGCCGGATGGTCCGCAGCTACGATGAGTGGGGGAACCTGTTCTTCACGCGGCCGGACACGAACTACCAAGGCGACGGCACCCGCCCGATCACCTCCGGCGAGATGCTCGAGTGTCGGCCGGACGGCAAGTGGCTCGAGATCGTCGAGCCGTCGACCCGCAATGCCTGTCTCTTCG
>CBFGTW010000194.1:0-6843 GCA_965651855.1 uncultured Verrucomicrobiales bacterium
TCAAACCTCGATCTCGAATCCCGGGCGGTAGCTGCCCTTGAGCAGCTCGTTCGCGCGCTCGGCGTGCTCGCCGTTGAAGCGCTCTTGGGCGGCATCGAAGGTCAGCAGCGGCCCGACCTTGACCGGCGATTTCTCCAGATCGACGCCGTTCGCCCCGAGATGGGCGGCCATCCGGTCGAAGGCTTCCGAGCCTTTCGGATCGGGGAATGCGTCGCGTCCGCCGGTACCGGGGATCTCCTTTCCGAGCAGCCACGAGATGTTCCCGAGATGCGCCAAGGCGGAGGAAAGATGCCCGCACTCGGCGCCGCGGATCGGCTCGACTTTCCCGGCGTGCGCGGCATCGACGAAGTTTTGCATGTGCCCGCCGCCGCCGCTGAACTTGCGGAGTTCCTTGCCGTCGTTGTCGAAGACCTTGCACTCCGGATTGTGGCCACCGGCGAGCCAACCGCCCTCGCACTCGATCACGTTGCCGACGTCCTGGCCCTTGAACTTGTCCATGCCCGTATCGTAATCCATGTCTTTTTCCGGAAGTCCCCGGACCTCGAAGATGACAGGAACGGGTTGGTAGTCATACCAAACGATCTGGGTGTTCGCCCATTGGCCGTCGTCTTCGTAGCCGAGGCGACCGCCCGCGGAAATCACGGCTGCGGGGAGAACCGGATCGCCCACCGCCCAGCGGCAGACGTCGAGCTGGTGCGGGCCTTGGTTCCCGAGGTCGCCATTGCCCCAGGGCAGCTGCCAGTGCCAGTCGTAGTGGAACTGCTTGCGCGGCACCGGGACCGGCTCGCGCGGGCCGGACCAGAGATCGTAGTTCACCGTCGACGGCGGCTTGGCCGGAGTGCCGACCTGCCCGATCGCCTTGCGCGGCTTGTAGCACAGGCCGCGGGCGAGGGTCATCTTGCCGATGTTTCCGGTGGCGATCCATTCGAGCGCCTCGGCCCAGCCGGTCTCGGACCGGCGTTGGAAGCCGTGCTGGATGACGACGCCGTGTTTCTCCGCCGCCTTGGCGAGCTGCCGGCCTTCCCAGACGTTGTGGGAGACCGGCTTCTCGACGTAAACGTGCTTCCCGTTCGCCGCGGCGGTGGTGGCGATCAGCGAGTGCGTGTGGTTCGGCGTGGCGATGACGACGGCGTCGATGTCCTTGTCGGCGCAGACTTTACGGTAGTCGTCGTACTTCGCCGTCTTGACGTCGTTCTTCTCGAAGTCGGCGGCGATGCGGTCGAGGACCGCGGAATCCACGTCGCACAACGCGACGAGCCGGGCACCGCGGCAGCGGGAAACCTCGCGCGCCAGCCCCTTGCCGCGGCCGTTCAGGCCGATCACCGCGACGCGCAGGTCGCCGTTGGCACCTTGGGCGCGGGCGAAGGGAGACAGCAGCGACCAGCTGCCGGCGAGGGCGGAGGCGGTGAGGAATTGGCGGCGTTTCATGGGTTTTCGGGTTGGGTTTTCAATTCGGCGAAGTCGTTCCAGCGCTCGGCGACACCGGCGGATTCCATGTCTCCGTGGTGGAACACGACGCGATAGCGGAAAACGAGCGTGTCGCCCTTCTTCAAGACATGCTCGCCGGGGCGCTTGTCCGGGAGGTTCTCGAAATCGTGGATGCCGAAGGGATTCGCGGCGAGCAGCCCGTAGTCCCGGGCGTGCCACCAGGTCGGATGGCGGAGGTTTTCCGGGTGGTCGAACATCGCGATCACCACCGGCTGGTCCTTCTCGTCGGGTCCGTGCGTGGCGATCCACTGGGCGCGCTTGCCCCAGACGTCGCCGTCCTGATGGCCTTCGCTGTCCACGAGCTTCGCCTCGGCCTGGCGTCCTTTGACGCGCAGCGTGCGGTCGAGGCGGATGGCGAACATGCCCTCCTTCGTGTCGCCGAAAAGTGCGTCGTCATCCGGTGCGGTGAGTTCGCTCGTGACGTCGAGTTGCCACGTCTTGTCGTCGAGCAACCGGACGACGTGCGTGCGCTTCTCGCTGAGGTGCGTTTTGCCGCCGGCGGTCCAGGCGAGATCGGCGGTGAAGCTGGCGGTGCCATCCTTCGCCTCGGCGGCGGAAAATCCACGGTGCTCGATGGCGGCGTCCTTGCCGTCGTGGAAGGCCCAGAAGTCGTAGCCGTTCACCGCGCCGTGCGCGAGCCACAGCGACCGGTGGTGCGGGTGGTCGCGCTCCTCGCCTTCGAACGAGTCGTCCACCGGCCAGTGGCGGGTGAGATTCGCACCGGACAGCGAGCGGACGGGATACAGATACGGCACGCGCCAATCACTGCGGTAGGCGGTGAGCAACTCGTCGCCGCGGAAGACGCGGAGCCTGTCCTCCGCCTTTTCCAGCCGAAGGTCGGCGGCGGCGGCTTCGACAGCGAGAGCGGAGGCGAGGGTAAGGGCGGCGCGGAAGATCATGAAGTCGGCGATTCGAAGGGTTCAGGCTACGCCAGGCAAGGTCCGGGATTTTCCGGAAAATTCGGAATAGCCCGTTCGGGTAGCCGCTCTAAGCTGCGCCAATGACGGAATTCGCGGAACTCGTCGACGCCCACTACCAGGCGCTCTTCCGGTTCGGCCTCTCGCTCACGCGGGATGCCGATCGCGCGGGCGACCTGGTCCAGCAAACGTTCTGCATCTGGGCGCAGAAGGGCGGCCAGCTCCGCGACCGCTCAAAGGCGAAAACCTGGCTCTTCACCACCCTTCACCGGGAGTTCCTCAGCCAGCGCCGCCGCGCCTCGAAGTTCAGCGGCGATCCGATCGACGAGGAAAACACCGTCTGCACCACCAGCTCCGATGACGACGCCGAACGCCAGATGGACGGCCAGCGCGCGCTCGATCTGCTCGGCAAGCTCGACGAAACCTACCGCGCCCCGCTCGCCTTGTTCTATCTCCAGCAGCACAGCTACAAGGAAATCGCCGCCATCCTCGAAATTCCGATCGGCACGGTGATGTCCCGCATTTCCCGCGGAAAGGAAATCCTCCGCCGCCAGATGACCGCGGAGCCTTCCAGCGCTCCGAAAAACATCCTCCAGCTCGAACCCGAGGTCCTGCACCACCGCCATGGATAGGGAAGAAGCGCGCTTCATCCTCCGCAGCTTCCGGCCCGACGGCGCGGACGCCGCGGATTCCGACTTCGCCGAGGCGCTCCAAGCCGCCGCCGGGGACCGCGAACTCGCGGACTGGCTCGCCCGCGAGCGAGCGATGGATTCCGCGATCGCCGCCGCCATGGCCGCCACACCCGTGCCGGCTACCCTGCGGGACGACATCCTCGGCAGCCTCACCGCCAACCGCGGCGATCTTCCACAGGCCGAGGACGAACTCGACGCGGCGGTGATCGGCGCCCTCGCCACGATCCGGCCGCCCGACTCGTTGCGCGCCCAGGCCATCGCCGCGATGGAACGTTCCGCCCTCGCCGCACGGCCGGCGCTGTGGAAACGCGTCGGCGTTCCTCTCGCCGCCGCGGCCGGCGTCGCGCTCGCCTTCGCCCTCGTCCGCCAGGAACCCACCGCCGCGCCCGCCACGACCGCCTCCCGGCCGGCCCCCATCCCCGTGGACCTGATCGAGGCCGGTTTCGTCCGCACTTTCACCACGCCGTTTTTCTCCGTCGATCCCGCACGCGCCGAGGGGATGCCCGTCGAGCACCTCGAGGAACGCAAGCTGCCGTGCCCGAAACTTCTTCCGCCGGGCTTGCAGAATCTCGAAGCCGTGGGCTGCCGCGAGCTGGTCATCGACGGCAAGCGCGGCTCGCTCGTCTGCTTCGACCAGCGCGAGGGCGGCACGCTCCACCTGGTGATCTTCAAGCGCCAGGACGTCTCCGGCGACCTGCCTTGCCACAAGGCTCCGCAATTCGGCGAGCACGGCTGTTTTTCCGTCGCCCGCTGGTGCGACGGACGGCACGTCTTCATGCTGCTCGGCACCACGGAAATCTCGCGTCTCGAGCGCTGCTTCGTCGACTCGCCTTGATCGCGCGCCGGAGCCGTGGATGCTCCTCGCATGGCCGCCGAACCCGAAGTCTTCATCCGCGTGCGCGGACTGCGCCAGCAGTTCGGCAGCAACGAGGTCCTGCGCGGCATCGATCTCGATATCCTCCGCGGTGAAACACTCGTCATCCTCGGAGGCTCCGGCGGCGGGAAATCCGTCTTCCTGAAGCACCTGCCCGGCCTGCTCAAGCCCACCGCCGGCAGCATCCTCGTGGACGGCACCGAGATCGCCCACCTCGACGAGCGGGAGCTCGGGCCCGTGCGTCATAAAGTCGGCATCATGTTCCAGGCCGGCGCGCTTTTCGACTCCCTCACCGTCGGACAAAACGTCGCGTTTCCGCTCCGCGAGTCCGGAGTGAACGACGATGACGAGATCGCCGACCGCGTCCGCAAGGCGCTCGACATCGTTCGCCTTCCCGGCCAGGAGGAGAAGCTGCCATCCGACCTCTCCGGCGGCATGCGCAAGCGCGTCGCGCTCGCCCGCGCCGTCGTCGACCGCCCCGCCTGCGTGCTCTATGACGAGCCCCACGCCGGACTCGATCCCGTCACCGCGGATTCCATCGACCACCTGATCAAGGACCTCCAGCGCTCGCACGGGATGACCAATGTCGTGGTCACCCACGAGATGCGCAGCGTGTTCCGCATCGCGGACCGCGTGGTCTACCTGAAAGCCGGCGAGGTTTACTGGCTCGGCACGCCCGGCGAGCTGGAAAAAACCGACGATCCCGAACTGCGCGCCTTCATCGAGGGCGACTCCGGCGAGCCGTGGGATTAGGCCGAGTCGGTCCGCGAGGCGTCCCAATCGCCCAATCTCCCATCATCTCGCCGTCCCTTCCTGCCTCCCCAGCCGCCGCTCCTGCTCCCCGGCGCGCCCGCGTTTCGCCGCTTCGTAGCAGACGTCGATGATCCGGCGGACGTCGGGATTCTCCATGGCCAGGCGGCCGAAAAATACGAGTCGCTCGCGCAGTTCCGCGCTCATGCCGTCCGGAAAACGTTCCGTGGCATCCTCCGCCACCCGCGCGACGCCCGGCGTCACCTCCACCAGATGCCGCAGCGACGATGGCGTGCGGTCGCGCAGCCACGCCACCAGCAGCCGCGACGCCTCGCCCGGTTCCAGCTTTCCGGCCATTCGTTCGACCGCCTCGAGATCCGGCTTGGATTGCCCGCTCAACCAACGGGAAATGTTCGCCGGGTCCACCTCCGCCAATCCCGCCAGCTCGAGCTGCGTCCGCCGCAACGCGCCGCTGCCCAACCAGTCCCGCATCCACTCCCGCGTCCACGACATGACGGAGGGCTAGCGCGGGATTGACCGGCCCGCAATCATGCAATGCGGCTTGACAGCGGGTTGCGTATTCCGCAATTTCCAAGCCGCTCGCAATCCTCCACCCTATGGCTTCCCGCGCCTCCACTCCCCCCGAAGCCACCGCCCGGTGCATAGCCACCGAGCGCCTGATCCGGCAAGGCACGGAGCCCCGGCGCCCGGAAGACCATCCGGCGGATCCGGAAAGCGGCATCCACGCTCCCGGAGGGAGCCCGCGGCGCTCTGACAATCCCCCCGCGCCCGCCAATCCCCCGCCCGGCGCCCGCTGACGGGCTCCCTCCACTTGGTGTCCCCAGATTCCGTTGCAGGTCCCGGCGGATCCTACGTGTCGGCCGAGCCCACGGGCGAGCGCACTTTCCCTCGCGCACCGCGGGCCCTCCGCCCAAGTTGGCCCCGTGCATCCCGTCCCAAGCAATTCCTCGGCGCCGTCGATCGCCATCCTCGGCGGCGGGAACATGGGAACCGCTTTGGCCCAGGTGCTGGCCGGGCAACAATGTCGCGTCACGATCTGGGACCACTTTCCGGAGGTGGTCGACGACATCCGGCGGAATCGCGAGAACCGGCGGTTCCTCCCAGGCGTCCCGTTGCACGCCGGCATCGCCTCCTGTGCCTCCGCGGCGGAATGCGTGAAAAACGCGGCGCTGGTGATCGTGTGCGTCCCATCCGCCTTCGCCGCGTCAACGATCGCGCCGGTCCTGCCCGCGATCCGGGACGACGCGATCTTGTTGAACGTCGCCAAGGGCTTCGCCCCGGAGAGCCGACAGGTGATGCCGTTGATGCTCGAGCGCCTCGCCCGGCGGACCTGCGTTCATCTGGGCGGACCCGCGATCGCCACCGAATTTGCCCGCGGCCGTCCTTCATTCGTGGTCTTCGCGTCGCCGTTTGAGGAAGCCGCGCGACGGGTGGCGGCATGGTTTTCCGGAGCGACATTCTCCACGTCCGTCACCACCGACATCCAAGGCGCGACGCTAGGCGGGATCCTCAAGAACGTTTACGCGATCCTGCTGGGGTCCATGGACCGGCTGATCGGCGGGGCTCGGAACCTGGAGGCCGCGGCGGTCACCGCCTGCGTAAGTGAGATGGCGGAGATCGCTGTCGCCCATGGCGCCCGGAGGGAAACCATCCTGGGTTTGGCCGGGCTGGGCGATCTGGTCGCCACCGGATTCTCGCCGGACAGTCACAACCGGAGATTCGGGCAGTGGCTCGCCACTGGAAGGTCGTTGCGGGACCTCGAAGCCGACCTCGGCTGGCTTCCGGAAGGCGTGCGTGCGTCACGGGCCGCAGCGTCACTCGCCCGGGAAAGGGGTGTTTGCTCGCCGCTGTGCGACTGGCTTGTCCGGACACTGGACGGCGCGCCGCCGTCCGCGGAAGGCGTGTTGCGGGCCCTTCGCTCCGCTTCCGGTTGCATCCGTCCTCCATTTCCAGATCAACCAAGCACCTGAGGGCGAGGGATCCTCGGACCGGCTGGCTAGCCCGCGATCGGGACTCGTTACGAGCTACGGAGCCGCCACGTCCACGCGCAGGTCGCGCAGGCTCCACAGCACGCCCGCCGCCGCACGGCCGTTGCCGCGCA
>CBFGTW010000195.1:0-6835 GCA_965651855.1 uncultured Verrucomicrobiales bacterium
GTCACCACTGAAAACGCCCCGACAGTCATCGGCCTGACCGTCACCTCCGGAGGCTGGATGTCGAACGGCATCCGAAACGGCGGATTGCTCGATCCCTCCGCGGACCTGCTCGGCGAGCTGGCGGTCGGCACCGCCACCGAGGACTACTTTTTCCTCCAGGGAACGTCCGCCGCCGGCAACCTGAAGCTGACGGGACTCGATCCCGGCCGGCTTTACGAGCTGCGGATGTTCGGCACGCGGGCAACCGACGAAGTACGACGGACGTCGTACCGGGTGACAGCCGGCAACGGCGTCTTCCGCGAGACGCTCCAGACCTCCGGCCCCGGAACCGGCAGCGGTTCCTACAACGGCAACGACCGGACGCTCGTCAGATTTCCCGCCGTGCAGCCCGACGCGGCGGGCGAGATCCGGCTGCAAGCCGCCGTCGCGGCCGGCGGCTTCGCCTATCTCGGGATTCTCGAGATTGTCGAGGGCGAAGAGGTCCCACCGGTCGCGCCGGTGACGCCCGCCCGGGTGAGGATCGACTTTGGCCGGAACGACGGCGCCAACGGCAATCCGACCGCGAGTCCGGACGGCTTCGGCCACCACTGGAACAACCTCACCGCCGGCTTCGACGTGGCGAACGGCAGCTCGGCCGGCGGCCTCGTCACCACAGCCGGCGACGCGACGTCCCTCGGAGTCATGGTTTCCTCCGGCGGCTGGAAGGCGAACGGCATCCAGAACGGCGGGCTGCTCGCTCCGGATGACGCGCTGCTCGGCGAGTTCGCCGTGGCCACCGCGACCCAGGACTACTTCTTCGTGGAGGGTGCCTCGGGCACCGGCACGCTCCGGATCACCGGCCTGCGGCCGGACCGGCTCTACGACTTCCGCCTGTTCGGCACCCGCGAGACCGCCGAGCTGCGGCGCTCGCGCTACACCATCAACTCGGCCGGCGGCACCTTCACCGACACCCTCCAGACCTCGGGCGCGGCGATCGGCGCCGGCGGCTACAACGGCAACAACAACACGGTCATCCGCCTCGACGGCATCCAGGCCGACACCTCGGGCGAGGTGAGCCTCCAGCTCGCCGTCGCGGCCGGGAACTTCGCCTACCTCGGCGCGCTCGAGATTATCGAGGGGCCGGCCGTTCCGAAGATCCTCGCGCCGCCGCCGGCATCGATCGCGAAGTGGGTCGAGCAGGACGCGCTCGATCCCATCGAGCCCGGCGCGGTGCTCTTCGTCGGCAGCTCGAGCATCCGCCGCTGGGAAGCGCTGGCGGAGGATTTCTCGGATTACCGGATCATCCAGCGCGGCTTCGGCGGCTCGCAGCTCGCGGAGCTCAACTCGGTGGCGCACCACATCGTGCTGCCCTACCGGCCGGCCGCGATCGTGATGTGGGAAGGCACCAACGACCTCCGCTCGGGGAAATCCGCCGGGCAGGTGTTCGCGGACTTCCAGACCTTCCTCGGGATCATCCGGCCTGAACTTGGCGACGTGCCGGTGCTCTACCTCGGCGTCACGCCCACACCCGACAGCGCGGCCATCGAGGAGCGGAGGAAGGAGCTCAACGCCCAGATCGCCGCCTACGCCGGGACGGATCCGACCGTTCACTACGTCGATTTGCCGGCCTTCTTCGAATCGCTCGAGCCCGCCGCCTTCGCCTCGATGTACATCGACGGCCTGCACCTCGGCACGGCCGGCTACGCGGAGTGGACGAAGATCGTACGCCCCGCGCTCGAGGCGGTGCTCGCGCCAAACAAGGAGCCGGTGGAAAATCCGGCCACTCCCGGACCGGGCGAGCGGATCTTCTTCGACTTCGGTCCGTCCGCCGCGCTCGACGGCGGCCCGACCGCCAGTCCGGACGCGAACGGCAATCACTGGAACCACTGGTATCCGCTCGACGGCGGCGCGGGCATCAATTCGGGCGAACGTGTCACGGGCCTGGTCACCGCCAGCGGCGCGGACACCGGCATCCGCCTCGCCATCACCGGCGGCTTCATCGTCAACGGCAAGCGCAACGGCGGCCTGATGGCTCCCGACGGACCGTCCCCCGCCCTGCTCGGCGAACTCGGCGTCGAATCGGCGACGCAGGACTACTTCTTCTCGACCGCGGACGACCAGGTCGGCGGCGGAGACGACGACGTGCCCGGCGGCTTCGTGCTCGACGGCCTCGATCCGGCACTGGAGTACGAGTTCCGGCTGTTCGGCTCGCGGAACACGGCGGACACCCGCATCACGCGTTACACGGTGAGCGGCGCGGAACGCCAGACCCTCGACTTGCAGACCAGCGGCTCCGGTATCGGCTCGAACGGCGGCTTCGCCGGTAACGATGATGAAGTCGCGGTGATTTCCGGCGTCCGGCCGGATCGCTTCGGCCAGGTGTTCCTCGGCCTCCTCGCGCTCCAAGGAAACTTCGCCTACCTCAACGCGATGGAGATCCGGGTTTCCGAACCGGCTGCGGAGAGCGGCATCGGCCCGTGGCGCACGCTCCACTTCAGCTCCGCTGAACTCGACGATCCCTCCCTCGAGTCCACCCTCTGGGGACTGGCGGCGGACCCCGACGGCGACGGTCTGCCGAACCTCGTCGAATACGCACTGGGGAGCGACCCGCGCTCGCGTGAGGGAACCCAGGCGGACGGTCAGCCGGACGGCGAGGAGTTCACCTTCACCTTCCCGCGCAGCACCACCGCCACCGGCGTGGTGGTCGGCGTGGAAACCTCGACCGATCTGGTCGAATGGTCGCCGGTGGAGGACGTGCCGGTTTCCTCGGAAGGAGAAATCGAGCTGCGCCGTGCCGCTGTCCCGATGACCGGCGAAGCCCGCCGATGGCTTCGCCTGAGGGTCGCGCTGGCCGACAACTGAAGATCCGTACACGAAAACAGCGCGGGCATGGCTGCCCGCGCTGTTCGTGAAGAGCCGGTGGGTTCGCGGATCAGCGAACGGCGTGGAGCCGGACGAAGATCGTGCCGCCGTCCGCGAGGCTCCGCGGGACGGTAACGACGATGGTGTCGAGCCCGGCGCTCGGCGTGTCCGGGGTGACGCTCACTTCCGGCAGGGCGCTGGCCGAGCCGACGGTGGCGAAGTCCTGCCAGCTCGCCAGATCGTCGGACCACTGGACCTTGAGGGTCACGTCATCGCGGGACTCGACGCTGCGCTCGAAGGTGAGCACGACGTCCGTGTCGGTGACCGTCTGGCTTGGCAGGATCGAGGTGTCGCCCGCGCCGGCTCCGACGGGGACGCCGCCGAGGACGTATTCGAGCAGGTTGTCGATGCCGTCGCCGTCCGGATCGTCGTTCGGGCCGTCGTTCACGCCGGTCTGGAAGGAGAAGCCGGCCAGCCAGCTGTCGTAGCCGCCTTCCGCCGGGCCCACCCGGATGCTGCCGTCCCCGGTGATGAAACCGGGGTCGGTCTGGGCGTTGTAGATGCCGTTTTCCTTGAGTTCGCCGTTGATGGTGAGCGAGCCGACGGCGTCGGTGCCGGCGAAGTTCAGGTCGAGCGTGCCGTTCTCCCCGATGACGACCGCAGCTTCGTCGTGCAACGAGGCTTGCCCGAGCGACAGGACGCCCTCGTTGACCGTGGTCGCGCCGCTGTAGGTGTGCGCGCCATTGAGCGACCACGTGCCGGAGCCGTTCTTGGTGACGGGGAGGTTGACGGTGGTGCCGTCGGCGATGACCGCGTTGATCGTGCCGTCGCCGGGGCCGGCGAGGGTCACGAAGCGGTTGGTGGCGTTCGCGATGATCAGCGGGGCGTTGATGGTGAGGGTGCCGGCATCCGAGTAGAAGGTGCTACCGGCGACGCCCGTCCTCAAAGTCAACTGGTTGGTGATATTGAGCGTGTTGTCGCCGGAGATGTTGCGCAGCACGCCAGTCGCGCCGTCGACCCCCGCGCCGGAGGTCTGGACTTCCGCCACGGTGGGCGAGATCCCGCCGCTGAGCTGGAACTCGGGGACTTGGCCGGCGCCGGCGTTCCCGGCGACGATGAGGGTCTTGGACGGGTCTCCGAGCGCGTCGGTGTGGGTGATGGCGAGCACGCCGTCGTCGGCGATCACGTTCCCGACGAAGTCGTTCTCGCCGCCGAGCGTCAAGATGCCGTCGCCCACTTTCCTGAGGCTGCCTTCGCCGGTCGCTTGGCCGTTCATCGCGAGGGAGGAAAACACCACCTCGAAGGTACCCTGTGCCGCGAGGGTGAATCCGCGGTCGGTCGCGGCTTCATCGCCGCTGTAGATCAGGCGGCCGCCGTTGAAGACGAGATTCGCCGGATCCGCGGAGGCGATGCCGAGCGGCCCCGGAACTCCGCCGTTCGTGATGGTGTCGATTTCCAGGTTCCCGCCGGTGGTTCCCGTGGCTCCCGGCTTGTCGGCGCCGAGGGTGAGGACGCCGTCCCAGTCGCTGGTCGGATCGCTGAAGATCACGCGGCCGGAATCATAGTTCACGAAGATGTCGCCCTCGCCGGTGATTGGGCCGGCGATGGTGAGGGACTTCGACCAGCCGGCGGTGAAGTAGGCTTCGCCGGAAATGGTGAGGCCGCGGTAGGAGTCGACGACGGTGTCCGAGTCCTGGTTCTTCAGGCCGCCGAAGTCGAGCCGGACGGCATCCGGGATGAGGTCCATCGGCCAATCGCCGAGGGCGTTGTCCGAAGGCACGCGCAGGTGGCCGTCGCCGGTGACGGTGACGCCGCCGGAATGCATGTTGAATCCGGTGAGAATCGGGCCGCCGCCGATGATCGTCAGCGCTCCTTCGCCGCTGAAGCTGTTGGCGATCGTCGGCGTGCCGGTGCGTTGGATGACCACCGTGGCTCCGGCGCTGATCTCGACCGGCGAGAGCCCGAGCGAACCGGTCGCGCCGCCATTTCCGAACTGCAGCGTGCCGCCGGTGACCCAAGCGCTGCCGGTGAAGTCGTCGTTGTTGGTGGTGAGCGCCACGGTGCCCGGGCCGCTTGCCACGAGATCGCCGGAACCGGAAATGGCCGGGTCGAACACGAGAACGCCGTCGCGCGCGAATTCGAGGGTGGCTCCCGCCTCGACGAACACCGGACCGGTGCCGAGGCTGCCGGTGAGGCCGCCGTCGCCAACCTGCAGGATGCCGCCGAGAATGTCCGTGCCACCGGTGTAGCTGTTGTCCGTGGCGATGATGGTGGTGCCGGTGCCGTCCTTGGTCAGCTTGGCCGTGCCGGCGATGCCGCCGGTGCCGGAAAGCGTGTAGGTGGCGCGGGTATCGCCGTGGTCGAAAACGACATCCGTCGGGAAAACCTCGGAGTCGAGCTGGATCGAGCCGCTGATTCCGGCGTCGTCGAAGATCACGGAGTCGAGCGGATGGAAGGTTTCGGAGCCGCCGTTGAAGCTCGAGGCGGTGTCGTCCCACACCCCGCCGCCGCCGCCATGCCAGGTCAGCGTGAGCGGGAGCGCGGTGGAGGTGAGGGTGATGGAGCTGTCGGCGCCGGTACCGTAGTCCACCACCGGATTCATGCGGCTGGCCGCGAGTTCGGCGGGGATGTTGACGGCGGGCGTGCCGGTGAGCGTGCCGCCGTAGCGGACCAACTCCACGGTTCCCGGCGTGATCGGACCCTCGAGGGCCGAAAGCTCGATCGAGCCGCCGCTCGCGGTGAAGTCGCCGGTCGTCGTGATCCGCGCGGGTGTGTCGCCGCCGACGTCCATCAGCAGCTGCCCGCCGGACAGCGTGACGTTTCCGGCATCGACCTGTGCGGCGACTTGGACGGGGCCTTCGGTGAAGGAGAAGTCTCCCGTCGAGCCGGCCGCGGAAAGGATCAGCGTGCCCTCGCCGGATTTCACGAGCGTGCCGTTCCGGACGCTTGTGCGGATGTCGAGCGTGCCGTCGCCGACGGCGAACGAACGGCTGTCGCCCTGAAGGTCGATGATCCGCTGGCCGTCGTAGTTGGTGGCGGTGAACAGGCTGGTGCCGGTGGACACCACGTCGCCGGCGAGGTTGAGCTGGATGGTCGAGGTGTTTCCGGCGTTGCCGTAGATCACGCGGCCGGTGTCGAGGACGAGGCCGCCGGCGCCGATGTTGGCGACAGACGACTGGCCTTCGCCGGCGTTGCCGACCAGGCGCAATGCCGCGTTGTTCGAGATGTGGAGGCTGTCGGTGGTGAAGGTCTGCCCGGAGTTCACCTCGTGGATGCCGTTGGTGAAGGTCGTGGCGCCCGCGACGTCGAGACCGGAAACGCTGGAGGTGGCGCCAGAGCTGATTGTCAGCGAGGCGATGGTGTCCTCATGGCCGCCGGTATTGATGAACTGGCCGCCGGTGACCGTGATGTCCGCGCTGTCGACGATCTGGTCCGGCTGTTCCATCCGGACGCTTCCGCCGGTGATGAGAATATCCCCGGCGATGGCGGTCGCGGCGGTTTTGTTCAGGTGGAGTTCACCCTCGGTGACGGTGAAGATCCCGCTGAGCGTGTTGGAACCGGTGCCGCCGAGCCACACGTGCCGGGGGCCGCTTTTCGTGACGAGTCCGGAGCCAGACATGACCCCGGAGAATTCGTAGTCCACGGCGCCGGTTTGGTTAGTGATGGTGTGGATGCCGTTCCACTCCATGTCCGAGGCGATCTCGAAGACGCCCGTCTTGCCGCCGGTCCCGCTGCCGGTTTCGAGGCTGGAGGTGTTGTTGAACTGGAAGGGACGGGTGACGTCGAAGGTGCCCGAGTTCTGCGAAAGGATCAGGGTGGACGAGAAATTGGCGGCGAGTTTCCCGGGACCCGAGATGACGAGCGGCAGCGACCCGCCGGCGTTGAGCTTGATGGAACCTTCGTTGAGGTTGATGTCGCCCGCGCCGCTGTAAGTGCCGGCCGCCAGGGTGAGCTGGCCGGAGCCCGACTTGTTGAGGTCGGCGTTGAAAACGAC
>CBFGTW010000196.1:0-6807 GCA_965651855.1 uncultured Verrucomicrobiales bacterium
AAGCCGTCCATCCCGGGCATGTTCACGTCCAGCAGGATGACGGCGAAGTCCTCGTGCAGCAGCTTTCGCAGCGCCTCATCGCCAGAACCCGCGCAGATCAGCTTCTGGCCCGGGTCTTCCAACATCGTCCGGAGAGCGAGCAGCTTGTCTGGCCGGTCGTCCACCAACAGAATTCCGGGTTTGGCGGCGGGTGCTTCCAACATGGCGAGATCGGAAAATACGGGTGCGTGAATCGGCATAGCCAACGTTCCCGGCCGTCCGCCTGGGAATCATGCCATCAGCAGGATCGCGAGGTCGGGCTGTCGCTTGGGAACTCGGCGGGATTCTGACCTTCGTCAGGAAAGTGGACTCTCGGGGCGCGGCGTTCGTTTTAGCTGGTCATGGCGAATATGGCTCCGAGCGGCGCGACCCGTAGACCGGGCGGCCGGCGGGCGCGGTGTCCGCATCGGCGATGCTCTTTAGGAGCTGGAAGTTGTTCAACTAGCCTAGGAATCTTGGCGATGCAACCCTGGGCATCCCGTTCCTCCCGGATCACCTGCAACAACCCGTGGCTCCAGCGGGTGGGCTTTCAGACGCGCTGGCGAGATCGGCGGGAGAATCTCGGCCGTGGGTGCCGAACCATTGCCGCGGCCGAATCGACGGCGGCATCGTTGAACCCGCCGAAAAAGGCGTCCTGGTGAATACGCCATGATGTCGCTGCTCAGGGAACACGTGGGGCTTCTTCCTGTCCGTCCTCGTCGGCGTGACGCTCGGCTTGCCTGCCGGAATGGCTCCGACCGGGGGCGAGGGCGCTCAATCAGATGATCCAGGGGGTCGGGATCAGCTTGTTGATGGACCGGCTCCGCCCGAGGTATTCGGGAACCGAGGAAAGTCTCCATTGCCGAAATTGACCGCCGGCAGGACCGTCCGCCGCACCCCGGCGATGCACGGCATGCGCCCCGGATCGCCGGAAGATTCCGACAAGCGGATCGATCTGGAAGCAATGGCCTGTCTTCCAACGTAATTGCGGCGAGCGGCACCAGATCTTGTCTCTTCCCGCAGTCCAAGTCATCTGTTGAAGATGAAACCGTTACTCGCAATCTTGATGACGCTCTCCGCCGGTGGCTTGCCACCCGCTGCCGCCGAGTGGGACATCGGCGAGCCGTTCGTGACCTACTGGGGAGGCCCGGGTTTCCTCGGCGGACCTCCCATGGTCGAACCGGCCGCGCGCCAGCTCGTGGAGGGTGGCTGGAACATGGTCTGGTGTAGCGAGAAAGAGCTGGAGCTCGCCGACCGCTTCCAGTTGAGGGCGCTCCTGACCGATCCGCTTCTCGATCCTGCCTCCCTTGACGATCCGGACCGCCGGGCGGCCCTCGACCGGCTGATCGACAGGGTGAAGCCCAACCCCGCGCTCTTCGCCTACCACCTCTCGGACGAACCATCAGCGGCGAATTTTCCCGCGCTGGCGAAACTGGCAGCCCACCTGCGGGAGCGGGATCCCGCCCATGCCGCCTATGTGAACCTGCTCCCCATGTACGCCACCAACGAGCAACTCGGGGTGGAAGGCGAACCCGCGCGCCGCTTACGGCGAGTATCTCGACTTGTTCTGCCAAGAGGTGCGCCCGCAGATCCTGAGCTACGATCACTACCACTTTCACGCCGGCGGGGACGGGCCGGACTACTTCCGGAACCTCGCGCTGGTGCGGGAGCGGGCGCTCGAGGCGGACCTGCCGTTCCTGAACATCGTCCAGGCCAGCAGTTGGACGCCGGGTTCCCTTGCGTCCCCAGCCTCCCCGCGGGTTCCGGGGCCGGATGAACTCCGCTTCCTCGTCTACACCACGCTCGCCTACGGGGCACAGGGAATTTCCTACTACATCTACTCCTATCCCGGCCACGAGGGCGGCTTTGTCAACTTCGGCGACCGGAGCCCGACGCCCCTCTTCGAGACCGCCAAGTCCCTGAACCGTGAATTCCTGCGCATCGCGTCGATCCTGCAGCCGATGCGAGCGGTGGGCGTGTACCATGTCGGGATGCAACAACCCGGCACGCGCGGGCTCGCCGAGAACAGCGGATTCCTTTTCGAACCGCCCGTGGAGCCGCAGAAATTCGTGCCGTGCAAAAACCTGAGCGGCATTCTCATCAGTATCTTCAGCACTGGAAACGAAGCGGGAGCCAAGCTCTTCCTCATCGTGAATCCCGCCCACACCTCGGAGCGGACGATCCGGCTGATCAAGCCCGGCCCGTTGGAGAGATTCGATGCCGGGACAGGGAAATGGTCGCTCGCCGACCAACTTCAGCTGCCCAGAGGCGGCGGCATTTTGCTCCGCTTGGCCGAGACGAAGGAGTAAGGGCGGCAACGGCGGCCAGGTCGGGAGCCGGGCCGGTCGATTCGCACGGCTGGCCGAAGCTTCCGGCACCGCGCCGCCCTACTTCCGGCAGGAAGCGGGAGCCACGGCCAGCAGCAGGGGCAGGACGCGCTCGACGGATGTTCCAAGAGTCAATCGATAGACCATCCATGGCGCGGACAACACGAAACGCCCGCGACCGCGGTGAGGAACCGGCTCGCGGCCGCCAGGCCGCAGTCGCCAGCGCTCATAGCTCAGTCGTGCAGGATCGAAACCGGATCCACCAGCCGTTCCTAGACCCGCTCCCAGATCCGCCTGCAGCGCCGCGGAGGTGGTCGCACCCGCTCCGCCGGCAGGTTGATGGTGATCTACTGCGGCTTTCCGTCCGCGCGCGGGAAGATCGTATGCGTCCCTCGGGGATGTTGGACGACCCCGGGGACGGGACCTCAGCGAGCGGGAGGAGGTACCCGTGACGGAGCCGCGTGAATCCGTGGCATTGCCTTTCTGAGGCGAATTGCCCCATGGTGGCACCACCATGGAAAACGGTGGCGAGAAGCGGCCCTTGAGGCTGGGGGCCTTCATCCTGAGGAACTTGGAAGCGATTCTGGCGACATGGGAGGACTTCGCTGCCAAAGAATGGCAGGGTGCGCTCCCTAGCAAGGAACAGCTGCGCGATGATGCGGAAGCCATGCTCAAAGCGCTGGTGGAGGACATGGCCACGCCGCAGAACCACGATGACCAGAAGCTCAAGTCGGAAGGAAGCAGGACGGGAATCCCCGCCGGGCTCGTGAAGGCCCCGACCGGGCGACCGAGAGTGACATCACAATGGCGGTTCACAAGACCGGTCCGCCCATTCCGAGGTATGCAGAAGGACAATGACCTCGTGTACTCCGCGAGCATTTACAGAGCCGACCTCATTTCCGTCTTCTTTGAAACTTCCCCGCGCGACTGGCGTTCCACCAATGAAAATTGATTTTGAACATGCCAGCCAGACATTTTCCGATCGCCCTCTTGCTCGTCGGAGCGCATGCCGTGCCTATGTTGGCCGGTGCGGAACCCGGCGCATCCGCCGCAGACAGGGCCTCCGCCGTGGAGACCGGAGGCGCGCTCGACTACCAATGTGATGAATCTTGCCTTGAACCAGGAGCTCCCGTTCCGGCCGGAAAGTATGCCGTTGTCTCGCCAGTGGGGAACCCCAGCGTCGAGATGATGACGCAAGCGCCTCGGCTAGAGAGCTTAGCTGGAAAAACGATCGCAGTGGTGGGCGGCAGCTTCATGGCCCGCGTCACCCATCCCGAAATCAAGCGCCTGATCCTGGAGAACTACCCGACCGCGAAGGTGATTCTGCTGAACGAGATCGGGGCGGCCGGTCCGTACCCGGGGCCCGGCGTCAGGAGCGCAGCCAAGGATGAGTTCCAGCGCAAGCTCAAGGAGATGGGTGTCGATGCGGTGATTTCAGGTAATGGCGGATGCGGGCTGTGCACGCCGAAGGAGACGGGATCTAGCATCGCGGCGGAGTACGTTGGCGTGCCCGCGGTCACGGTGGCGGCCCCGACGTTCGTGAATCAGGTCTATTCATCCGCCCTATCCCACGGAGTGCCCGCGCCCCGCGCGGCCACTTACCCGGGAGCTTTCTCGGCCCATGCTCCCGCGGAACTGAAGCAAAGCACCCGCGAGGTGGTCTGGCCACAAATCATCGCCGCGCTGACCGACCCGATCACCGAGGCCGAGGTCGCGGTGCGCCGCAGAGCGGCCGACGGGAATCCCAAGGACCGGGTCTTTGCCGGCACCATCGACGGGGTGAACCGGTTTTTCGCCGATCAGGGTTGGGCCGACGGATTGCCCGTCATTCCTCCCACAGCGGAGCGGGTTGAGGAATTCCTCAACTTCACCGACGAACCTTGGGACGCGGTGGTCGGCGTGCTGCCGATCGCCTACCGGAAGACGCTTGTCTGGCATGTGGCGGTCAACGGTGCGATGGCGGGATGCCCGCCTGAGTTCATGCCCGTGCTGCTCGCCTACACGAGGGCCTTGGCAGACGGCAACTACCGCCGGACGCTGGCCAGCACTCAGGCCTGGACGCCGTTCTGCTGGGTCAATGGCCCCGTCGCCCGGCAACTTGGCATTGATGCGGGCCAAGGGCAGATCAACGAACCCCGCAATGCCGCGCTCGGACGATTCATCAACCTGGCGATGATCAATCTGGGAGGTTACCAGATCAAACAGAACCGCATGGGGACATTCGGCTACCTCATGCCATGGGCGATGGCAGAGGATGAAGAGGCTTGCCTGGAGATTGGTTGGCAGCCCCACCATGTGCAAAAGGGCTATGATCTGAACCAGAGCACGTTGACCGCCGCGTCCGCCTTGATGTGGGGCAACAATCTGACGCCGGCATCACACCAAGGAGAGAAGATCATGGAGATGATGGCATGGGACGCGGTGGAAAAAGGCCAGTTCGCGACGGGCAGCGGCCCGCGACTCCCGAACCGCACCATCCTGATCACCGAATATGTGGCCAGAGATCTGGCGAGAAGATATCCGACCAAAGAGAAGCTGGAGCAGGCCCTGATCGAGACGGCGCGGCGGCCCGCCTACGAGCGCGCCTATGCCAATTACTGGGCGAACCCTGGAAGCGCATTTCCGGAGCGATATACGCTTGACATGCACATGCGGCGAATCAATCGGGAGGAAAATGCGGAACTCACCGATCCTCCCCCTTGGATGGCGAAATCTGCGGGTGAGGGAAAAATTCATACGATCCCAGTGATGCGGACCGGCATGAGCGCCTTCCTCGTCACGGGAGACGCGGACAGAAACAAGGTGCAGACGATGCCTGGCGGCAATTCCCTCACGCTCGAAATCAAGCTGCCAGCCAAGTGGGATGACCTGATGGCGAAGCTTGGCTACCAGCCGCTTGAAGCCTTCCACCTTTCGCAGAAATTGCCAGATTGACTTGGGGCAAAAGGCCACCGCATCTGGCCCGCGTGTGGAACAGCCCGGGTCAGCGTCGCCACATGCCCTTTTCGCTCGCACTGCCAGCGATTTGAATCAGTCAGGGCACGCGCAAGGGGAAGGCATTCACCCAATGCCGTTGGGATGCGCCCAGGCGAGCTCGGCAAGACATTGCGTTCCGCCGGGGAGGGCAAACCGTTGCGGGCCTCACCGTCGCCACGTCAGCGCCTGACGGGAAAGTCAGCCGGTTTAGCATCCAGGTTTGCGCGATCGACGAGGTGCATCCGTGGAGGGGAGGCGCAATGCGGCGAAACAGCCGCCCCACCGCCCATCCGCGAGCCGCGTAACCGCGTGGATGCGAGGTCGCGGCCTGAAACTTCAGGAAGCGCTCAGCGCTCGCCTGCCACTCCGGCGGTCATCGTTGAGCCAACCAGACGCATCAGCCCGCGGGTTTCGCGTTGCCAGCGGTTGATGGCTTCGCGCGAGAGCTGCACGCGGCCAGCCACGGCTTTCTCCAGCTCATGATAATTCGCGGCCAAGCGTTCGACAGCCTCATTCAGCGCTTCGGTCGCGCGCTGGCAGGCGGACGGACCGGAGTTGCGCATTTCCTGGAGCCGCAGTTCCGCCTGGCGGCGGGCTTCATTCATCTCGGCGAGCAGGATTTTCGCTTCCGGCACGCGGCGCAGGCCCTCGGCGAGGCCGAGTTTCGAAAGCGTCCAGATCGTCCACTTGCTCGGGTCCCACTGCCACGGCTTCACGCCGTTGCGGTAGTCGTGCTGGAACTCGTGGTGATAGTTGTGGTAGCCCTCGCCGAAGGTCAGGAAGGCCATGATCGCGCTGTCGCGGGCGCTGTGCTTGGTCGAATACGGCTGGCGGCCGACGGTGTGGCACAGCGAGTTGATGAAGAACGTGCAGTGCTGGGCGACGACGACGCGGAGCACGCCGGCAAGGAGGAAACCGCCCAAGGCGCCCTGCCAGACGGGCGCGCCTTGGAAGAAACTCCAGAGGCCGCCGAGGATCGTCGGCAGGACCAGACCGAGCAGGACGGCGATCAGATGGACCCAGCGGTGCTGCCACATGACGAGCTTGTCCTTTTTCAGGTCCGCCACGTTGTCCATCGGCGGCTCGGGGTTGAGCTTGAAGAGGAGCCAGCCGATGTGCGCCCAGAAGAAGCCCTTCGAGATGTCGTAGGGATCGTCGTCGTGGTCGACGTGCTTGTGGTGGCGGCGGTGGTCCGAGGCCCAGTCGAGGCAGGAGTTCTCGAACGCGCAGGCGCCGAAGAGCAGGGTGAAAAACTTGACGGGTTTCTTGGCCTTGAACGCGAGGTGCGAGAACAAGCGGTGATAGCCCACCGTGATGCTCATCATCGTGGCGACGAGGTAGAAGAAGAACATCGCGGCCTGGAACCAGTCGATGCCGAACCGGAAAAGGTAGATCGGCACGCCGACGACGGAAATGAGCGCGGTGCCGATGAGAAAGGAACTGGTGATCCAGTTGACGCGGTCGAAAGGAATGCGGGAAAGCATGA
>CBFGTW010000197.1:0-6770 GCA_965651855.1 uncultured Verrucomicrobiales bacterium
CGGTGTGGTCCGAGGCGAAGACGCCGTAGAGCGAGAAGAAGAAATGCATCTTGATGAGCCGGCGCGAGAGCCACTCGCGGGCGGTGACGCGCGGGACGATGAAGTAGATCGCGCCGAACATCACGAAGCTGAAGAACCCGTAGAGCGCCAGCATGTCGAAGCCGTAGCGCGAGAGGGTGAACTGCGTGAGCCGCAGCGAGGAGCCCGGGAGGTTCAGGAGCACGGCGGCGGCGGCCATGATCAGCAGACCGGCGATGCCGGCGATGGTGAAACGCAGGGTCGGGCTGTGGTTGACCGTTTCGCCCTGGGCGCTGGTGGTGCGCAGGATGTTCACGCCGGCGGCCACGGCCGGGACGAAGATCAGCGCGGTGGCGGCGGCGCCGAGGTAAGGAAGGAAATACGGGATCGGCGCGCCGGCGAGCTTCTGCATGCCCGCCCACGGCGCGATGATGGCCAGCGACCAGAAACCGAGCTTGGCCGTCGAGTAGCTGTAGACCGGGCGGCCGGTCACCTTCGGCGCGAGGTAGTAGGCGGCTCCGAGGCCGACCGGCAGGAAGAACAGGAACAGCACCGCCGATTGGAACCAAGCGTTGATGCCGGCGGCCATCACCGGGTGGCCGGGCGCGACGTGGAGCAGGACGTTCGCCGTGAGATAGATCCAGGGAAACCAGACCATGGCGGCCAGCAGATACCACTGGGAAATGTAGACGTGCCCCTGCGGGCGGACGCGGAACTGGACGAAGGACCAGATGACGATCGCGAAGTAGCTGAGCAGCAACACCGGCCAGGCGAAGGCCGGGAACTCCATCCACGGCATGCCGGTGCCTTCTCCGGCGAGGATGCCGATCGTGCCGAGCGTGACGCCGAGGTTCCAGACGTGGCCGGCGGCCAGGATGGTGCCGGCGGCACGGCATTCCTGCCGGGAAAGCCGGGCCATCAGCCAGATGATCACCGCGAAGGCCGCTTGGAAGGCCCAGCCGTAGATGAAGGCGTTCACGTGGGCTGGAAAGACGCGGCCGTACGTCAGCCACGAGATTTCCGAAAGAAAGCCGGGCGAATGCGTCTTCGCGGACGCGATGATGCCGAGCACGATCGACACGGCGAGCCAAGCGGCGCCGCTGGTCATGAAGAACATCACCGGATGGCGCAGCGAGCGGTCGATGTCCGCGCGCAGCAAGGCGTCGGCGTCCGGTGGTTGGGTCTGGGCTGGAGTCATCTCAGGCGGAAAAGTTGCGTCAGGGAGTGGGGTCGATCAGGTCCTCGACAGTGAGCTGCGGCTTGCCGGTCTCCGCCTCGCGGATGGCGGCGACCTGCTCCGGCGCGACCGGCGGAGCTTGGTTCCCGAAGCTGTTGCGGATGAATGTCAGCACGCCGGCGATCTGCTCGTCGGTTTGGTAGGCCATCGGCGCCATGCCGGCCGGGAACTCATACATCTGCCCCGCCACCTCGATTGGCCCGGTGAGGCCGCGGAGCTGGATGCGGATCAAGTTCGAAACCGGGCCGGTCACCCACTCCGAGTTCGCCAACGGTGGGCCGGCGGGGGTACCTTCGCCTTCCTGGCCGTGGCAGGCGCCGCAGACGAGATACTGCGCTTTTCCGATCTCCATCACCGCCGGGTCCGCCGCCGCGTTCGCGTCGGTCATCGCGTCGACTTCGGAAAAATCGCCGGACGGAGCGTCGGCCAGCTTTTCCGCGGTGGCCGAGCCCGGGACGATCTGGGCCGGATCTTCCACGGCGACGGGCTGGCTGGCGGCCAGCTGCGCGGCGACCGTGGCGATCGCGGCATCGATCGCTTCCGGACGGAGCGCCGCGTCCTGGGCGGCGTCCACTTCCGCGCGGGTCTCGAGACGGACGGTGGCGGCGGCTTCTTCAGCGGTCTGCGGGTCTTCGAGGTTGAAGAGCCAGATCACGCCGAGCAGCACGGTGAAGAGCAGGAACACGCCGATGCCCCACCAGAAGGCCTGGAAGCGGATGAACGGGTTGTCGCGGGATGGGTCCATGGAAAGGAATGGTGAAAGGCGTCAGTTCGAGACGTTGGCGGACTCGAGGATGCGCGGGTCGCGGTTCGGGTAGAGCGAGTGCTGGCCGAGCGCGCGGATCAGGAAGAACACGAAGCCGGCGCCGATGGTGATGAAGGCGAAGATGTCACCCCAGAACGCGCCGGGAATGGACGGCTGGATTTCGCCGAAGACGTCCGGCCGGATGCGGCCGAGCGAGATGCCGCGCTCCGGGATGGTGATCAGGTAGTGGTCGAGCACGTGCATCGCCAGCGTGTAGACCGCCATGATCGAAAGCAGCTTCGGGTTCCGCTTGAGCCAGGCCTGGAGCAGGATGACGAACGGGATCACGAAATGGCCGAAGACCAGGGTGATCATCGCGGTGTTCCAGTTCCCGGTGTTGCGGATCAGGAAGTAGGAGGTTTCCTCCGTGATGTTGGCGTACCAGATGAGGAAGAACTGCGAGAAGGCGATGTAGGCCCAGAACACCGTGAAGGCGAACAGCAGCTTGCCCATGATGTGGAAGTGCTCGGGGCTGGTGACGTTCCGCAGGTGGCCTTGGCTGCGCAGCCAGGTGGCCACCAGGATGATGACCGCCATCGAGTTGAGCGCCGAGCCGGCAAAGAGATAGACGCCCCACATCGTGGAGAACCACTTGTAGTCGAGGCCCATCAGCCAGTCGAAGCCGGTGAAGGTGATCGTCAGCGCGAAAATGATCAGCGTGTAGGTCGAGTGGAAGCGGGCCTTGAAAAGCCGGGAGGTGCCGGGATTCGGATCGATGTCCTGGTCGGTGGACAGCTTCCGCAGGCCCCAGATCACGGCGGTCAGGCCGACGCCGAAGAAAATGAACCGCCCGTACCAGAACGGCAGGTTCATGTACCAATACTTGTTGTAGAGCAGGTGGTCGTGATGATGGAGGTATTCCTTCACGTTGCCGGGCTCGACGCGGTGGATGTTCATCCACTCGTAGAGGTAGGTCTGGACCTGCGGGAACAGCAGCGGCAGGCCGAAGAGGAAGACCCACGGGTAAGTCGAGCCGAGGTTCTCGAAGGTGCGGCGGACCGAGGTTCCCCAGCCGGAGTTCGAGACGTTGTGGAGCAACGTCCAGAACACGCCGCCGATCGACAGGGTGAGGAAAAAATAGAACGCGAACAGCCAGGAGTAGGCGTAGGTGCCCTGCACCCACTCGCCGAAGAGGCCGAAGAGCGCGCAGAGGCTGACGATCGTGCCGACGGCGGCGACGACCGCGGACGCGGCTTTCACCTTGGCGACCTTGGATGTGTCGAGGCGGTCGCCGTTGAGGACGATTTCGGCGGATGTGACGAAGTGGTGGGCCATCTCGGTCGGGTGCGGGAGAAAGGTGTTACTGGGCGGCAGCGGCGGCTTCGGCTTCCTTGGCGGCCTGGAGGGTGCGGACGTAGGCGATGATCGCCCAGCGGTCGCGGACCGGGATGTTGTAGCCGTAGGCGCCCATCTGGCCCTTGCCGTGGGTGATGACTTCGAACATCCGGCCGTCCGGGTAGGTCGGGAGCTTGAAGGGATCGAGGTGCAGGTTGGCGATGCCGGGCACGCCGTAGCGGCTGGTGATGCCCTGGCCGTCGCCCGATTCCCCGTGGCAGGCGGAGCAGTAGATGCCAAAGCGCTCCTGGCCGCGGCGGATCAGGGCGGCGGCGGCGGCCGCATCGGCGAGCTCGAGTTCCTCGGGCATGCCGGTGCCGAAGTAGTCGCCGACGTGGCCGGTGTAGTAGTAGCCGGTGGCGCCGCCGAACTCGTATTGCGGCACGCCGCCGATGTTGCGCTCGCCGCCTTCGTTGAAGCCGCGCGGGAGCGTCTGGTCGACCGGGTGGCGCGCGCCGAGGCCGTCGCCGAAGAAGTGGCTCGGCTCCTGGGCCTGGAGCTTGTCCTGCTCGTCCATGTCCGGGAACAGGCGGATCGGCGGCTCGCTGAACTTCTGGCCGCGGAATCCGAGGATGCCGACGACCATGACCACGACGATCGCGTAAACGAGGAAGAAGTAACGCATGGAAAGGTGGGAAAAGATGTGTGGGTCGTGCGGATCAGCGGTCTTCCTCTTCGACCAGCTCGATGTTCGTGCCGCCGATGTCCGCGAGCAGGTCGCGGGTGCCGTTCGGACTGAATTTCGGGTCGCGCGCCTCGATGGCGATGAAGAAGCCGTCGTCGGTGGCGCGGTGGAACTGCTTCGAGGCGAACAGCGGGTGGTTCAGGCGCGGCAGCTTGATCAGCGCCAGCAGGCCAAAGAGCACGGTGAAGCCGGAGAAGAGAATGGTCAGCTCGAACATCACCGGGAAAAAGGCGGGCACGGTGAAGATGTTCGTCGGCTTGGCCTGGACCACCGTCGGGTAAAGAACGACCTGCGTGGAGTAGGCCAGCGCGAAGGCGGTGGCGCAGCCCGTCATGCCGCCGAAGAACACGAACCAAGGGAGGATCGAGCGCTTCACCCCCATCGCGGCGTCGAGGCCGTGCACCGGATAGGGCGTGTAGCAATCCCACTTGCGGAAGCCGGCGTCGCGGATCTTCTCGGCCGCCTTGTAGAGTGCCGAGGCGCTCTTGAACTCGGCGAGGTAGCCGTAGACGCGTTTGCGGGTGGTGCTCATCGGAGAATTGCGGAGGTCGTTGCGCGGAAGCGGGTGGTTACTTGGAGGTCGCGGAGCTGCCGTGCGAGCGCGTCACTTCGTATTGGTAGGCGGCTTCCGCGGCGGCGCCGGCGTCCGGGTGCGCCTTGATGTCGTCGAAATGCGGATCGCTCTCCGCCTTCGTCCATTTCACCTCGGCGATGTTGATGCAGGGCAGGAAGCGCAGGAACAGGAGGAACAGCGCGAGGAACATCCCGATCGTGCCGACGAACAGGAGCTGGTCCTGGCCGGAGGCGGAGAAGGTCTTCCAATCGCCCGGCAGCCACATGCGGGCGAGCGTGGTGACGATGATGACGAAGCGCTCGAACCACATGCCGACGTTCACGCACATCGCCACGGCCATCACGACCCACAGGTTTTCCCGGCACCAGCGGAACCAGAAGAGCTGCGGCGAGAGGACGTTGAGCGACATCATCAGGGCGTACGCCCACCAGTACGGGCCGGTGATGCGGTACTTGAACGCCTCCATCTCGTAGATCGCGCCGGAGTAGAACGCGACGAACAGCTCCATCAGGTAGGCGTAGCCGACGATCGTGCCGGTCAGCAGGATGATCTTCGCCATGTTGTCGATGTGCTTCATCGTGATCAGGTCCTGCAGACCGTAGATGAAGCGCGCCGGCACCATGATGGTGAGCACCATCGCGAAGCCGCCGAAGATGGCGCCCGCGACGAAGTACGGCGGGAAGATCGTGGTGTGCCAGCCGGGGACAACCGAGGTGGCGAAGTCGAACGACACGACGGAGTGCACCGAGAGCACCAGCGGCGTCGAGAGCGCGGCCAGGAGGAGGTAGGCCATTTCGTAGTGGCTCCACTGGCGGTTGCCGCCGCGCCAGCCGAGCGAGAAGATCCCGTAGAGCAGCTTGCGCAGGCCGGGTTTGCAGCGGTCGCGGATGGTCGCGAGGTCCGGCACCATGCCGAGGAACCAGAAGATCAGCGAGACCGTGAAGTAGGTGGAAACCGCGAACACGTCCCACAGCAGCGGCGACTTGAAGTTCTGCCAGATCTCGTTGGCGTTCGGCACCGGCGCGAGGAACCAGGCGAACCACACGCGGCCGACGTGGAAGGCCGGGAAAATGCCGGCGCAGCACACCGCGAAGATCGTCATCGCCTCGGCGGCGCGGTTGATCGAGGTGCGCCAGTTCTGCCGCGTCAGGAACAGAATCGCGGAAATCAGCGTGCCGGCGTGGCCGATGCCGATCCAGAACACGAAGTTCACGATCGGCCAGCCCCACATCACGCGGTTGGTGTTGCCCCAGACGCCGACGCCGGTGGAGACGAGGTGGAACAAGCCGCCGCCGACGCCGATCATCGCGATCAGCGCGGACGGGATGAACAGCAGCCACCACAGGAACGGCTGGCGGTTTTCCAAGACGCCGCAGATCCGCTCGGTGATCCAGTGGTAGGACCGGTCGTTGAGGATCAGCTTTTCGCGCTCGAGCACCGGGAGTTTCGGCCCGTCGCGGGTCTCCGGAGCGGTCTGGACAGTGGAAGCCATGGGTGGTGGAAAATGTGCGGGGTGGAACGGTGGCGGATCAGACCATGTGGATGGTCGCCTGGCCGACGTACGGCGCGTCCGGCATGCGGTTGTTCGGATTCTTCACCCGGGCGAGGAAGCTGGTGCGCGGGCGGGTGCCGAGGTAGTGGAGGAGGTCGTAGCTCCGCGGCGAGTTCTTCGCCCGGCCCATGGCCGACTGGTCCTCGTGCCAGAGGTTGCCGAAGGTGATGGCGTCCGCCGGGCAGGCTTCCTGGCAGGCGGTGGTGACGCCGCCGACGGGCACGCGCAGCAGTTCCGGAGTGGCTTCCACGCCGGTCGACGGTTCGCCGCTGAGGACGGCCTCGTTCTTGTGGGCGCGCTTCTGGCGGATCACCGCGTCCTTGAGGCGCTGCACGCAGTAGGTGCACTTTTCCATCACGCCGCGCATCCGGACGGTGACGTTCGGGTTGCGCTGGAGGTGCTTGCTGTCGCCCACCTGCTTCTCGCCCAGCGGCCCGCGGTAGAGGTTGTGCGGGATCAGCGGGTTGCGCTTGTTGTAATCGAAGAAGTTGAAGCGCCGCACCTTGTACGGGCAGTTGTTCGCGCAGTAGCGGGTGCCGATGCAGCGGTTGTAGGCCATCGCGT
>CBFGTW010000198.1:0-6755 GCA_965651855.1 uncultured Verrucomicrobiales bacterium
GGATTTCCCGGAAATGCCCGTTGCCTCGCCGGGATGCCGTCGGTATGGGTGGCGCATGACGACCACCGCCGAAGAGACCGCCGTGATGGCCAAGACGAAGGAACTGTGCGCCGAAATCGCGGCGGACCCGCGATTCCAGGAACTCCAGCAGACCGTCGAGCGCTTCCTCTCGAACGACGCCGCGAAACTGCAATACCAGAGCGTCCACGAGCGCGGCGAATCGCTGAACCAGAAGCAGCGCGCCGGCGTCGAGCTTGGCGAGAGCGAGATCCGCGAATTCGAGGCGGCTCGCGAGGCCTTGTTCGAGAACGAGATCGCGCGCGACTTCATCGGCGCCCAGCGGGAACTCGAGGCGCTCCAGCAGGAGATCGGCCGCTACGTCGGCATGACGCTCGAGCTTGGCCGGATGCCGAGCGACGAGGAATTCGCCGAGGCCAGCGGCGGCGGATGCTGCGGTGGCGGAAGCTGCGGCTGCTGAGAAACCGGGTTTTCCCATCTTCCGGCCGCGTGTCGCCTGAACGGGCGGCGCGCGGCTTTTTCCGTTGTCAGCCGAGCGGCTGGCGCAGGTGCTCGATGGCTTCGTCGAGATCCGCCGAGGCCACCCGGTCGGTGACGAATGCGGAGCCGAGGCGGTCGAGCAGCACGAAGCGGATCTGGCCGGCGGCGAACTTTTTGTCGCGCGCGAGTTTTTCCATGACCACCTGGGTCTCGATCTCCGGCGGCAGGACGAGCGGCAGGTGGAACCGCCGCAGCAGGTCGAGCACCGCCGCGGAATCCTCGGCCGGCAGACCGCCGTGGCGTTCGGAGAGGAACAAGGCCGCCCGCAGGCCGAGCGCGATGGCCTCGCCGTGGAGGAGTTCGCCGTAGGGCACGGCCGCCTCGATGCCGTGGCCGATCGTGTGGCCGAAATTGAGCAGCGCGCGGATGCCGAGTGTCTCGTGTTCGTCGGCTTCCACGATACGCGCCTTGATCGCGATGTTGCGCGCGATCAGGTCGGCGGGAACCTCGCGGCCATCCGGATCGAGCGCCGCAAGTTCATCGATCATCGCCGCGTCGCGGATCGCGGCGTGTTTCACAGCTTCGGCGAGACCCTCGCGGAACTCGCGGTCGGGCAGCGTGCGCAAGGTCTGCGGATCCACCAGCACCAATCGCGGCTGGTGGAAGGCGCCGAGGAGGTTTTTTCCCTCCGGGACGTTCACGCCGGTCTTGCCGCCGACCGACGAATCGACCTGCGCGACAATGGTGGTGGGGATCTGCACGAACGGCACGCCGCGGTAGAAAATCGCGCCCACGAAGCCGGCGAGGTCGCCGACCACGCCACCGCCGAGGGCGACCACGAAGGACCGCCGGTCGTGGCCGAAGCGGATCATCTCGCGGCAGACCGCCTCGACCTGCGCGAGGCATTTCGAACTCTCGCCGGCGGGCACCGTGTGCAGCGTGGGACGGAAACCGGCGGCCTCGAGCGAAGCTTGGAGCGCCGGCCCATGGAGACGGGCGACCGTTTCATCGCTGACGATGGCTGCCCGCGCACCGCCGATGCCGACTCCAGCCACGATCGCGCCCGCCCGCTCGAGCAGTCCGTTTTCCACCATCACGTCATAAGACCGCTCCGCCAATTCCACGCGCACCGAAGGCATGCGCGGAGGATGGAAAGGGCGGGGGCGCGGTGTCCAACGAATAGGGAGCCGGTGGTTGTCGCCTTCCGTCCCGGAGGGACCCGGCATCTTCGTCGCGATCGCGCTTCCACCAGCGCCAGTCCATTGCTCAGACGATCGCTTCTTCCGTCCCGGAGGGGCCCGGGACATTAGCCGGTGGTGAAAACCACCGGGCCCCAGCGCCCAACGAAGATCCGCCCCGGCAGGGGCGGCGGAACGGGGGCCACGGCAAGGGCTCTCGACGGTATCCATCGCCCCTGCCGGGGCTCGGCTTACGCGAGTCGGCTATTCCGGTGGTTTACCACCGGCCAATTTCCGGAACCCCTCCAGGGTCATAAATGCGAACGGGAACCGCTCTTGTCCCGCATCCGTCAGGTCCTCTCACCGCTTCGCCTTCGGCGTGCCGAGGAACTTCCGCACGTCTTCGAGCGGCCGCGTGTTGAAAACATCCTCGCGCCGCAGCCAGCCCTTGCGCGCGATCCGCACGCCTAGGCCGAGGTGGTGGAGGCGGGCGGTCGAGTGGGCGTCTGGGTTGATCGAGCAGAGCACGCCCTTGTCGCGGGCGCGCTTCCACCAGCGCCAATCCATGTCGAGCCGGGCGGGGCTGCAGTTCAGCTCGATGATCGTGCGGGTCTCGGCGGCGCAGTCGATGACGGTGGCGTGGTTCACCGCGTAGCCGTCGCGGCGCAGCAGCAGCCGGCCGGTGACGTGGCCGAGCATCGTGACGTGTTCGTTTTCCATCGCCCGGCAAAGCCGGCGGGTCATCTCGTCTTCGCTGAGATTGAAAACGTTGTGCACCGAGGCGACGCAGTAGTCGAGCTGCGCAAGAATCTCGTCGGCGAAGTCGAGCGTGCCGTCTTTGAGGATATCGACCTCCGATCCGGCGAAGACGTGCACGCCAGCGCTGCCCGCGGCGTTCATTTCGCGGATGCGGGCGACCTGCTCGAGCAGCCGGGTTTCATCGAGGCCCTTCGCTTGGAAGGACGCTTTGGAATGATCGGCGATGCCGAGGTACTGCAGGCCGAGTTCGGCGGCCTCCGCGGCCATGGCTTCGAGCGAATCCACGCCGTCGGACGCGGTTGTGTGGTTGTGGAAGGTCCCGCGCAGGTGCATCAGCTCGACGAGCTGTGGCAGCGTGCCCTCGATGGCCGCTTCGATCTCGCCGCGATTTTCCCGCAATTCAGGCGCGACGTAGCGCATGCCGAGCGCCTGGTAGATGTCCGCCTCCTCGTTCACTTCGATCTCCGGCGGCGGCGCGGTCTCGTCGGTGGCGGTGAAGCCGTACTCGTTGAGCGACAGGCCCTTCTTCAGCGCGATCGAGCGGAGGGCGACGTTGTGCTCCTTCGAGCCGGTGAAATACTGGAGGGCGAAGGGAAACTGCGCGTTCGAGACCGCGCGGAGGTCGCACTGGATGCCGTTTTCCAGCCGCACCGACGCCTTCGTTTCGCCGCAGGCCAGGATCTGCGTGACCTGCGGCAGCGTGGTGAAATCCTCGCAAACCAGCGCCGGTTCCTTGGTGGCCACGAGGAAATCCAGGTCGTGCACCGTTTCCTTCGAGCGTCGGTAGGAGCCCGCGACGGCCACGCGCGTGACCTCGGGATGCGTCCGCAGCGTGTCGAGGATGTGCTCCGCGAGCGGCGCGATCCCGCCTAACAGAAACGTGTCGGCGAACTTCGTGCGTCGGGCGATGGATTCCAGGATCTTCGCCTGGGTCTTCGCGCCGAAGCCGCTGAGCTTGGCGATGGTGCCGGCTTCGCAGGCCAGCTTCAGGTCCGCCACCGAGCCGATCCCGAGCGTCTTGTGCAGCGCGACGATTTTTTTCGGCCCGAGTCCATCCAGCTCGAACAACTCGAAAAGCCCCTCCGGAAACTCCGCGCGGAGGTTCTGGTGATAGACGAGCGTGCCGGTGCTGGCGAGTTCGTGGAGCTTGTCGCGCAGCGCCTCGCCGAGGCCCTTGATGCCGCCGAGCTGGTTGTTCTTCGCCAGCTCCACGATGTCGCCATCGAAGCCGAGCACGGTGTCCGCGCCCTGCCGATAGGCGCGCACCTTGAAGGGATTTTCACCCTTCATTTCGAGCAGCAGGGCGATCTCCTCGAGGGTCTCGGCTAGCGTTTCGCGGGTCATGGCAGGGTCTTCGGCATCAGGAAGTCGGCGACGACCATCCGGTGGTCGGACTCGCGCGTGTCCACCGCCCGCGCCCGCACCGGCGTGAAGTGACGGGTCGCGTAAATGTGGTCGATTCGCAAGACCGGCAACCGGCGGTGGTAGGTGTTGCCCCAGCCGGTGCCGGCGGCGGAAAACGCGTCGTCGAAATCCCGCGCGAGCTGGTAGTGGACGATGTCGGTCGCCGGTGCGTTGAAGTCGCCGCCGAAGATCGCCGCCGCGGCGGGAAATTCCGTCGTCTGGTCGAGCACGCTGAGCGCGAGCGCCAGTTCCTGGCGGCGGAGCGCGCGGTTCGAGCGATGCTTCCGCCACGCTTCGCGCTCCCACAGGCGGAGATCGGTGGCGGCGGTGGCGAGGTGGACGTTCACCACGGCCACCGAGCCGCCGCCGGGCAGATTGATGACGACTTGTTGGTTGCGTCCCGGCACGTCGAGCAGCGGGATCGCGCTGGCGTCGATCTCCCAGCGCGTCGCCACGGCATTGCTCTGGTGCGAGCGGACCTCGCCCTCCTCGCCGAACACCGCCTTGGCGATCTGCTGCGCCTGATGTGGCCAGACTTCCTGGAGCAGGAGGATGTCCGGATTCCAAGCGGCGATGTCCGTGGTGGGATTGCCGTGTTTGAAATGCCCGCAGTTTGCCGTGAGCACGCGCAGCACCGCTTGTCCTTCATGCGGCGCCGCGGGACCGGGTTCGGGTGCGGCCTTGCCGAAGTTCGCCAGCACCCGCGCCTCGTCCGCGCCGACCAGCAATGTCACCGCCCACACCGCTGTGACCACCAGCGAAAGCGCGGCGCGCAGGAAATAGAAGGCCACCGAGGACATCAGCAGCCCGATCCCGCCCCACAGCCAGATGGGCATGACCGTGAAAGCCGCGAGCCGGTCCGGCTGGCGCGTGTAGCAATAAACGGTGAAGACGTGCAGCAGCAGGGACAGGCCCACCAGTGTCCAACCCAGTTTGCGGCGGAGGGAGGACATTTTGGCGAAGCACTAATGTTGAAGCATGAAATTCAAAACAAAAGAGGCTGGATTACATGCCGGGGATGCCCATGCCGCCGAGGCCGCCGGTGAGCTTTTTCATTTCCGCGGCGGCGGTTTCCTTGCCCTTGGCGATGGCTTCCTGGACGCCCTTGAGCACGAGATCCTGGAGGAAATCCACGTCTTCGGGATCGACCACGGACGGATCGATCTTGATGGAAAGCACGTCGCCGGAGCAGGTGGCGATGACGTGGACCTTGTCGCCGCCGACGCTGGCTTCGACGGTGCGCACGGCGAGTTCTTCCTGCTTGGCGGCAAGCCCGGCCTGCATCTGCTGGGCTTGTTTCATGAGTTTGGCGATGTTCATAAAAGTCGGGGATATCGGGTTTCAGGCGCCCACCACTTTACCTTGGAACCGCTCGAGCGCCGCTTGGATCAGCGGGTCGTTGTAAAACGCGTCGTCGAGCACGGCGGCGGTGGGAGTGGGTGGTTCGGGAGTGGCGGCGGGTTTCGGTTCCTCCGCGGGCGGTGGTTCCGGCGCGGGCGGAAGTTCGCAAATCTCCGGCGCGGCCTCGATCAACGAGGCGAAGCGGTCGGTCAGCGAGTCGCCGGCCTTCTTGAGCACGGGCTTGGCCGTTTCCACGACCCTTTCCACCGCGGCGGCCGCGCGGGCGACCACTTGGCGGGCGGGTGGTTCTTCCTCGGCCGGCGGCGCGGAAGCGGGGGCGTCGGCTGGGGGAGCTTCGCGGGCCGGAGGAGGTTCGGATTTTTCGGTGGGTTGGCTTGGCGGTTGCAAACCGCCGCCACGCGGAGGCTCCGGAAGGTGGTCGGCGCCGCGGGTGAGGACCTTGATGACGTCGGTGAGCCGGACTTCGCCGAGCGCCTGGATCGCCTTGATCATGCCCAGCTCGAAGTGCAGCCGGCGGTTCGTCGCCCACTTCATCCGGCCTTCGGTTTCCGCGAACACGTCGATGGCGGCCAGAATCCGGTCCGGCGGGTAATCCTCCGCCTTTTCCTGGAGCTGCTGCCACAGCTCGGTCGGAATGCCTTCGCCGTCCGCGGCGGGATCGAGCTTGGCCACCAGCAGCGAGCGCAGGCAGCCGATCAACTCGCCGAGGAGCTGCGACAACTCGCGGCCGGTCTCCGCCTCCTTCTGGATCAGGGAAAGCGCGGCCGGCGTCTCGCGGTCGAGCAGCGCCGCGGTCAGCGAGGCGACCTTTTCCCGCGACGTGAAACCGAAGACATCGAGGACGTTTTCCTCCGTGATCCGGTCGCCGCAGAAGGCGACGAGCTGGTCGAGCATCGATTGGGCGTCGCGCATGCCGCCGTCCGCGCCCTTGGCGATCGCCCATGCCGCCGTCTCGTCGAGGACGATGCCTTCCTCGCCGGCGATGTGGAGGAGGTGGTCGGCGATGGTTCTCGTCGGGATCGGTCGGAGGTCGAACCGCTGGCAGCGCGACAGGATGGTCGGCAGGATCTTGTTCACCTCGGTCGTGGCGAAGATGAACTTCACGTGCGGCGGCGGTTCCTCGAGCGTCTTGAGCAGGGCGTTGAACGCCGCGTTCGAGAGCATGTGGACCTCGTCGATGTAGTAGATCTTGAACTGCCCGCGCGCCGGGGCGAAGCGGACGCTCTCGCGCAGGTCGCGCACCTGCTCGACGCCGTTGTTCGACGCACCGTCGATCTCGAGCACGTCGAGCGAGCGCCCTTCGGCGATCTCGACGCAGACGTCCTCTTCGGGATCGAAGTCCGCCTTCGGGCCGCCGGTGCAGTTCAGGGCCTTCGCCAGAATGCGGGCGGTGGAGGTTTTCCCGGTGCCGCGGGGGCCGACGAAGAGGTAGGCGTGCGCGAGGCGGTTTTGCGCGATGGCATTGCGCAGCGTACGGACGACGTGGTCCTGCCCAAGGACGTCGTCGAAGGTTTTCGGGCGGTATTTCCGGGCGAAGACCTGATAGCTCACGCG
>CBFGTW010000199.1:0-6733 GCA_965651855.1 uncultured Verrucomicrobiales bacterium
GTGTGGAAAACCCGCACCTCACCGCCGGCCGGGAGCGTGCCGGACCACGGCATCTGCGTGGCCTCGGCGCCCGGCGGGATGCCATCGAAAACCTCGACCTTCACTGCCCGACGCCCCGAATTTCTCAGGATCAACCGCACTTCACCCGGCTCGCCGAGGGCGAAGCGGGCGGGCAGGCGTCGCTCGATCTTGATCCGGGACAGCCGGACCAGCAACGCATCGACCAGTGCCAACAACGCGATCACTCCGCCCGCGATCAGCCAAGGAGCCGGGCGCGCCACCGGCACGAAAGCCCCCACCACCGCCCAGGCGAGGGCGAGGCCGATCAAGCGGTTGGAGGGAGTCATTTCTGTTCGTGGATGAAGTCCTTCAACGGGATCGATGGCATGATCTTCCCCCAGTTATCCCAATTAACCCAATCATCCTAATCCCTCTTCCCCTCACTGCCTCGGAGCCGGCACGCTTTCGACGATCCCGCGGAGCACGTCGTCGATGTCCTGCCCGCTGATGGCGACTTCCGGCGTGAGTTGGACTCGGTGGCGGAGCACGGGAAGGGCGGCGCGTTTCACGTCGTCGGGGATGACGTATCCCCTGCTCTCGAGCGCGGCGTAGGCCTTGCCGATCCGAATCAGGCTGATCGCCCCCCGGGTCCCGGCGCCGAGGGCGATGGACGGCGCTTCGCGGGTGGCTTGGCAGATCGCCACGGCATAAGCGACCACCTCCGGAACCACCTGCACCGCGGCGGTGGCGCGCTGGAGTTCGACGATTTCCGCCGGGCCGCAGACGACCTCGGCGTCGATCTGGTGGAGGCCGGGGGTTTCAGCGGCGGCGCGGGCGACGATCTCGCACTCCGCCTCCCGCTCGGGATAGTCGATGAGCACCTTCATCACGAAGCGGTCGAGCTGCGCCTCGGGCAGCGGATAGGTCCCTTCGTGCTCGACCGGGTTCTGCGTGGCGAGCGTCATGAACGGCGGATCCAGGCGCATCGTTTCGCCGTCGATGGTGACCTGGCGTTCCTGCATGACTTCGAGGAGCGCGGCCTGCGTCTTCGCGGGCGCGCGGTTGATCTCGTCGGCCAACAGGAGATTGGTGAAAACCGGGCCGCGCCGGAGCTGGAACGTCTGGCTTTTCATATCAAAAAGCCGGAAGCCCGTGACATCCGACGGCATCAGGTCCGGCGTGAACTGGATACGCGCCGACAAGCCGCCGAAGGTGCGGGCGAGCGTGTTGACGAGGTGCGTCTTGCCGAGGCCGGGCTTGCCTTCGAGCAGGATGTGCCCGCCCGCGAGCAAGGCGGCGAGCGTTTGGTCGATCACCTCGTCCTGGCCGAGGATCACCTTGCGGATCTGCGTGCGCATGCGCTGGACGACTTCCCCGAGCGAATGGGGGGGCGGCGGCTCGGACGGCAGGGGTGGCTGGAGGTCGGGATTCATCATGGCTGGTTTCAGGAAAGGCTGTGCAGCAGGCGTTGGAGATCGGCGGCAGTGCGAGCGAGCACCGCGGCATCGGCGGGCGCGGGTTCGGCCAAGGCGCGGAAAACCCGGTCGCGCGGAATGCCGGCGCGGGTGGCGAGGAGTTGGAAGAAATCGCCGTCGCGATGGCCGCTGCTGACCGCGAGCTGCTGGCCGCGCTCGACGACCCGCTCGCGCAACGGCAGGAGCAGCGACTTCGCGCGATCGAGCCGCCACTGGAAGTCGCCGAGCGCCTCGAGGTGGTGGTCGTAGGCGCGGAGATTCGAGGGCGCCTGGGCCGGTTCGAGCGGGCCGAAGCGGCTGAAATTCTTCCACAGCCACAGAATCACGAGCACGGCGAGGCCGACGAGCAGCGGCCATAGCCGCTGGCCGAGCAGCAGCCAGATCGACAGGCCGGTGCCGCGGACGAAGACAAGATCGCCCTCGTATTCCGTCGCGTCGAGCAGCGCGAGCAACAGGGCGGCGTGGTCCTTTTCGCCGATCCAGCGGTTTCGGAAAATCCGGCCGTCGGTCACAACCGTCAGCCGGCCGTCGTCGTAGCGGACGCTGGCGAAGACGCCGGGCTCGTCATCTTCAGCCACATCCCGGACGGAGTACGAGGCCTCGGCGTCCACCTCGTAGGATCCGTCCTCGAAAGTGATTTCCTCGGCTTCGACGCGCTTTTCCTCCAGCACGATTCCGGCATTCCCGAGAAACTCCTCAAGCGGCGGCGGGATTTCGATTGGCGGCGCGAAGAGAGCCCAATCGTCGGTGTAGGCCTGCGCGTGATCGACGATCAGGATCATGTGCCCGCCGCCGGCGATCCACTCCTCTGCGGCGTCGGCGAAGGTGCTGTTGCTGATCGAGTCCGCCGGGGCGAACCACGTGCCGTCCTCCCACTCCGGATTCCGCCAGCTGCCGATCGAGCGGGTTTCGTAGCCGTAGCGTTCCAGGAAACGTTCCGCCGCCAACCAGGCATTCGCGCGGGCGCGGCCCTTGTAGCCGGTCTCGGTTTCGATCTCGCGCATCTCGCAGGCCGGCAGCGCGAGGAGAGCGAGACATGCGATGATATATCTCATCACGCGCGACCTCCTTCCCTGCCGAACGGCCATTGTTGGCAAAGCGCCTCGACCTCGCCGTCCGGCGGATACGTCGCGGCATAGGCGGTCTCCATCCAAGCCGCCGTGAGGCTCCGGAAATACTTCGGATGCGCCGGCTGTCCGGCCGCCTCCACGCGTCGGAGACAGTCGCCTTCGGTGTCCGACTCGCGGATTTCCACGAACGCCACGTCGATGGCGCGGGAAATCGCCCCGCGATAGAGCAGGCCGAGCGCTTCCTGGCGCCGCCCTTGTTGCCACAGCAGCCACGCGGCAGAGGGCACGTCCGGCGGCAGGGACTCCGGCGTGACTTCCATGCCCATGACGACGCGCGCGACGGGCGTCGGCTGGGCGAGCTTGCCCGGACCGCCGCGTGCCAGGAAGACATGCCGGTAGCGCCAGATCATCCAGCCGAGGAAGCCCAGCACGGCGACCGCCGCGGCCACGCCCAGGATCGTGCCGATGGTGGCCATCAAGTCGACGGGCAGCGATGCGCTCGACTTGCTGACCGGGACCTTCTGTTTCACCGTGTGGACCTTGAAATCCTCGTGCGCCTTGACCTCGGCGATCACTTCGTCGGGCGGACGTTGTTCCTGGGCGCGCAGGTTTCCCGGAGCGAAGACGAGCAAGCCCGCGACCAGAACCACCGCCGCCTTTCCCAGCCTGCGGGCGAGGCGGCGGAAGGCCAGCTCCACATCCCAACCCTCCAGCCACGTGCGGTTGTTGATATAGATCCCAAATCCCGCGCCGGTGAGAAAGAGGTCGGTCAGAGACAGGGAAACCACCAGGCAGGCGACCGCGGTCCGCGCCAACAGCAAGGGAATCTCGCCCGGATTGTCCGCATCCCATGTCTCCAGCGCGAGCGCCCACGGCCCCGCTTGGCCTTCCGGGAGAAACATCGTCGCAAAGCCGAATACCCCGACGCCAAACCAGATCGCGGCGAGGTCCGACGCGAGATAGGTCCAGATGATCGCGCCCTCGCCCCGGCGGACAACCTGCTTCGCGCGCACTCGGTAGGCCTTGCCCCGCAGGCGTTCCAGATCCTCGACCGGCAGGGTGACCGGCAGCCACGGCGAGAATCGCGCCCAGAGGAATCGATAAAAGAACCGCCGCGTCCACGCCCGCGGCAGTTCGCGCCAGACGGAGCGCCAGCCCGGCCGCTCGCCGAACAACCGCCGGCTGATCTCGAACAGCACCATCCGCGAGCCCGCGGGCTTCCACCACCAGAAGAGCACCAGCCACAGCAGCGGCCGGTCCCAGAGCCACCAACCGAGCGCCACCACCGGCAGGGCCGCGAGCCACCAGACGGCGAAGCAGCGCCAGAAGTCGCGCCGCACCATGGCGAATCCGAGATCCACCGCCTCCCAGTCCGTCCGGGGCCGGATTTCCGCCGTCACCGTCTCAAGCTGCATCGGCGGCGCTCCTCCCGGCGAAGATGAAATAAACGGCATGCAGCGCCCAGCCGAGCAGACCGACCGCGTACTTCGTTTCCACGGGCATGAACCGCGCCGACCAGAATCCTTCGACGACCGCGGCGAGGGTGGTCAGCAAGGCCGCGCCGTAGAGCAGCGGCACCGCCTGTCGACCCGCCGCGGCCAGCGCCCGGACGCGCGGCAAGCGCCCGGGGCGCAGGATTGCCAAGCCGAGCCGCATCCCGGCCATGCCCGCCACCACCATGCCGAGCAGCTCGAAGGACGAGTGCCCGGCGACGAACGACCAGAACGATTCCGGATCGCCGGCGTGGTTCACGTAGCCCGCCGCCGCACCGATGTACACGCCGTTGATGAGAAGAAAAACCAAGGTGCCGACGCCCGCCAGCATGCCGCCGGCGAAGATCCGGAAGTCGATGGCGACGTTGTTCCAGATATAGAAACAAAACATCATGAAGTTCGATCCGTAGGTCGACCTCAGGTGAGCGATCTGATCTTCCTGGTTGCGTCCGTACATCTCCTCCATCGACGCCATGCCGTCCACGCCGAGGATCGCCTGCACCCAGGTGAGGTCGCGCGAGGGCGAGAGCATGACCGCGAGAAACGGGAGCCAGAAAGCCGCGCTGCACAGCCAGAACAGCCGCCACTCGCGCCGCACGTGCCGCGGAAACTCCGCCGTCACGAAACGCAGCGCCTTTTCCCAGCCGCCGCGGCGCGTCCGGTAGATCGCCTTGTAGCCGCGGATCACGAGGGCGTTGAGCCGGTTGACGAGCCGCGAGTCGTACATCCGGGACTCCGCCAGGGAAAGGTCGAGGCAGATCTCGCGGAACCGCCGCGGGAGCTGGTCCGCCATGTCGTTGGGCTTGCCCTTCTCATGGGCCGTCACCAGCGCCTCGAATTCCTCCCAGCGCTTGGCGTTGCGATGTTCGAAGTCCCCGACCGTCATGCCGCGCCGCCCTCCCGTTTCTCCTGAAGCCAGTGCGCCATTGCCATCAAGCGGCTCACGCCGGTGGTTCCGGTCGCGCCGCTGAGCGGCTCCGCGTGGTCGGCGATTTCCGCTCGCCGGCCTTCCGACCACAGGCCCGCCCGCTCCCGGAACAAAACCAGGGCGCGGGCCTCGTCGGCGGAAAGCGCCACCGGCACCGGCAGCGCGGCCAGAGGCGGTGGCGCGGGCGTGGCGGGAGCCACGGGCGGTCGATCGTAAACCACCACGGTGCCCGCCGCGAGGTCGCCGAGCCGCTGGAAACGCCGCGTGGCGAGACAACTCGCGGCCCCCACGGCATAAGTCAGCAGATAGGGCATGCCGTCGATGAACCGCAGGAAATTCCTCACCACCGCCTGGCCGAAAGTGATCGGCGCGCCGGATTCCTGGACGACGCGCAGGCCCATCGCGCGCTTGCCCGGCGTGGCCCCGCGCTTGCCGGCCTCGAAAATGACCGGATAGCCCCAGTCGAGAAGGAACCAGCCGAGGAGCATCAGGCCTTGCGCCGCCATGCCGCCGATGCCGATCCCCGCCACAGAGAACGCCACGACCGCCAGGATCATTACGCCGGCCCGGATCAGGAGATCGATCAGGAACGCGCCGCCGCGCAGCATCGGCCCGGCGATGCGCAGGCGAATTTCCACGCCTTCCGCGAGTTCGACCGCCTGCCGTGTGTCGAGTTTTTCCATGCGTCTCCGGATCGTCCGGCACACGCTAGGTGATCGGGCGGCGGCGTAAAGCCTGCGGAAGAACGGATTGGGTCTTGATCCCGCAACGGGTGATCGCGAGCCTGCCACGCCATGATGAAGGCCCGGCACCCTGAGCTTGGGAGATTCGCAACGTTCGCGGCTGTCGTCGTTTCGCTGGCCATCATCCAAGGTTGCAAGAGGTCTGACGTGACGGCGGACGAAGGAGACGAGCCCATGGCGATCTCGGTCCGTCCGCGCTTGCTGAATCCGACGCAGGGCGATCCGGACACTCAGTCCGGGCGCGAGGAAAGCCGGCGTGAACGCGAGCGGAGCGAGGCGAGGCGGCTGGAGTTCACGATGCGGATGACCGAAGCTCGGGATGCCTTTGGCCGACGCGAGATCGGCGCGACGCTCGAGGCTCTGGAAGCGGCCTCCGCATTGTTCGGGGGGCATCCGGAAGTGCTGAACCTACGGGGTGCGTGCCACGTCGAGTTGCGCGAGTTCGAGCGGGCGCTCGATGCGTTCACCGCAGCTTCCGAACGCGAGCCCAACAATGCGGCCATCCAATTCAATATCGCTGAAATCCACTTCGTCACCCGGCGGTGGAAAGATGCGATCCCGGCCTTCGAGCGGGCGCGCGACGGCCTGGCTCCCGGGGCCGCGCGGGACCTCGCGGATTTCAAGATCATGCTCTGCCACTCCGGTCTCGGAAACCTCGACGACTTCCACCGGGCGGCGGAGGAACTCGGCGCGAAAGCGGGCCCGATCGCGGTCTATGTGGACGTGGCGAAGGCGTATCAAGCCGGTGATGCGGATACCGCGCGCGAGGCCCTGACGGAGGCGGCGCGGAGGTTTCCCGATGCGGCCGAGCGCGCGGCATGGCTAGACACCCTGATGGAATTCGGCTACGCGCCGCCGGGCTGACCCTCCCTTTCAGTCCCCTCCCGCCGGAGCTTCGCGAGCTCGTCGTGATCGGTGAGGTCGAGCGAAAGCGGGGTCATGGAGACGAGATTCTGGTGGACGGCCCAGCGGTCGGAGTTTTCCTCGAGCTGCTCGATGGGGACGACGGTGAACCAGAAGTGCT
>CBFGTW010000200.1:0-6692 GCA_965651855.1 uncultured Verrucomicrobiales bacterium
ACACCTCACGCCGATGGCGACAAGTGGGCGGGCCCGGCGGTCCAGCCCTACCTTCGACGTTCGATGTTGGACGTTCGATGTTCGATGTTCGATGTTCGATGTTCAAACCTCCCCCCGCTCGTCCTTCTCGAGCTGGATGCGGTCGTTGAGGTTCCTGGCCTTCACCCGGTTGTTGCGCTTGGCCCAACGTTCGATGGCCATCTGGCGCTTTTCGGCGCGCTTTTTCAGGGCGGCGATCTCGTTCTCGAGATTGAGAAAGTTCGCATATCTCGCCGCTTCGAGGTGCCCCGACTCCACGGCGGCGCGGATCGCACAGCCGGCGTCCTTGCGGTGGCTGCAATCGGCGAAGCGGCACTCGGCGGCGAGCGCTTCGACATCGGAAAAACTCTCGCGCAGCGTGGTCTCGTCGGTCCACATCTGGATCTCGCGCATGCCCGGGTTGTCGATGAGCATGCCGCCGTGGGGCAGCGGGACGAGTTCGCGGGACGTGGTGGTGTGCCGGCCTTTGCCGGTCGCTTCGTTCACCTCGCCCGTCCACTGCCATTCCTCGCCGTACAGCTGGTTGACGAGCGTGGATTTCCCCACGCCGCTCGAGCCGACGATGCACATCGTGACTCCCTCGCCGAGATAGCGCTTCAGGACCTGGAGACCTTCGGCACGGATCGCGCTGGTGATATGGACATCCGCTCCACTCCACAACGCGGCGATCTCGCGGGCGGCGCGTTCATTCTGCTCCTTCGGGAAAAGATCCGCCTTGTTGACCAGCACGAGCGGCTTCGCGCCGCTGCGGCCGATGAGCGTGAAGTAGCGCTCCATGCGCCGCAGGTTGAAATCCGGTCCCGCATCCGTGACGACGGCCACCACGTCCACATTCGCGCCGATGACCTGCTGCTCCGAACTCTTTCCGGGCATTTTCCGGGAAAAGCACGTCCGCCGCGGCAACATCGCGCGGATCACGTGGTCCTCGTTCTCGCCCCCGAGTTCCACGGCCACCCAGTCGCCGACCGCCGGCAGGTCGGCGTCGCACTCGGCGGCGTGCCAGACGCGGCCGGAGAGAACGACGTCGATCTCCTCGCCGCCGTCGAGGAAGGCGCCGAAGTTGATCGGCGTCTCGCGGATCAACCGCGCCGGCACCCAGCCCTTCGCCTCGTAGGGCTCGAAGGCTTTTTCGAGATCCGGGTTCCAACCAAGCTCGCGCAACGTCATCCGCCGCGAAGACTAGAGAGGCCAGAGGCAAGAAGCCAGAGCTTACGCTAGCGGGGAGGGAGGAGCAGGGAGTCAGAGGCGCCAAGGCACGGGCGCGCCACCTCTTTCTCCTCGCTCCGAGCTCTCCGCCCTCTCCTGCCGGCCCTCCAAGCTCTTGCTTGCTCCGCGCGAGCGCCCGCGGCTATCGTCCGCCCATGGACGCCTCGGTGCAGGAACGCTTGGACGAGTTCATCCGCCGCAAGGGCCTGCGGCGGACCTCGCAGCGCGACGTGATCGTCCGCGCGGCGTTTTCCAGCGACGAGCACTTCACCGCCGACGAACTTTTCGACCGCGTGAGGAAAATCTGCACCGACACCTCTCGGGCGACGGTTTACCGGACGCTCAGCCTTCTGGTGGAGGCGAACCTGCTGCGCGAGATCGACCTCGGCGACAACCAGACGACCTACGACCCGAACTTCCTCGACCGCCCCGCCCACAACCACCTGCTGTGCATCGATTGCGGCAAGGTCATCGAGTTCGAGGACTCGCACATCGAGCTGCTCAACGACTGCGTGACGCGGCGGCTCGGATTCAAGCCGGTGCGCCAGTCGCTGAAGATCGAGGCGAACTGCGAGCAGCTCCGGCAAAAGGGACGCTGCCCGAACCTCATCGCCACCCGGCTTTCGGGGAAGCGCCTGCGCCGGAAACGCTGAGCCGCCCGCTCAGGTGAGCAGCCGCCCGAGATGCGGCGCGGGCCGACCGGCCGCGGCGTAAAGCAGCGCCCGGATCTCGCGCACCAACTTGCGGACCGAGAGGCTGTCGGCGCAGAGCGCGCGGATGATACGCACGCCGTCGAGCAGCGGGCCGTGCCCGAGATAGGTGGTCTCGTTGTTCAATGCATCCAGTTCGTCCCCGGGCCAGTCGCGCGCGAATTCGCCCGCCGCATAGACGGCGAAGTAATGCGCGTCCTCGGACTTCGCCCGCAGCGCCTCGAGATGATGGCCTCGCGGACTCAGGGTGTATCGCTCGCGCGCGATCAGCCGACCGCCTTTCACCAGATCCAGCTCCCAACGCAGATCCTCGTAGGAAAAAACCTCACCCCGGGCGACGCGGCCGGGCGCGATCCATTCGAAGTACAGCAGCGATGCGCTCTCGCTCAACTCGACATCCGTCCGCTGCACATATCTCGCGCCCGCCTGTGGAATGAACGGCTCCGGGATCCACTCGACGCTCGCATGCTCTTCCACCACCAGCCGCTGGCGGCACACCGCCGGCTCCGCACCCCGCGCGCGGTGGACGCGCGAAGCGCCCGGCGAACTGAGGACAAGACGCGTCCCCGCGCCGGCCTCGACGCGCAGGTTCAACTCGTCTCCATCGAAAAACCCGGCCGTCGGATTGACGAGATGCACGACGAGCGCCCCGGCGTCCGCATGCGGCTTGCTGAGGTGCAGCGGCGCGCTGAACGACTGGCGGGAGATATAGGTTTCGTCGCCACGAAGATCCGCCCGCAGATCGAGGTGGCCGCGGATCGCGCGGCCGGAAATCCCCCGGGCTTTCGGCGGTTCCGCCACGTCAGACGAAAAGGTATTCGTGCTTCAGCCAGCCGAGCAGGTCGTCCTTGCCCTTTTCCGACTTGAGGTCGGCGAAGAGGAACGGGCGCTCGCCGCGCTGGATCTTCGCGTCGCGCGCCATCACGTCGAGGTCGGCGCCGACGAGCGGGGCGAGGTCGGTCTTGTTGATGAGGAGCAGGTCGCTGGTGCGGATCGCCGGGCCACCCTTGCGCGGGATCTTGTCGCCCTCGGCGACGTCGATGACATAGATGTAGGCGTCCACCAGTTCCGGGGAAAAGGTGGCTGACAGATTGTCGCCGCCGCTTTCGATCAGGATGAGATCGAGGTCCGGATGCAATGCCTCGAGTTCGTTCACCGCGGCGAGGTTCATGCTGATGTCGTCGCGGATCGCCGTGTGCGGGCAGCCGCCGGTTTCCACGCCGCGGACGCGGTCGGCGGGGAGAACGCCGGCGCGCAACAGGAACTCGGCGTCCTCGCGGGTGTAGATGTCGTTGGTGATGACCGCGAGCGAGGTCTCGTCCTTCAGCCACTGGGAAAGGCGGAGGACACACATGGTTTTCCCGGAACCAACGGGGCCGCCGACGCCGAGGCGGAACGGGCGTTTCGGGGAAGATTCAGGAAATGAAGAGTCGGGCGTGGGCTCGGGCATGGCGGAGGGAGGCGATTTCGAGAAGCGGATTGAACCAGCCGTCGAGCGGTCGGGAAAGCGCGGGATCGATCCGCGGGCCGATCGCGTCGAGCGTGCGGCGCAGGATCGACTGGCACGCGCTCTGGCCGATCCGGATGAGTTTCATGGAGGCGGTGACGAATCCGCCGATCGTCTGGAAGGCGAACGCGCGGCCGGCGGTTTCCACCGGCAGCCCGGCCAGTTCGATGGCCGTGACCACGAGGTGATGGCTCATCGGGCAAGCCGCGGCGTGGCGCTCGACCAACGGCGAGGGGGCGAGCTGCCGCAACAGCGCGAGACGCTGCGAGCCGATGCGGCGTGAGGCGTCGCGCGTTTCCTGGGGAAGGCGCCACGCGTCCAGTTCGGCATCGATTTCCGCGAGACGGTCGGCGTTTCCCGTTCTGGCGGCTGAGTGGGCTTCGGCGAAGAGCGGCAGGTCGAGGTGCAGCAAGGCCGGGACCACTTGCGCGTCGAGAAAGCGCTCGAGCCCGGCGGCGTCGCGCACCACGCCGGCTTCGACCAGTTCCTCGAGCCCCAGCGAGTGCGCGTAGGCCCCGGAGGGATACTGCGAGTCGTTGGCTTGCATCAGCCACAACATCGGGTCGGAAGTCATGACTTATCTTGGTTCATGACTTTTCCGCACCTCCTCCGCGATGGTCCGCAGGCCGTCGCGCACGACCGCCTCGTCCATCGCATAGGAAACCCGGATGCACTCGTGGCGGTGACGCCACTCCGGATCGTCGTGGCCGAAGAAAAAGTAGTGCCCCGGAATGACGAGCACGCCGCGCTCCTTGAGCCGGCGGTAAAGTTCCGCCGAGTCGATCGGCAGTCCCGGAAACCAGAACCACAGGAACAGCGCGCCCTCGCTGCGGTGCATCCGCCATTCGAAGCCGCAGTCGCGGAAAACCTCCGACGCCGCCTCGCGCGCAAGCCGGGATTTCTCCTCGTAGAAAGGCCGCACCACCTCGCGGCTGAGCCGCAGGATTTCGCCGGACTCGATCAGCGGCAGCACGATCTGCTGGCCGAGGCTGGGATTCGCCAGGCCGACGATGGCGCTCATCGAGCCGAGCGCCCGGATGATTTCCGGCGGGCCGATCACGATGCCGGTGCGCGTTCCCGGCAGGCCGATCTTCGACAGGCTGAGCGTGAGAATAACGTGCTCGTCCCAGAATGGCGTGGCCTTCTCAAAGAGGATGCCGGGAAACGGCGCGCCATAGGCGTTGTCCAGGATCAGCGGGATGCCGTGCGCCCTGGCCAACTCCGAGAGTCGTCGTACTTCGTCGTCCGTCAACACGTTGCCGGTCGGATTCGTCGGTCGCGACGCGCAGATGGCGGCGACGTCGTCCGCCACTTCGAGCGCGTCGAAGTTCACGCGATATTTGAACTCGTGCGGCCCCGTCTCCTCGATCACCGGCGGGACCGCGCGGAACAAGCCATCGCCGATGCCTTGGTTCGCGTAGCCGATGTATTCCGGAACGAGCGGCAGCAGGATCTTGCGCCGCCGCCCCCCGGGCATCTCGCCGGCGAGAAGGTTGAAGAGAAAGTAGAACGCGGTCTGCCCGCCGGAGGTCACCGCGATGTTTTCCGGGCCGATGTTCCACCCGAAGCTTTCCCGGAACAACCGCGCGAGCGCCTCGCGGAACCGGCTGTTGCCGGCGGGCGGATCATACGACGTCAGCGCCCGGTCGATGCCGCCGGGCTCGTCCAGCAGCTCCTCGAGCCGCCGGCGCCACACCGCGTTCACCTCGGGAATGCGCGCCGGCTGGCCGCCGCCAAGCATCTTGATATCGGCGGAGCCGGACGCCAGCGCGTGGCCGAGATCGTCCATCAGCTCGCCAATCCCGCTGCCGCCGCCGAGCTGGCGGCCGAAGTTCGAGAATTCGTAATCCATCCCGGAGGCCGGTTGACCGACCGGCGAGCGCTTCTATACTCCGGCGCCAACGTCCAACAACCCCCAAAACCACCATGTCACTCAAAGTCGGAGACAAAGCGCCGGATTTCACCCTCGTCACCAAGACCGCGGAAGGCCCGCAGATCGTCAAGCTGGCCGACCACATCGGTAAATCGAACATCGTCCTGCTGTTCTTCCCGATGGCCTTCACCAGCGTGTGCAGCCAGGAAATGTGCGACATTTCCAACGGCATCAAGGATTACGAGGACCTCGACGCGAAGGTCTTCGGCATTTCTGGCGACAGCCCGTTCGCGCAGGAAATCTGGGCGCAGAAGGAAAACATCACCGTGCCGCTGCTCAGCGACTACGAGCACTCCGTCGCCAAGGCATACGGCGTCGCCTACGACCAGTTCCTCCCCGAGGCGAACCTCATCATGGGCGGCGTTTCGAAGCGCTCGGCCTTCGTCATCGACAAGAATGGCGTCGTCCGCTTCGCCGACGTGAAGGACCACCCGAAGGACCTGCCGGATTTCGATGGCGTGAAAAGCGCGCTCCGCGGACTCTAAGAGGTCCGGTTCTCTCCAAAAGCCGCCGGAGCCTCCTCCGGCGGCTTTTTTGATTCCGCGGATGTGCTTTCCGGATGCCGCCGAGAGCAAACGAAAGTCGTTCGACCAAACTAAAAGAACACCACAGATCCAGGGCCGGTCCGTGAATCAGTGCAACCTGTTGTCATCTCCACAACAACCTGACGCGTTCATTTTCCGCAAGAAGCAGACCACCTCTTCTTCAATCCACGGTCCTGCCAACTCCTCCCCACACCCTCCGGGCTATTTCTCAACCGCCTTGCCGGCTTTTTGCCAGCCGACGATACCTCCCTCGATTTCGTAAACCTCGCTGAAGCCGGCCTCGCGGAGTTGTTTCGCGGCGGCGGCTGCGCGCTTGCCGGATCGGCAGTAGACCACCACCGGCTCGTCCTCCTCGAGCGCCGCCTTGGCTTTTTGGACGAAGCCTTCTTCGTTCACGTCGATCCGCTTCGCGCCCTTGAGCCGGCCCTCGGCCCATTCTTCGGCCGTCCGCACGTCCAGGAGCTGCGCGCCCCCGGCCAGTTGCCTTTCCGCCTGCTCGACCTTCACCACCCCGCCCTTTGCCGGTTCGGCCGGAGCGAGCTGCATGCCGAGGAGCGCCACCGCGAAAACACCGAGGATCGTTTTCATGGTCCCAAGAAAGCGCCGGTTGCCACTCTCCGCCACGCGCATTTTGCGGAATCCTCAGCACCGCTCCGGAAACAGCCGCTTCCAGATCTCCAGCGCGTCGCGGATCTCCGCGGCCTCACGCGTCGGGCTCAGCTCCCAGACCAGCGGACAATCCGCCGGGAAAA
>CBFGTW010000201.1:0-6542 GCA_965651855.1 uncultured Verrucomicrobiales bacterium
AAGGCCGCAGGACGAGCTGGAGGTCGTGGGACGGGGAGAGGCCGAACTTCACGTTCGTCTCCGCGAAGGCCCAGGTCTGCGTCTCGATCCCGCCGGATACATCCCGGCCGTAGGCCCAAAGGCTCGACTCCACCTGGAAGCGCCCGGGTTCGACGGTGTAGGGACTTTCCGTGGCGTCCGGCCGGTCGGCGGAAAGCTCGCGGGCGAAGTCCGCGGCGAGCGCCGGCGACGCCAGCAACGCGAGGGGAACGAGGGGATTCATCGGGATCAGGGTCGTTTTCTTTTTCATGGAGTGTCTCATTTCAGGCCGCTGACGATGGCGTTGACGTTGTGCTTCAACATGCCGGTGTAGGTGCCGCGGTCGTAAGACTCGCCGTCCACCGTCGCGATGTCTCCCGGCGTGCCGAGGGCGTCGGAGTAGAGCGCTTCGGGAGAAACCTTGACGCCGGCTTCTTCGGCGACGGTCGAGATGCCCTTGGCGTTCAGCGAGGTCTCGGCGAAAACCGTCGGCACGCCTTGTTCGCGGAGGTAGGCGACGAGCCGCGAGCGGTCGCTCAAGCCGGCTTCCGCCGCCGTGGAAACACCTTGCAGCCCGCGCACCTCGAAGCCGTACGCCCGGCCGAAGTAAAAGAACGCGTCGTGGCTGGTCACCAGCACGCGCCGTTCGTCGGGCACCTGCGCGAGCTTCTCCCGCGCCCAGCGATCGAGTTCGGCCAGTTCCTCGCGATATGCCGCGCCGCGCGCCTCAATCGCCGCCGCTTGTCCGGGCGCGGCCTTTTTCAAGGCCTCGACCACCGGTTCGACCGCCAGGGCCCAAAGCTCGGGATCTCCCCAGAAGTGCGGGTCCTTCGTTCCTTCGAAATCCTCCTGCGGTGCGAGCAGCCGGTCTTGCGGCACGCCGCTGCTGACGGCCACCACCTCACGGCCGCGCCCGGCCATGGCCTCGAGCGTGCTCTGGAACCGGCCCTCGAGGTGAAGGCCGCTGTAGAGCACCAGGTCCGCCTTTTCCAGAAGGGTGGTGTCGCTGAGCTTCGGCACGTAGTTGTGGGGATCCACCCCGGGGCCCATCAGGCCCTCCACCCGCACCGCGTCCCCGCCGATCTGCTCCGCGAGATCGCGCACCATCGTCGTGGTGGCCACCACCAGCGGACGAGAGTCCTCGGTTCGGGTTGGGGATTGGCAGGAGAGGGCGGCAATGGCCGCCGCCGCGGTCAGGAGCAGGCGTAGCGCTGTCATGCGCGAATTCGTCGCGCCTGAAATAACCTGGGTCAACAATAAAAATTAGCCTGGACTAATTCTGGTGCCGCCGCAGGGCCCGCCACGCAATGCCCAGCCCGCCGACGACGAACAGGGCGGGGAACCAGATGGCGTAGAGCGGGGCTTTCGAATCCGGCTCGAGCACGGCGAAATCCGGATCCGCCGGATTGACCCGGCACGTCGCCCCGGTGCCGGCGGCGTAGCGGTCCACGACCTTTTCCACGGCCCCGCGATCCGAGCGCCAGGGATTCCCGCGCCAGGTGAGCCGCGTGCCGGTGTGTGGCTCGTCCCGCCATTCGTAGCCGTAGAGGAGGCTCGCCCGGAATTCCGGCGGGGCGTTCGGATGCGGCGGCCGTTGTTCCACCTCCGAGCTGAGGATCGTGCACGGGACCTCCGGCCAGTGGTGCATCTGCCGCGCGCGATCATAGCTGCGCCACATCAAGGCCACGAACACCGCGCCGATCGCGGCGACGGAAAGCCCTAGGAAAACCAAGTACCAGCGGCCGGCGGCGCCGCGCGAGGCGGTGGGCGGATTCATGCCGCTGCGCATCGCGCATTTTCCGCGCCCCGGCCAATGAAATTCGGCGGTTCTCAGTCGCCGGCGAGCAGCAGCAGCGCGCCGCGGATGCCCGCTTCCTGGCCGAGGGCCGGCGGCACGACCAGCGGCGACGAATCATCCACGCCGGGGAAATAGCCCGCCGCCTTTTCCCGGAGCAGGCGGTTGATGGACTCGTGCAAGCCCTCCGCTTGGCTCACACCGCCGCCGACGATCACCCGCGCCGGGGAAACTACCGCCAGAAGTGCGAGGATGCCGTGAGCCAGATACCAGGCTTCCATTTCCCACGCTGGATGTTCCGCCGGGAGCTCGTGGCCGGGCTTTTTCCAACGTCCGGTGATCGCGGGACCGCTGGCCATGCCCTCGAGGCAATCGCCGTGGAACGGGCACACGCCCGGAAAGTCGTCGCCGGGCGCCCGCGGCACCTTGAGGTGGCCGAATTCCGGATGCATCACGCCGTGGATCAGCCGGCCGTCGCTCAGGATTCCGCCGCCGATACCGGTACCAATGGTGATGTAGACGACGTCCGCGCAGCCCCGGGCCGCGCCGATCCGGGCCTCGGCGAGCGCCGCCGCATTCACGTCGGTGTCCAGTTCCAGGTCCAGCCCGGGGAAGGCCTCGCGGAGGTGGCCGGCCACCGGGTAGCCGCGCCAGTGCTCCTTCGGCGTCGCCAACATCGTGCCAAAATCCGCCGCCGCGCGGGAAACGCGGATCGGGCCGAAGCTGGCCACGCCCATCCGCCGCACGCCGCCGCGGCCGCGCAGCCACTCCACCGCCCGGTCCAGCGTCTCGCGGGGGGTGGTGGTGGGGAAGCGCTCCTCCTCGTGCGGCGTGCCGTCGGCCAGCCCGACGGCCACCACCGTCTTCGTTCCGCCGAGTTCGATGGCGCCTACCCGTTCCTCGTTTCCGCTGCCGTGGGTCATCGGCCGAACTTGGCCGGCATCCGCCCCAGGAATCAAGGCCCGCCTTTTTCCCGCGGACGCAAGCTGCGGGACAGATTCGGCTTCCACCTCCCGGCAGGATTCGATTCATATGCAAGAAGACCGAAGGACGGCGTCACCGCTTCCCCCAATCGGGTGATTTTATTGTATTTTCTTTGTAATCACCGGAGTGGATGGAGTAGTTTCCATTCGCAAAAACCCGCAGACGCCGGCTTACGGCGACAAGAATCCATTCTTGCAACCCCACCAGCCCCATGAATTCCACGAAAAACCCAAGTCATCCCGTGGCGCGGCGGCGGCAGCAGCGAGGACCGGGAGGCTTCGCTTTGGTGATCACCGTCTCACTGATGGTGCTCCTGACGCTGTTGGCCGTCGCGCTCCTCTCGCTCTCGAGCGTTTCGCTGCGCGCCGCCTCCGAAGGCCAAGCCCAAGCCGTCGCTCGCGCCAACGCGAAATTGGCGCTGATGCTCGCGATCGGCGACCTGCAGAAAAAGCTCGGACCGGACCAGCGGATCTCGGCTCCCGCCAACTTGGTGGACTCCTCCGCTCCGCTGGGCATCACGGGCGCTTGGGAAGCATGGTCACCCGCGGAACTCGCGTCCGGCGCCACGACCGACAAGAGCGGGAAGTTCATCGGCTGGCTCTCGTCGGAATCCCTCACGGGCCGGGAAGGGAACTCCAGCCGGCCGGGCTACGTGGATGCGGACGATGCCGATGGAGTCGTGCTCGTCGGCGACAACACCCTTGGCGAACGCGAGAGTCTGAAGGGCGACGATCAACGCGTGGCGGCGCGGAAGATTCCCGTGCAGCCGGGATCTGGCCAGGGAAGGCTCGCGTGGATGACCTTTGACGAGAGTGTCAAATCCCGCATCGACCTCCACGAACGGACGCTCAACTCCGAGTTGGTGACGAATCTGGCCCGAGCCGGTGGTTCCGCCCGTCACGGCGTCTTCGCGCTGGACAAGCTGGAGGATCTGAGACCGGACGCCGAGACGGCCCGCAAGATGGTGAGCTATGACACCGCGGCGTTCGACCCCGACCAGGCGAGCGGCGTGGCCCACCCGGATCTTCCCGCCTATCGCCCCGACCTTACCGTCTGGTCGCGCTCTCTTTTGACCAATCCGGTGGGCGGAGGCCTCAAGCACGACCTCAGCCTGCGGTTCACCGACGGCCTCAGTTCCACCGAGGGCCGGTCCGGCCTCTACGCCAGCCACGGCCTCGCCACCGGCCCGGCCGACCCGCCGCTCTCGCTTCTCGCCGGCTACCACGAGCTTTACCGTGAAATCGGCCGGACCAATACCCTGACCCGCGTGAATCCCGGTCCGGGCGCGATGGCCGCCAAGGTGCCGAGCGACTACCGGCCGGCCCGGCTCAACCCCCGCGGCGGCTACATTCCGCTGCAATCCCCGCCGTCAAACCCGGTTCTCGTGCCCTCGCTCCTGCGGGTGGACGTCATTTTCTCGATGGTGACCCGCGACGTCCACGGTGGCCGGGCGGCTGGATTGAGATCGAGCGGCTATCCCTATCTGCTCCACTTGATGTATCTGCCGATCATCACCCTGCACAATCCCTACGACGTGCCGCTGGTCTTTGACTGGATGAAGTTCAGTTTCAAGGACGTCCCGGTCGGCTTCCAGTTCCAGGTCAACGGCCAGGACATGACCACCCAGATGGTTCCGCTGAACAATCTCTATATCGACTATGAGAACTCGCGGACATCGAAGGAGTTCGGCATCACGGTCCGCTCCGCGGCCACCGGCAACCGGCCGATCCGGCTCGAGCCGGGCCAGACGAAGCTCTTCGGAACACCGCGCGTGCCGCCCAACTGGACGTGGGCGCAGGAGTCACCTGGAGTCGGAGCGGATGGCGTTCACCTCTTCGACTGGAGCAACGACAAGACGAGCAATTTCAACATCATGCCGACGCTCATCACCCAGTCCACCACCACGGCGTGCGGCTTCGACGTGGACTGGCTGCAGCCGCGCCATCTCAAGACCGCGGCAGGCAACGTCCGCTCGAACGGCGAGGGCATCATCGCGTTACGGGCGAATGACACGGTGGGCGTCCGCTATGGTCCGACCAACGTCCCGAGCAACGAGTTTTACGTCAACATGGAGCTCGGCGCGGGTTCCCGGGTGCTTTCCTCCGGCGTCGTGCGGATGAATTACGGGAGCGCCGAGCGCCTCGAGCAGATCGTGGAGGAAGGAACCTCTCTCCGATATCCCGACCCGCGGGAATTCCCCGCGGTGTTCCCGGACACGAAGGTGGATGGCCAGGTTTTCGCCATTGATATCTACGAGCCGAACAATCGTCCGGTCCGCGACTATGTGAACGCGAAGCCTTTCCTTCTCTTCAGCATGTCCGGCAAGACGACGCTCGAGTCCTTCGTCCCCGGCCGCCCGTACGCGGACGGCCCGACGGCGACGCACATCGCGAACATCGACGTGGCGGATGGCAAGGAAGCGCCCGGAGACCAGCCCTACGAGCTGGTCATGATGCCGATCCGCAGCAACACGGCGGCGCTGGAAGAACTCCGTGCCCAGGAGGAAGGCTACTTCTTCGGCGGCCACGGCGCCGCCCACGGCTCGACACGCGCGACCTTCTACGAGGTTCCCCGGGCACCGCTCCAGTCGCTGGCGCAATTCCGCCACGCGAACCTGGCGTCCTCCGGATTCCATCCCTTCATGACCTACACCGCCGGCGAATCGCTGGCTCACCCGATGATGCCGTCCAGCACCGTCCAATCCAGCAATCCGGTGGACGGCAGCTCGATGCTCGACCACACGTGGCTGACGAACGCGGCCCTCTGGGACAACTACTTCCTCTCGACCATCGCCGATTACGAAGGCGAGGCGTTCGGCTCGAACGGAAGGTCCGCGAAAGATCTCGCCGCCACCTTCCTCGCCGGCGACGGCGGATTGCTGAACCCGCGCCTGACTCCGCTCGTGGCCGAAGAAGAGGCGGACGATGCCGCTGGGGAAATCACCGCCGGCGACGGCTGGCAGGCGGTCGCCCGCTACGTGGCGGTCGATGGTGGCTTCAACGTGAATTCGACCTCGGTGGACGCTTGGATCTCCGCGCTTTCCAGTCTCCGCGACGTCGAGTTGCAAACCCACGGCGGCGAGGTGGAAACCGGCGATTTCTCCGCATTTCCGCGCGTCCGGCTGCCGGCGGAGGAGAGCTTTGACGGCAGGTCGGTGATGGAACGCCGCGCGCGCTGGCAGGGCTTCCGCCAGCTCGACGAGGGGCAGATCGTCCAGCTCGCGGAGCAGATCGTCGAGCAGATCCGCAGTCGCGGTCCGTTCCTCTCGCTGTCGGAGTTCGTCAACCGTCGGCTCGGAAACAGCTCCGACGCGCGGTCGCTGAGAGGGGCCATCGCCGCCGCCATCGAGGAAACCGACATCAACGAAACGATCGGCCACGACGGGCTGGAATTGAGCGGAGCCAACATCGGGCCGCACAACTACGCGACGCCGCAGGCCGCCTTCGGCCGCAACACCGCGTTGGCTCCCGGTTCCCTGAGCCAAGGCGACGTCCTCACCGTGCTCGGCAGCCACCTGACGGTCCGCGGGGATACATTCCTGATTCGGTCTTATGGCGAAGCCCTCGACGGAAGCGGCCGGGTGACGGCACGGGCCTGGGCGGAGGCGGTCGTCCAGAGGATTCCGGAATACGTCGATCTCGCCGACGAGCCGGATGCGGCCCCGAGTTCCGTGAGCACCGTCAACGACCGGTTCGGCCGCCGCTTCGAAGTCGTGTCATTCCGTTGGCTTGCCCCGTCGGAGATT
>CBFGTW010000202.1:0-6481 GCA_965651855.1 uncultured Verrucomicrobiales bacterium
TCCTCTTCGGCGGCGTCTCGGTGGTCGTGACGAGCGGGGAAGGCCGGCAGGAACAATGGAGCTTGTTCCGCCTGACCGAAGATTCCGAGCGGCTCTTCGGCGAGACCTCGGTCCTGCCGCCGGTGGGCGACGGCCCAATCACCTTCGCCGCCAGCCAGCGGAACCGCAGTTTTCTAACCGGCGGGGGCGACCGACTCTCGATCCGCCACAGCACGTCCGGAAAAATCCGCTGGCAGGGCGACGTGGGCATCGTTCCCGTCGCGGCCACGCTCGACGGCAAGGGCGAGCATTTCTTCATCGCCTCCGCCGACGGCGAGGTGCGGCGCTACGAAATCGACGACCCGCACCCGGAAGCCGGCTGGCGTGCGTTCTTCGGTCGCGTCTGGTACGAAGGCGGCCCGGGGCCGGTCTATCAATGGCAGTCGACCGGCGGCACGGACGACTTCGAGCCGAAGCTTTCGCTGATGCCGCTGATCTTCGGTTCGCTCAAGGGCACGGCTTACGCGCTGTTGTTTTCGGTGCCGATCGCGCTGCTCGCCGCGGTGTTTTCCGCCGCCTTTCTGCCGCTGCACGTGAAGCGTGTGGTGAAACCGGCGATGGAAATCATGTCGTCGCTGCCCTCGGTGGTGCTTGGCTTCGTCGCCGGCCTTTATCTCGCGCCCTTGCTCGAGGACAAAGTCCCCTCGGTGATGCTCACGCTGCTGGCGCTGCCGGTCGCGGCGCTCGCCGTCGGCTGGGCGTGGAGCCGTCTGCCGATCGCCGTGCGCAACCGCTTCGAAGGCGGGCGCGAGTGGCTCGTCGTCGTGCCGTTCCTCGCGCTCGCGGCCTTCGTCGCGTGGAGTCTCGGTCCGGTGCTGGAAAGCGTCGCCTTCGTTTACCGGGACCCGGCGACCGGCCGCGAGATCGCCGACTTCCGCCTCTGGTGGCCGCAGGCGACCGGCCTGAAAATGGAGCAGCGAAACTCGCTGGTGCTTGGCTTCATGATGGGATTCGCCGTCATTCCGGTGATTTTCACCATTGCGGAAGACTCGCTCTCGAACGTGCCGAAATCGCTCACCGCCGCGGCCGCCGCGCTGGGCGCGAACCGCTGGCAGGTGGTGTGGACGGTCATGCTGCCGGTCGCATCCGCCGGGATTTTCTCGGCCCTGATGATCGGCTTCGGCCGCGCCGTTGGCGAGACGATGATCATGGTGATGGCCACCGGGAACACACCGCTGATGGAATGGAATATCTTTTCCGGGATGCGCACGCTTTCGGCGAACATCGCCGTCGAGCTGCCGGAAGCGCCTGTCGGCTCCACCCACTACCGCACCTTGTTCCTCGGCGCGGTGGTGCTCTTCGCCATGACCTTCGTGATGAACACCGCCGCCGAGCTGCTCCGCCAGCGCCTGCGCGAGCGCAACAAGCTCGTCTGATCCCCCCATGTCCGGAAATTCCGCATCCTTCGGCACCACCGGCCGCTCGCGCAAAGGCGAACCGTGGGTCTGGCTCACCGCCGCCGGCCTCGCCATCGGCGTGGCCATGGCGCTCGCCCTGCTGTTGCTGATCCTCATCAAGGGCAGCGCCTCGTTCTGGCCGCGGAAGATCGATGTCTTCGAGATTTCCAGGAACGGCGCCACCGAGCGCGTCGCGGGATACGTCAGCCAGGAACGCCAGCGCCGCGACGCCCAAGGCGAGCTGCACGACGAGATCCAGGTCTTTCGCGCCAACAAGGATATCTTCGGCGAATCGTTTCTCTACATCGACCGGGATCACATCCTGGAAACCAGCCGGCCCGAGTCGCTGCTGCTGCTCGAGCGCATGGAATTCGGCCCGGCCATCGTCGAGCCCGTCGCCGTGGAAACGCCGGAAGGTGCGATCGCCGCGGGCGCTCCGGATTTCGAATCCGCTCTGGATCGCTTGGCCGACGCCGGTCAGGAAGCGCGCGATTCGTTGCTCGAGATGGAGCGGAAGCGGATCGGCGCGATCAACCGCGAACTCGAGGCGCTCGAGCGGGCGGTCCGCAGCGGTGCCGTCGCCAGCGAAACCGCCGCCGGCCGGCGCGCGGAACTCCAGCAGGAATTCGAACGCATCAAGGCGGAGGCCGACCAGGCACGCGCGGAGGCCGAGGCGCGGGTGTTCGTTGCCCGGGCCATCGACGGCCGGGAGATCCGCGTCAGCGCGCTGAACCTCGTGAACGCCTTCCCCGCGAACCGCGCCGGCTTGATCGAGCGAATCGGTGAAATGTTCCGCCGCATCGGCGTGTTCGTCACCGAGGAACCGCGCGAGGCGAACACTGACGGCGGTGTTTTTCCCGCGATCTTCGGCACGGTCGTGATGACGCTGGTGATGAGTGTCTTCGTGACTCCCTTCGGCGTCATGGCGGCGATCTATCTCCGCGAGTATGCGAAGCAGGGGCTTGTCGTCCGGATCGTCCGCATCAGCGTGAACAACCTCGCGGGCGTGCCTTCCATCGTCTTCGGTGTCTTCGGCCTGGCGTTCTTCGTCTATTACCTCGGCGGCACGATCGACTCCTTGTTCTACGCGGACCGCCTGCCGACGCCCACCTACGGCACGCCCGGCATCCTGTGGGCTTCGCTGACGCTGGCGATCCTGACGCTGCCGGTCGTCATCGTCGCCACCGAAGAGGCACTCTCCGCCGTGCCGCGCGGCGTGCGCGAGGCCTCGCTCGCTTGCGGCGCTTCGAAGTGGCAGACGATCCAGCGCGTCGTGCTGCCCGCCTCGCTGCCCGGCATCCTCACCGGCGTGATCCTCGCCATGGCCCGCGGCGCCGGCGAGGTGGCTCCGCTGATGCTCGTCGGCGTGGTGAAACTCGCGCCGTCCCTGCCCATCGACGACGTCGCGCCCTTCGTCCACCCCGAGCGCAAGTTCATGCACCTCGGTTTCCATATCTACGACCTCGGCTTCCAGTCCCCGGATTCCGAGGCCGCCAAGCCGATCGTCTATGCCACCGCTTTGCTCCTCATCCTCGTGGTGGTGACCCTCAACCTCGCCGCCATCCTGATCCGCAACCGCCTGAAGAAACGCTTTGCCGTGAGCAGCTTCTAAGATGTCCGACTCTCCTCAAACGACCGGAGGCCCCCGGCCCGACTTTATCCGCGTGGAGCGCTTCAGCTTTCACTACGGGCCGAAGCAGGCGCTGTTCGATATCGACATGGCGATCCCGGAGAACCACGTGACCGCGCTCATCGGCCCGTCCGGCTGCGGGAAGTCCACGCTGCTCCGGAACCTCAACCGGATGAACGACCTGATCGACGGCGTGCGCCACGAAGGCGATATCCGGATCGGCGGGACGAGTCTCTACGATCCGTCGGTCGAGGTGATCTCGCTGCGCAAGCGCGTCGGCATGGTGTTCCAGAAATACAATCCCTTCGCGAAATCGATCTACGAGAACGTGGTGTTCAGTCTCCGCGTCGCCGGGCGTTCGAAGCGCAGGGAGTTGGATGAAACGGTCGAGCGCTCGCTGCGGGCGGCCGCGCTGTGGGATGAAGTGAAGGACCGCCTGCACGAGTCCGCCTTCGGCCTTTCAGGCGGCCAGCAGCAGCGGCTTTGCATCGCCCGCGCCATTGCCAACCAGCCGGAGATCCTGCTGATGGACGAGCCCTGCGCGGCGCTCGACCCGCTCGCCACTCTGAAGATCGAGGAGCTGATCCTCGAGCTGAAGGAGCAGTTCACGATCGTCATCGTGACCCACAACATGGAGCAGGCGACCCGCTGCTCGGACCGGACCGCCTTCCTCTACATGGGCCGGCTCGTCGAGTATGGCGCAACCATGCAGATTTTCGAGAATCCCAAGCATCACGAAACCGAAGCCTACATCACCGGGCGCTTCAGTTGATATGGAAACGAACGATCAGACGACCGGTCCGCAGGCTTCCATCGAGGTGCGGGACATGGATTTCAGCTACGGGAAATCCGTCGCCCTCAAGGACATCAACCTCACGGTCCACCGCAATGAGATCACTGCGTTCATCGGTCCTTCCGGCTGCGGGAAATCCACGCTGCTGCGATGCTTCAACCGCATGAACGACCTGATCCCGGGCGCGCATGTCTCGCGCGGCGGGATTTGGATCGAAGGCACGGAGATCCACAGCCCCGAGGTGGACAGCGTGGAGCTGCGCCGGCGGATCGGCATGGTTTTCCAGAAGTCGAATCCCTTCCCGCGCAGCATCTACGAGAACGTCGCCTACGGCCCGCGGATCCTGGGGGAAAAGAACAAGGCCACGCTCGATGCCATCGTCGAGAAGTCGCTGCGCGGCGCCGCGCTCTGGGACGAGGTGAAGGACCGGCTCCACGAGAGCGCCTTCGGCCTTTCCGGCGGCCAGCAGCAACGCCTTTGCATCGCCCGCACGGTGGCCGTCGATCCCGCCATCATCCTGATGGACGAACCTTGCTCCGCCCTCGACCCCATCGCCACGGTGCGGGTGGAGGAGTTGATCCTGGAGCTGAAGGAAGAATACACGATCGTGATCGTGACCCACAACATGCAGCAGGCGACCCGCGTGTCCGACCGCACCGCGTTCTTTTACCTCGGCGAGCTTGTGGAATACGATTTCACCCACACCTTGTTCTCCAAGCCGCGGATGAAACGCACCGAAGACTACATCACCGGCCGGTTCGGCTGAAAACGACACACCCCGCCACCATGTCCCTTCAATCGCCCCACATCCTGCGCGACTTCGACCAAGCCATCGCGACCCTCCGTGGCGAGGTGCTCGATATGGCCGCCAAGGCCCGCCACAACCTCGAGCGCGCCATTCGCGCCCTGCTCGAGCGGAACCCCGAACTCGCCAACGCCGTCATCGCCGATGACGACGACGTCGACGAGCACGAGCGCCGCATCGACCAGTTGGGCATGGACATTCTCGTCCGCTTCCGGCCGGTCGCCACGGACCTCCGGCTCGTCGTTTCCTCGATGAAAATCTCGATGAATCTCGAGCGCATCTCGGACCACGCGACCAATATCGCAAAACGTGCGAAGAAAATCAGCGCCAGCCAGGATCTGCCGGACGTGACCTTGATCGAGCCGCTCTACACCTTGGCGGACCACCTCCTGCGCGACGCCATTTCCGCCTACAGTGATCGCAATGCCGCCCTCGGAGCCGCGCTGCACGGACGCGACAAGGAGCTCGACAGGATGCACAAGGACGTCACCGGCACCTTCGGTTCGCGCATCGAGCAATCGACCGGCCGCAGCGAGGACTACCTGCACCTGATCTTCGTTGTCCGCTCACTCGAACGCGTCGGCGACCTCGCGACGAATATCGGAGAAGACGCCGTTTTCCTCGAAGCCGCGAAGGACCTTCGCCACGAGTCGAACCGCGATCTCGGCCCGCAGGCCTGAGCACGAAAAAGGCGGTGCCAGCCGCAGCCGGCACCGCCTGTGAAGTTCGCTTCGCTCAGGCCACCCGCCGGCGGCGGACGCCGAGGGCGAGCGCGCCGAGGACGCCGAGCAGGGCTGCCGACGGTTCCGGGATGGCCATGATGTCGACCATGTTCAGGAACAGGACCGCGCCATCCGCGGTGAGATCGTAGATGCCGGCAGCTTCCGAGGTGATGGTGTTCTCCCGCGTGCCGGCGAGGAAGATCCCGCGGTCGCCGGCGAGGACGTTGACGGTTCCCCCGTTCTGCGCGTGCGTCACCGAGGATCCTGCGGACCAGAAGCCGATGACCGTCGCTCCCTCGGCGAGATCGTTGGGCGCGTCGCTGACGGTCGCCCAGCTCTGTCCGCCGCCTTGGAGACCGCCGGTCACCACGGATGGACCGCGCTGGATGACGGAGTTGTGCGTTTGCTGCGTGACATAGGGATTGTTCATCACGTCGCTGCCATCAAGGGCGACCCCGGCGAAGAGCGGGTTCGAGGAATCGACGGCGGCGAGGAACGTGCCATCCGCCGGATCGGCTTCCGAGACGTCCGGAATATCGTTTCCGACCATCAGTCCGAGCCGGTTCTGACGGATCGCGTAGCCGCTCATGACGATCATCGGCGCGGTGATCGTCGTGTTCCAAGCCGTCGCAGCGGCGTTTTGGAAGTGGGTGCTCGCCGAGCTCCTGCTGACAATGATGAGATCAAAACTGTTAAGCACGCCTGCGTCGGGCGTGCCGCTTGATACGACCCGGGTGACGGAATGCCCGTTCGCCGAGAGCAGGTCGGTGAAGCCGACGTCGGGCGCCATGGTGAAGCCGGCATTTGCCGCGTTCGTGGTCGGCTCGTTATCGGCCGCGTGAAAGCTGACCCAGGCGATGTTCGCGGCGTCAGCCATGGAGCCCGCCGCCAAGGCGACGGAGAAGCAGAGTGCGGTTTTTTTCATTCAGGGGGTTTTTCAATGGGTTTGGCACCATCGCGACCGGATCAGCGGTCGTCCCGGGCAATGCGGTCTCTAATCTGTATGACAGCCCAGCGTCAAGAAAATGTGGCCGCGGGGACAGGGCTCCCTCATTTTGGATTCCTGAGCTTGAGGAAGATCTCGAGAGTTGAGGT
>CBFGTW010000203.1:0-6351 GCA_965651855.1 uncultured Verrucomicrobiales bacterium
AGCGTGAAACGGATCGCAGCCGAACTTTTTTCCGCGCGGCCGGCGAACGGCGGCGGCCGACACGCCGGAACGGGCGATTTTGACGGGTGAATCGGGAGATCCGGGGCTTGGCGTGATCAGTCAAAGTAGCCGCGATGGAGGCGTTCGATCGAGCGACGCTGGCGTTTCGTGGGACGGCCGGGGGCTTCAGGGTGCCTTTCGCGGCGGTCGAGCGCATGGAGGCGACGCGCTTCGAGAACCGCGGGGGAAGTGAGGTCGTTGTAGGCGAGGGCCGCCTCAGCGGCGGAAACCCGGCGCGAGAGGATGGCCGCGACGCTGATGGTGCGGGTGCCGGGGCCGTCGGGAAACGGGATTTCGATCTGATCTCCGACCCGGATGGCCGAGGCAGCTTTCATGGAGGTGCCGCCGCGTTTGACGTGGCCAGCGGTGCAGGCCTTTGCGGCGAGCGAGCGGGTTTTGTAGAGGCGGGCGGCCCAGAGCCACTTGTCCACGCGGGTGGATTCGGACATGTCAGCGATGGGCGATGATCGCACGGATCACGATTCTGCGCCAGGGGGAAGGCAGGCGCATCCGTCTTGCCAGTGGCAAGAGAAGCCCGTAACGGGGTGGGCCGTGGTGAACGTGCCGAAGAAAGCTCCGCGCTCCTGGTCGCGCATTGTCGTCCGGGCGGTGCTGATTTGTGCCGGCTCGGTGGCGATCCTGCTGCCGGCGTGGTTGCCCAACCGACCGTCCAACCCCTTGGAAACCGCGACCGTGGAGTTGCTGCAAGCGCTGCTCCTCGGGGCGGCGGTGGCGGTGATGCTGGGAGCGACACCGCATGCCGGCGCGTTCCGCCCGGTGTGCCGCGTGTTGGCTTTCGCTCTGACCGCGGCCTTGGTCGGTGAGCTGGAGGATTTCATTTCGGGGATCCTCGGCTGGCCGTTTCCCGAGAATTGGGTGATCGGCGGGATTTTGTTGGCGGCGTTGGCGACGGGCCTCCGTCACAAGCGGGCGCTGAAGGTTTTCCTCGGTTCGCTTGGCAGCCATGCGGGGACCGGGCTGATCGTGGCGGCGTTGTTGATTCTCTACGTTTTCAACCGCGTGATCGGCAGCGCGGGGTTTTGGAAGGCCGCGCTGGGCGATTCCTTTTCGCCGGAGATTCCGATCATCTCGAAGAGTTACCTGGAACTGCTGGCGTGTTATCTGATTTTCGTCGGCACGCTTGGCTATGCGCTGACCCTCGCACGGCGTCGGGAGCCGTGAGGCTCCCGTTCTTGCACGCGACGCCGTCGGGCCGTAGAACGCCGGCGTGGCACGGAACATCGTCTATTTCGACTTGGAAACGCAGCGCAGTGGCGGCGACGTCGGGGGATTCTCGAACAAGGACAAGATGGGCGTCTCGGTGGCGGTGACCTACAGCACCGCGCGCGGGACCTACGAGATCTACGGCGAGAACGAGATGGAGAAGCTCGGCGAGGAGCTGGTGAAAGCGGACCTCGTCGTGGGCTGGAACCACCTGCATTTCGACTACCCGGTGCTGCAGCCTTACATTTTCCACACGCTCGCCGAGCAGACGCTCAACCTCGACATGATGGCCGACCTCGAGCAGCGGCTCGGAATGCGGCTGAAGCTCGACGCGGTGGCCTCGGCCACGCTCGGCACGGGCAAGACCGCCGACGGCCTCGACGCGTTGCGCTGGTGGCAGGAGCACAAAAAGACTGGCAACTTCGAGCCGCTGCGGCGGATCGCCGAGTATTGCGCCTTCGACGTCAAAGTCACCAAGTGCGTGCACGAATACGCGCTGCAGCACGGCCATTTGCGCTACGACGACCGCAGCGGAAAGGTCGTGGAAACGCCGGTCGACTGGTCCTGATCCGGCGCGGCGGCGTCAGAAAACGCCGAGCATGCCGAGGACCCGGCCGAGCGCGAGGACGAAGACAACGCACAGGGCCACGATGAAAATCTTGATGCAGAACTCGATGGACGTGCGGGTCATGGCGGCGCGGTTCTAGGGCGGACCCGCCGCGTCGCCAAGGAAAAATGCGACCCGTGGCGGGCTGCCTGTTGCAGCTATTTTCCGAGCACCCAGGCGATATGCGGCGTGTAGAGGTCCGGCTCGAGGAGGAACGAGTCGTGCCCCTTGTCCGAGTGGACCGTGATGTGCATGACGTCCACGTGCGCCTCCTCGAGGTGCTTCACAAGCTCCGACTGCTCTTCGGGGTAGAAGCAGAAATCCGAGTCGATCGAGAAAACGAGCCAGCGCTGGCCAGCCCGCTGCGAGCGGGCGAAGAGGTCCGCCGGCGTTTCCGCGTCGCCTTCGTCGGTGGCGTTGTACCGGGACCACATGTCGATGATCCGGAGATAAGTGTTCGCGTCGAAGCGACGGACGAACTTTTTCCCTTGGTGGAGCATGTAACTCTGGAACTGGTCGCGCACGCGGTACCAGGCCAGCACGTCGTCCGGCTGGATCACGTCTTGGCGGGCGCGGCGCTCGATCGCGTCGAGGTGGACGAAGGTCTTGTGCGAGACCATGCGGGCGAGCGCCAGGCCGTAGAGCGGCGGCCCCTGGTCGTAGTAATCGCCGCCGTTGAAATGCGGGTCGTTCTCGATGGCGAGGATCTGCTCGAAGAGGATCAGGCGGTTGAGGACGGTGGTCTTGAAGCCCGCGGCGATGCTGATGACGTTTTTCACCCGGTCGGGAAAGCGGGTGGCGAAGGTCAGCACGACCAAGCCACCGACCGAAGGACCGACAACCGCGTGGAGCGTTTCGATGCCGAGGTGGTCGAGCAGACGGGCCTGCACTTCCACCTGGTCGGCCGCGGTGACGGCGGGGAAGCGCGAGCCCCAGCGCTTGCCGGTGGCCGGATCGACCGAGGCCGGCCCGGTGCTGCCATAACAACCGCCGAGATAGTTCGCGCAGATGACAAAATACCGGTCCGTGTCGATCGCCTTGCCGGGGCCGATCATGCTCTCCCACCAGCCGTCGTGCAGCTCCGGTTGCCAGATGTCCCCCACCCCGTCGATGGCGGGATTGTGGCCGGCGGCGTGGTGCGAGCCGGAGAGCGCGTGGAAGAGGAGCACGGCGTTCGAGCCCTCTTCGTTCAGTTCGCCCCATGTTTCGTACGCGAGCGTGACGCCGGGGAGATCGAAGCCGTCGCGCAGCCGCACCGGATGCTCCGGGCTGCCGGTGTGGAAAAACTTCGTGTGGCTCGGGGCGGCGGACATGCGCGGAGCCTAGGACCGCCGCGCCGCCGGTGGCAAGGACCGCAAAGGGTTCACCCGCGGACGTTCTGCAGGATGAGATTGAGGTTGTGCCGGAGCGCGGCGGAAAGGTCGGCGGACTTCGCTTGCTTCGAGAGACGACTGAACAAATCGCGCCGCTCGCCTCTCGCGTCGATCGCCTTCTGGACTTCCGTGTCGAACTGCGAGAACAAGGCAGCGATCAGCTCGTCCGTCGGCCGGAACGGGCGGGGCGGCACCGTGGCGGCTCCTTCGACCGGGGCCATGGCGGACGGGGGCTCCGGCGCCCGCACCAAGCCGGTGTCCACCGCCGCTCCATCCACCATTCCCTTGATCTGCGCGCTCTCGAGGAAGCCGGCGGCGGAAAAGGTCAGGCCGAGGTGGCAGGTGGCCGTACCGGGTTTCAGGAGATCGACTTGGGTCGAGAGAAACATCCCGCCCGAGGGCGTTGCGGTGACCGTCGGCACATGCGTGCGGTAGCTGCCGTCGGTGAGCTGATAGGTGGCGCTGCGGTTTTTCGTCCAGCCGTTGAGCCGGGCGCCGAAGCCGGTGAGGTCGAACGAAACCGCGTGCAATGGGAGTGCCGCGACGACGAAGATGGCGATCAGTGCGAGAGGAGTTTTCATATAGTTGTGTTGTCTCAAAAGGAACCGCGCGCCCCGGCGTGCCAGATCCAAGCGTCGGTGTTGAAGCCGCCTCCTTCCTCGTCCTTGAGGATGACGTGCTCCAGACCGCCCATGAGGATCATGCGGTCGCGGTGCAGGTGGAGATTTCCGCCGAGATAAAACGAATGGAATTCGTCGCCGACAAAGAACGGCGAGGCGTCGAAAAGCGGATCTCCCGAGACGCCCATCGTCGTGACCAGCCCGGCGGCTTCCTTGGATGCGGCGTAGTAGTAGCGGCCGACGACTTGCAGCGTCCCCGGCAGGACCCACCATGTGGGACTGAGCGTCAGGCCCCAGGCGGACGAGTCGCCGCGGGCGAGCATGAAATCATTGAGGAAGCCGAAGCGCTCCTGCTCGAGCGTCACTCCCGTGGAAACGAGGTGGCGGTACCCCGGATTGCGCGCGACGGGCTGGTTGCCGTTGGCGGAACGGCGGCCGGCGACGGAGAAACGCGGCACCGTTTCCGAGCGGCCGGCGTCGAAGTTGTGGATATAGTCGAAATGCCAGCGGGCGCCCATCGCCGCGTCCCCGGCGGGCTCGATGAAGGTGCGGCCGAGGTTCAGCGTGAGCAGCCCGTCGCCCTCGACGCCGGGAAAGTCCGCATCGAAATCGCCCGAGAACCAACCCAGGCCGATGTCGATCCCGCGGATCTCGCGGTCGAATCTCACGCCGAGGGTGCTGGCCGGCGCGATCTGGTTCACGAGCATCGAACGGTGCGGCGTCGGGAGGAACTCCGGCTCGATGGCCTGCTCCGCCGTGAAACGCGGTCGGAATTTTCCGAACGTGACAGCGGTTTTATCGGTGATGGCGGTGCGCGCCGAGAGCCGCTCGACTCCACGGAAATCTCCGTCTCCGGCAAACTCGAACGAGCCTTCGATGTCGGTGTTCGAGAACGCCCGCAAGCGGGCACCGAGACGCGCGCGGCGGACGCGGCTGCCGTCAAGATCGGTGTTCCGGCTCGGCGTGGCACCCGCCGCGTCGGTCTCTGCGGTGCCGAAGGCCGCGTTGAAATCGATGAAGCCGGTGACCGCGAGCTGTTGGATATAGGGATTCTCCGGATCGCTGAACAACACCGCGCGCGACCAAAGGGGATCGAGCGGGCTCGGAGCCCATCGCGGTTCCTGATAGACCGAAGACTCTCCGGCCGGGCCCTCCGAATCTGCGATCGCGGGCGGAAGCTCCACGTCGGCCGCCTTTTTCCGGCCCTCGAGAACGTCGAGCGCTTCATTGGCGTGCGCGGCCGCCGACAGCAGCAGGATGAGGGAAACCAAGCGGATCATTCGCCCTCCTTTCGCTGCTCGCGGATTTCCTGGCGGTCGGCGGCACGGCGGACGCGGCTGAGGTATTGCTCGAGGCTTTCGCTCTTCTTCAGGTTGAGCGCGGCCTGCAAGGCGTCGAGCGCCTCCGGGTAGCGCCGCTCGCGCACGAGCATCTGGCCGTAGCCGAGATTCGCCTCATACGCGACGGATGGCATCGGGATGGCGAGTTGGTAATTCACGCGCGCCTCCGACACATGGTCGGCGCGCTTCTCCTCGTCAGCCTCCTCCTTGGCGAGGTTGTCGTGGTGGCGTGCCAGCTCGAGCAGGACCTCGCCGTTGGCGGGATCGCTCTCGACCAGCTCGGAAAGAATCGCACCGACTCGCTCCACCTCGCCCTTCGCGCGGGCGATTCGCACTTCTGTTAGAAGAAGCGTCGTGCGGTCGGCGGATGAAATTTCGGCCCCGGCCTTCTCCCGGATGCGGGAAACGAAGGTCTCCGCCTTTTCCGGAAAACCGTAGTCGGTGAGGATGCGGGCAGTCTTGAGCGCGCGGTCGACGTCGAGCGTCTGCGCCTTGTCGATCGCCGCGAGGTAGGCGATCAGCGCGAGCTGCGGCTCGTCGCGATCCATGTAGAGGTTGCCGAGCAGGTTGAGGTTCGACTCGTCGGCGAGGCCCTTGAGGCGGAGGGTCTCGAGGTTCACGGCAGCCTCCGCCTTGCGGTCCATGGCGAGGTAGGCGTTCGCTTGCTGGAGCCAGAGCTGCTTGTCGTTCGGATTTTCCTCGATGAGCGTGCCGATCATGTTGGCCGCTTCGGGGAACTTCTCCTGCGCCATGAGCGCCTGCGCGAGGCCGAGCTTCCAGTCCCGCGACGACGGATCGAGCAGATACGCCTGGCGGTAAGCGTTCTCCGCGGCGAGCGCGTTTTTCTTCAGCAAATGACAATAACCGAGCAGGCCATAGGTGCGGCTCGAGTTGTCTCCCAGCTCGACGGCCTTCTGCAACATCGGCAGCGCCTCGTCGGTCTGGTTCTTCGCGATATGCAAATACCCGAGATTCGTGTGCGCCCGGCGAAAGCGCGGGAAACGCCGGATCGCCTCGAGAAACGCGCGCCGTGCTTCGTCCGCGCGGTCCGCCTGGAAATACAGATTTCCGAGGACGAAGATCATCGCAGATCGGAAGAGCGTCGTGTAGGGGAAGAGTGTGGGGGG
>CBFGTW010000204.1:0-6226 GCA_965651855.1 uncultured Verrucomicrobiales bacterium
GGCTGCCGGACACGGTGCAGGTGAGCGCCGGCAGCGCCGCGCCGATGCTCGCCGCGCTCGCCGCCGGCTGCGTGACGGACGGCAGCGTGGCCGTGGAACTGGCCGCCACCGGCGTGGTCGTCGGCGTGGGAGCCGAGCCGGTGATCGACCTGCGAGGCGAAATTTCCCCGCTGTGCAACGCGACCGGAAGCTGGCTCGGCCTCGCCACGCTCGTCAATGCGGCCGTCGCGCCGGAGGTGGTGCGCCGGCACTACGGGTGGTCCGCCGAACAATTCGAGGCGCAGGTTTCCAGCGTCGAGCCCGGGGCGGAAGGCCTGCTGCTGCTGCCGTATTTCAGCGGCGAGTCGATCCCGCGGCTGCCGGAGGGGACCGGCGTGCTCCACGGGATGCATCCGGGAAATTTCACGCCCGCCCACCTCGCGCGCGCGACGTTGGAAGGCGTGATGCTCGGCCTCGGCTACGCGATGAGCCGGCTGCGCGATCTCGGCTTCGAGCCGCCCGAGGTGCGGCTGCTCGGCCCCGGCGCGGCCAGCCCGGTGACGCGGCAGTTGCTGGCGGACGTCTTCGGCACGACGGTCGTACCGGTCTCCAGCCGCCAGGGCGCGGCGGTCGGCGCGGCGATGCAGGCGGCGGTCGCGTTTTTCCATCAAAGCGGCGAGCCGCTCGGCTTCGAGGAAATCGCCAGCTATCTCGTCGCCGGAGACATGAGCGCCCGCTGCGAGCCGGACCCCGAGGCCCACGAACTTTACCAAGGGCTGATGTCGCGCCAGCAATACCTCGTGGACACGCTGCATCCGGCGGGATTTCTGTGACGAGCCGATGCCTGCCAAGGACCGCACTGAAATCCGCGAAAGCCCGAAGGCCGCCGTCATCGGCACGCTCGCTGGCTGGCTGATGCGGATTTGGTCGCTCACGCTGCGCATCGAGGTGGAAGATCGCTGCGGAATCACCCGCCCGGGTGGATTCCCGGGGCCGGTGATCCTCGCGCTCTGGCACAATGGGATCTTCACCATCCCGCCGGTTTGGCGCCGGGAAATCGGATCGCATCGCAAGGCGGTGGTGCTCACCAGTGCCAGTCACGACGGCGCCGCGCTCGCCCGGGCGATGGCGGTTTTCGGCCTCGGCGCGGTCCGCGGCTCCTCGTCGCGCCGCGGAGTGGCGGCGCTGATCGCGCTGAAACGCACGTTGAGGGACGGCATCGACGTCTGCATCACCCCGGACGGCCCGCGCGGTCCGCGCTACGGATTGCAGCCGGGAGTGGTGAAGCTCGCCGCCTCGTCCGGAGCGCCCGTCATTCCGATCCACCTCCGGGTTTCCTCGGCTTGGCGGTTGAAAACATGGGACCGCTTCGTGGTGCCCAAGCCCTTCAGCCGGGTGCGCGTGATTTTCGATGACGCGCTTGTCGTGCCGCCGGACCTCCCGGATGATCGCTTCGAAGCCGAGCGGCTCCGCATCGAATCCATCCTCCGCTCCCCTACCGACGATCCATGAACACTCCCCGCATCCTCGATGGAAAAGCCGTCGCCAGCGCCGTGCTCGAAGAGTGCCGCACCGAGGCCGCCGAACTGAAAGCCCGCGGCATCGTGCCCGGGCTGGCCGTCGTCCTCGTCGGCAGCGACCCGGCGTCGAAAGTCTACGTCGGCTCGAAGGTCCGCACCTGCGGCGAACTCGGGTTCGAATCGCGGAAAATCGAGCTGCCCGAAGAAACGACGCAGGCCGAACTGCTCGAGATCGTCGAGCAACTCAACGGCGACCCGCAGATCCACGGCATCCTCGTCCAGTCGCCGCTGCCACCACAAATCGACGAGGAGGCGATCGTCCGCGCGCTCGATCCACGGAAGGACGTCGACGGCTTCCACCCCGAGAACGTCGCGAAGCTCGCGCTCGAAGATCCGACGGGCTTCGTCCCCTGCACGCCCGCCGGCTGCATGAAGCTGCTCGAAGTCGCCGGCGTGGAAACCTCCGGAGCCGAAGCGGTCGTCGTCGGCCGCAGCATGATCGTCGGCAAGCCGATGGCCCTGCTGCTCGTCTCGAAAAAGGCCAACGCCACCGTCACCATCGCCCATTCGAGATCCAGGGACCTGCCCGCCATTTGCCGCCGCGCGGACATCGTCATCGCCGCCGTCGGCCGGCCGGACATGGTCAAGGCGGACTGGATCAAGCCCGGGGCAGTGGTCATCGATGTCGGCATCAACCGCGTGGAAGACGCCACGAAAAAATCCGGCTACCGCCTCACCGGCGATGTCGCATTCGACGAAGTCGCCCCGAAGTGCGCCGCCATTACCCCGGTCCCCGGCGGGGTCGGTCCCATGACCATCGCCATGCTGATGAAGAACACGCTGCAAGCGGCACGGCAGATCGGAAGCTAGTCAGGAAGGCTTGGCACCGACCCGGCGCTTCGGAGGCGGTGCTCGAACTTCGCCGCTTCGCCCGAGTCCGCGGTCCCGCTCCGACAAACAAGCCCATGCGCCTCGCCGTCCTCAACATCGTCGGACTCTCGAAGTCCCTGCTCGGGCCGCACATGCCGCGGCTCTCCGCCTTTGCGGAAAGGGCCGGCCTGCAGAGCTACCGGCCGGCGTTTCCCGCGGTCACGTGCACGGCGCAGTCCTCCATCGTCACCGGCACCACACCACGCGAGCATGGCGTCGTCGCCAACGGCTGGTACGACCGCGAGTTCTCCGAAGTTCGCTTCTGGAAACAAAGCAACCGCATCGTCCACGGAGAGAAGATATGGGAAACATTGCGGAAGGAGATCCCGGGTTTCACCTGCGCCAAACTCTTCTGGTGGTACAACATGCATGCGGCGGTCAACTGGTCGATCACGCCGCGACCCCTCTACCCCGCCGACGGCCGCAAGGTCTTCGACATCCACACCCAGCCGATGGCGATGCGCGAGGAGATCAAGCGCGACCTCGGCGAGTTCCCGTTTCCGTCGTTCTGGGGTCCGATGGCCGGCATCGCTTCCTCGCGGTGGATCGCGGATTCGGCGCGCTGGATCGAGGAAAAGCATCAACCGACGCTGAGTTTGGTCTATCTTCCGCATCTCGACTATTGTTTGCAGAAAGATGGCCCGGAGGCCGCGGATATCCCGACGGAACTGAAAGCCATCGATGACCTCGCGGGCGATCTCATCGCCTTCTACGAGCGCCGCGGCGTGCGGGTCATCGCGCTCTCCGAGTATGGGATCTCGCCCGTCTCCCGCCCGATCCACCTCAACCGCCTTTTCCGCGAACGCGGCTGGCTCGAGTTGAAGGACGAGCTGGGCCGCGAAACCCTCGACTGCGGCGAGTCTCGCGTCTTCGCCATCGCCGACCACCAAGTGGCGCATGTTTATATCAACAACGCGTCGCTCCTGCCGGAAGTCCGCGCCCTGCTCCAGGAAACGCCGGGCATCGACGAAGTCCGCGACGCCGCCGGCCTGTGGGGCAGCGGCATCGGCGCCCGGCGCGCCGGCGATCTCGTCGCCGTCGCCGCGCCGGACGCTTGGTTCACCTATTACTTCTGGGAAGACGACGCCGTCGCGCCCGACTACGCCCGCACCATCGACATCCACCGCAAGCCGGGCTACGACCCCTGCGAGTTGTTCATCGATCCGCAGCTCAAGTCGCCGAAGCTCGCGATCGGGAAATTCCTCCTCAAGAAGAAGCTCGGCCTGCGCGGCCTGCTCGAGGTCATCCCGCTCGACGCCACCCTTGTCAAAGGTTCCCACGGCCGGGATGAGGTGCCCGAAAGCGAGCGTCCGGTGCTGATCGGCCCGGATCTGCCGGTGGAATCCGCCGAGGATGTGCATGCGGCGCTTCTCTCCGCGGCGCGGGCCTGAACCTCTGGCTGCGGTTTTTCAACGGCATGCCCGATGTTCTGCAACTCGCGCCCGGAAGCGCACCGTTCATCAGCCGCCGCTCGTTCGAGCACTCCCGTCCGCAAGCCCCGCGGACCTGCCGGACCACCCGAAGTCGAAGTCCGGGTCGAACATCACCGGCGCCCGGGCGTTACGCCTTCATCTTCGAGTAGGCGCGGAGGTAGCCGACGCACTGGGCGACTTCCGGGAGATTGGTGTCCCAGTTGTGCTCGTATTCGATGCTCACATTGCCGGCGAAGCCATGCTTCCGGACTTCGTCGAGAATCGCGATGTTGTCGATGATGCCAGTGCCGAAGGGCCGGTCGTGGGTGTGCTCCCGGATCGAGGCGCGCTCCTTCATGTGGAAGGCGTGGACGCGGGGAGCGACCTTCTTGATCACCTCGAGCGGATCGAGCCCGGAAGTGGCCCAGTGGCCGATGTCCGCGCAAAAGCCGAGGTTTTCGTGACGATCCTTGACGAGGTTCCACACCTTCTCGGGGTTCCAGAGATGAGTCGGCTTCGGATGATTGTGGAAGCAGACCTTGATGTCATACTCGCGCGCCAGCTTCTCGAGCGTGTCAATCGCGTCGTCCGACTCGGTCGTCACGCCGTAAAGGCTCATCTTCTTCGCCAGCTCGAAGGTCTTGCGAGCCTCGTTCTCGTCCTTGGAAATGCCGGTGACACCGAAGTTCACGGCGGCGATCTTGTTCTTTTCCAAGTGGCCGAGCACCGCCTGGATCTGCCCGTCGGAAAGATGCGGGCCGAACTTCTCGTCGCCGAGGTCGCCCCCGATGCGCTGGCCGGGGTAAACTTCCACGCCGCCCGCGCCGGCGGCCGCGGCCATCTCGATCGCCTCGAAGAGCGAGAAATTCCGGAACGTCCAGCATTGCACCGAGATGGCGAAGCCGGCGTCGGTCAGGCGGGCTTCCGTGATCGGCTCGCCCTTCGAGCGGAGAGCCAAGAGGACGGAGGCGGCGGGGACCATGGTGAGCAGGGAGCGGCGGGTCATGGAATCTGGGGTGGTGGGAATTTCGGAAACCTCCGGCACGGCCGGAGGTGGTGGAGAACGTCGGCACGGCGCGGGTTCTTGCGGTTGAGTAGCATGCCGGAGCGCGGCTGGGGATAAGTTTTTCCCCGATGAAGTTCGACACTCCGCGAAATTTTTGCTGGGAGTGAGATTTCGCGCTGACTTGGACATGAAGCATTCTAACCGACCGACACGCGGGCGAGGCCCCGCCATTTCGATCATCGCGGTGATCCTGAGCATGCTCTGCGCCGTGGCCAGCGCGCAGATCAGCGCCAACATCGAGGCTTTCGACGCGCCGGGCGGCACCGACCTGGCTCCGCACTACGTGGTGGACTCGGATGTGAACCTGCCGCTGGTGGTGAACCGCCGGCACGAGATCAAGTTCGCGGCGGACGTCCGCTTCAGCCGCAAAGCCTCCGCCACTCCGGAGAGCGAAACGTTCCGCCTGAGCGGCCAGCTTCTGGACGCGAACGGCGACGCGGTGACTCTCTCAGGCGGCGGCGCCATCGCATACGGTCCGGCGACGGAGGTGGATTTCGCCGCGTTCCAGACGACCCACGACGAGACGCTTCCCCTCCAGCTCCAGCCCGGCGTGGATCTGGGAGCCGGGGATGCCTTCCGCATCCGCTGCCGCGTGCAGCGCCGGGTGGAAGGAGAACTCAACGGCAAACCGATCTACCTCTGGGAAAACGTCGACGGTCCCGACGACAGCGATCCCTTCACGGTCGTCCATTTCCGCGATCTCCCCGAAGACCCGGCGATGCGGAACGTCCGCGGCTACTTCCGCGGGGCGCCGTCGTGGACGAAGACCCACGCCACCTCGAGCGGCGGGATCGCGTCCCAGCGGCGGTTCGCGCTGAGTGTGCCTTACTTCATGGCGCGCTACGACCTCGGCGGATCGGCCGAATCGGTATCCATCCGGCTCACGGCGACGCTGAGCGACGACCTCGGGAACGACGTGCCGCTTCAGAACGGCGGAGTTACGACCCACTCGCTCCTGCTGCAAGCGGCCGGGGCGGGCTCGCCGGCCGCACCGCATGCCGTGACGGGGAATTTCACCCTCAACATCGAACCCTCCGCGCAGCTCGATCCGCGGAACCGCAGCTACCGCGCGAGCGTCCGCCTCGAGCATCTGGAAACGCCGCCCGCCACCTACGCCGACAGTGGCACGAGCGAGGAATCCGCCGCCCAGCGCCTGCTGCACTTCAATGGCACCCTGCGCTTCGACGACGTGGAGGCACGCTTCACCACCATCTCGAACGCGCCCGCTGCCGGCGGCCTCGGCGCGGACTACGTGAACACGACGCTCGGCCTGCCGGGCGGGACGTTCCCCGGCTTTCCCGACTACAGCTTTGGCGCGG
>CBFGTW010000205.1:0-6164 GCA_965651855.1 uncultured Verrucomicrobiales bacterium
CGACTACGTCTCAATTAGGCGCGGCTTCCCCGCCATGGCAAGCCTCGAAAAAACCACGGGCGCCGGATCCCTTGTTCCGGCGCCCGTGGGCCCTTTGGGGGGGCAATGTGCTATCCCTTACGACGACCATCATGCCACCGATCCGCCGCCGCGCCATAACGCGATCGCGTGGATGACCGAGGAGGTCGCGGTGCGGATCCGGCGGGCCGGCCACAGCGCCGGAACTTCAGGCGGCGACGATGTTGAGCAGCTTGCCGGGGACGAAGATGATCTTGCGGATCGTCTTGCCGTCGGTGTGCTCCTTGATCTTCGCGCTGTCGAAGGCGGCGGCTTTCACCGCTTCCTCGTCGGCGTCCTTGTCGATCGTGAGTCGGTCCCGGAGCTTGCCGTTCACCTGGACGACGATCTCGATGACGCTGCGGACAAGCGCGGCTTCGTCGTAGCCGGGCCACGTGGTCTCCGAGAGCATCGCCTCACCGCCGAGGCGGGAATGGATTTCCTCGGTGAGGTGCGGCGCGAAGGGGTTGAGGACGGCGAGGAATTGCGTGAACTCCTTCAGTGGCACCACCTCCACCTGGGTGAAGGCATTGGTGCAAATCATCATCTGCGAGATGGCGGTGTTGAAGTTGAGCCTTTCGACATCTTCGCCGACTTTCTTGATCGTCTCGTGGACGACGCGGAGCAGTTCCTTGTCGGTGCAGGGCACGTCCTGGAGCTTCGGAGAGATCTTCCATTCGCCGGCTTGGTCCTGCTCGAAGGCGACGCGCCAGACGCGGGCGAGGAACCGGGAAACGCCCTCGACGCCCTTCATCTGCCACGGCTTCACCTGCTCGAGCGGGCCCATGAACATCTCGTAAAGGCGCAGCGCATCGGCGCCGTACTCGGTGATCACGTCGTCGGGATTCACCACGTTGCCGCGGGACTTGGACATCTTCTGGCCGTCTTCGCCCAGGATGAGACCTTGGTTGACGAGTTTCTGGAACGGCTCCGCGGTGGAGAGGTGGCCGAGGTCAAACAGCACCTTGTGCCAGAAGCGGGCGTAGAGGAGGTGAAGTACGGCGTGTTCCGTACCACCGACGTAGAGGTCGACCATGCCGGACGGCTGCGCCGAGCTTTCAGTTTTCAGTTTCAAGTTTTCAGGAAGAGGCGCTTCGCTCTTTCCTGAACACTGAACACTGGCAAACCCGGAACTCACACCAGCCGACCAGTAACGCTCGGCCTCAGTGGAGATGAACCGGCTGGTGTTGCCCGGATCGCAGTAGCGGAGGTAGTACCAGCACGAGCCGGCCCATTGGGGCATGGTGTTGGTTTCGCGGGTCGAGCCGTCGGGGAGGTTCACCCAGTCGGTGGCCTTGCTGAGGAGCGGATCGGGCGTGCCGCTGGGCTTGTAGTCGTCGAGCGGCGGCGCGAGCAGCGGGAGTTCGCCTTCCGGGATCGCGTGGTGGTGGCCGTCCTTCCACACGATCGGAAACGGCTCGCCCCAATAGCGCTGACGGGAGAAGAGCCAGTCGCGGAGCTTGTACTGGACACGGCGCTTGCCTTTGTCGTTCGCCTCGAGCCAGTCGATCATCTTGGCCTTGGCTTCGGCCGTGGGCAGGCCGTCGAGGAAGCCGGAGTTTATGGCGATGCCGGGATCGGCGAAAGCTTCAAGGAGTGTGGGCGTCTCGCCCACATCCCGTGCAAGAGGTGCAGGCGAGACGCCTACACTCCTTGAGAGGACAAACTCGCCCTCCTTCAACCTCGCCCGCTCCGGGTTCTTCTCGATGTAGCGGAGGATGTTCGCCCGGTGGTCGCCGTCGCGAACCAAGCGGTCGAAGTAGTCCCGCTGCCAAACCGGGCCGCTGCCGCCGGTGACCTTATTGATCTCCTTGGCGGTGAAGCTTTTCCACGAGTGGATGACGTCCTGCAGTGCCATCCCCGGTGCGAGATGGAACAAGGCGTGGACATGATTTGGCATCACGACAAACGATTCCATCAGGTATCGGTCGCCGTCGAAATGCATGAGAGCGCCTGAGACGATCTCCGCCAAAGCCGGCTCCTTGAGAATGCACGAGCCCTCACCCGCATCGAGCCACTCGTCGATCTTCGCCGAGAACTTTTCGTGGAACCGCTCCTCCGTCTCGGGAGACCACGGCTCCGGATGGGCGGCAACCCAGCGGGCGCGATCATCCTCCCATGCTTCGAGCTTCTCCTTCGGCAGGCTGTCGGCGAGACGCCAGGTGACAAAGTAGAGTTTCGCGTCCTGTTGCCAGTGCGGGAGCCGACCGGAGTTGTGTTTTTGGATTTCTTCGTTGGGGTTGAGGTAGGGTGTAGGCGAGACGCCTACACTCCTTGATGTGGGCGAGACGCCCACGCTCCTTGAGACCACCTCGACGATCGGCAGGCCGAACTTCGTGGCGAATTCGAAATCCCGCTCATCGTGCGCCGGGACGGCCATGATGGCTCCGGTGCCGTAGCCCATCATCACGTAGTCGGCGATCCAGATGGGGATGCGCTCGTCGTTGACCGGGTTGATGGCGTAGGCGCCGGTGAAAACGCCGGACTTGTCCTTGTTGAGGTCGCCGCGCTCGAGATCGGATTTGCTGGCGCAGGACTTTTGATAGGCTTCGACGGCTTCCTTCTGCTCCGCGGTGGTGATTTCCGCCACGAGCGGGTGCTCGGGTGCGAGGACCATGTAGGTGGCGCCGAAGAGCGTGTCGGGGCGGGTGGTGAAGACCACCACTTCGTGGGAGTTTTCAGTGTTCAGTTTCGAGTTTTCAGGATGGGCCGATTCGCCCTTCCCTGAAAACTGAACACTTGGAACTAGAAACTTAACTTCCGCTCCCTCGCTTCTCCCGATCCAGTTTTTCTGGAGGAGCTTGATGCCGTCGGGCCAGTCGAGTTGGTCGAGGTCGTCGATCAAGCGCTGGGCGTATTTCGTGATGCGCAGCATCCACTGGCGGAGCGGGCGGCGTTCGACGGTGTGGCCTTTGGCGCGCCACTCCTCGACCTCCTCGTTCGCGAGCACGGTGCCGAGGTCCGGCGACCAGTTGACCGGCGCTTCGGAAACGTAGGCGAGGCGGACGTCGTCGATCTGCGCGCGGGTCCAGCCTTTCGCTTCGAGTTCGGCGACCGGCTTGGCCTTGTTCTCCTCGTCGTCGAAGTACGAGTTGTACAGTTGCAGGAAGATCCACTGCGTCCAGCGGACGTATTCCGGGTCGGTCGTGGCGATTTCGCGGTCCCAGTCGTAGCCGAAGCCGAGCGCCTTGAGCTGGCGGCGGAAGTTTTCGATGTTCGCCGCGGTGGTGATCGCCGGGTGCTGGCCGGTCTTGATCGCGTATTGCTCCGCCGGCAGGCCGAACGAGTCGTAGCCCATCGGGTGGAGCACGTTGAAGCCCTTCATCCGCTTGTAGCGGCCGAGGATGTCGGTGGCGGTGTAGCCCTCGGGGTGGCCGACGTGGAGTCCCGCGCCGCTCGGGTACGGGAACATGTCGAGCACGTAGTACTTCGGCTTGGCCGGATCGAACCCCTCGTCGCCCGGACCGGGGGTGCGGAAGGTCTTTTCGGATTCCCAGCGGGCCTGCCACTTGGGCTCGAATTCGCGGAACGGGAAGGGCTTGCGGCTTTCGGACATGGCGGGAAAAGGAGGCGGACTTTGGCCGCCGCCCCGCGCGTTGAAAAGGAAAACTCCCGCCGCTCAGGGAGCGCCGCCGGCCGACACGCGGTGGATGAAGGCGGACATCAGCGGGCCGGCATCGCGGGAGACGGTGTTGTGGTCGCGGTCCTCCAGCTCGTGGAACTCGACGTCCGGGTGCCCGAGGTTCCTCAGCGTCACCGCGAAGAACTGGTTTTCCTCGACGCGGCTCTTGAACTCGATCGCGCGGTCGCCGAGGACGAGGCAGACCGGCGGCAACTCGGCCGAGGCATGGAACAGCGGCGCGAATTCGTCGATCAGCGGCCGCAGCGACGGGCCGGTGTCGCCCCTCAGTTCCTTCACGTGGAAATGCGTCGTCACCTGCGCGCTCACCGGGATCAGCCCGGCGAGATCGCGCGGCGAAAGGTCGTGCGGCTCGAGCCACTTCGCGTCCATCCCGACCATCAGCGCGAGGTAGCCGCCGGCGGAGTGGCCGCCGACGAAGACCCTTTCCGGGTCGCCGCCGAAGCGCTCGATGTTCTTCAACGTCCAAGCGGTTGCGGCCGCGGCGTCTTCAAGGAAGGCCGGCAGTTCCGCCTTGGGCGAGAGCCGGTAGCTGGCCGAAACCACGGCGATCTTCGGGTCGTCGAGATTTGGAAACCCGCGCTCGCCACCGGTCAGGCCGCCGCCGTGGAACCAGACGAGCGTCGGAAAGTTCTTCGCATCCGCCGGCACGCGCAGGTCCAGCTTCGACATCTCGCGCTGGTAGACGTCCGTGGTTTCGCCGGCCAGGTAGGAGACATCGCGCTCGATGCGGAAATCCTCGGCCGCCGCAGGAAGGACAAAGGCCAACCAGAGCGAGAGGCGCATCAGGAATGACGAACCACGGAATACACGGAAAACACGGAACATGAAGATGCTGGGAAGAACTGAGACCGGCTGCCCGCGCCAACGGATTTTCCGAGTATTCCGTGCCTTCCGTGGTTCCCCTCCCCGAGCCACCGGTTAGTCCTTCTTCGCCTCGGCGATTTCCTTCTTCAGGTAGGCGACGAAGGCTTCTGGGCCTTTTTCCACCGAGTCATCCTCGGCGAGATCCTCGGTGCCGGGGAGCTTTTCGCCCTCGGCGTCGATCAGGTAGATGGTCGGGTAACCCTTGATCTCGAACTGCTTGTCGAGCTTCTGATTTTGCGCGACCAGCTCTTTGCTCTGGGCTTTCTTGAGCTTTTCGTCGCGCGGAAAGTCGATCTCAAGCAGCACGAGGTTTTCCTTCGCGTAGTCGAGAAACACCGGCTTCGAGAGGATCTCGCGGTCGATCTTCTTGCACCAGCCGCACCAGTCGGAGCCGACGAAGGAGATGAAGATCGGCTTGTCCTCCGCCTTGGAGCGCTCCTTTGCGGCCACGTAGTCGGTGGTCCAGGGAGCCTCGGCTCCGATCGCGCCGGCCGCGGCGGCGAAGAGGACGGCGGCGGTTTTGAGGAAGGCGTTCATGGCTCAGTCGAGGTCCTTTTTCTCCAGGCTGCTGTCGAGGTGGCTCAGGAAGCCCTCGACGCTCGGGTGCTCGCTGGCGATGAAGCGGGTGAACTCCTTGCCCTCGGAATCAAGCAGGACGACAGTCGGAAAGGCCTCGATCTCGTATTTCTCGGCGATCGGCATGTTTTTCTCATGGACCTCCTTGTCGCCCTTCGGGACGTCGATCTCGACGAGAACGAAGTTCTTCGAGGCACCTTCGACGAATTCCGATTTCGAGAAAACGTTCTTCCGCATCATGATGCACGGCGGGCACCAGTCGGAGCCGGTGAATTCGACGAGCACCGATTTCTTGTCCTTCTTCGCCTGCTCGATGGCGGCGTCGAGGTCGGTGGACCAACCTTCGAGCGTGTTGGCGAAGGCGGTGGAGGCGAGGGCGGCGACCCCCACGGTGACTGAGGCGAGCCAAGTAATCGGTTTCATCGGGGAATAAGGCGTAACACGGCTCCGGATTATTTCAAAAATCTTGGCCGGGGCGGGATCCGGTGGTTAGAGCCGGGCATGCCGAACAAGCCGAGATTGATCGTCGCGACGCGGAACGCGCACAAGACCGCCGAGATCCGCGCGATGATCGGGGAGCGTTTCGAGGTGCTGGACGCGACGGCGTTTCCGGACCTGCCGGCGATCGAGGAAACCGGCACGACTTTTCTCGAGAACGCCCGGCTCAAGGCGCTCGGCATCAGCCGTCATGTGGACGGTTGGGTGCTATCCGACGATTCCGGGCTGGAGGTGGACGCGCTCGGCGGCGCACCCGGCGTGGGGTCCTCGAGCTTCGGCGGCGAGGAGGGAAACCACGCGAAGAACAACGCCCGCCTGCTCGCGGAAATGGGCGGGAAAGCCGACCGCCGCGCGCGTTTCCGCTGCACGATGGTGCTGGCCTCTCGCGGCGAGGAGCGCGCGAATTTCGAGGGCAGCGTCGAAGGCCGGATCATCGAGGAACCGCGGGGCGGGGAAGGTTTCGGCTACGACCCGCTTTTCATTCCGGACGGCCACGATCGGACCTTCGCCGAGCTGGGGGATGACG
>CBFGTW010000206.1:0-6117 GCA_965651855.1 uncultured Verrucomicrobiales bacterium
TGAAGAAACGCTGCCCACGCCGGTCTTCATCTGCTGCTGCCCGAGGAGCGGCAGAAGGAATACGAAGGACAGCAACTGGTGGACCGCCTGGTCGCCGTCGGCCGCTTCCGCGAGGCGGCGGACCGCGTCGTCGCCGCGTTGGCCGCGAGCGGAAAGGCGGCGCCGGAACAAGCCTACGCCGCCGGGATGCTGCGGCTGGCCGGACGAGACTCCGCCGCCAAGGAACACGACCAGCTGGCCGAGCGCCTGGCGCTCGGCGATCCGGGCACCGCCGGCGAAATCGCCGCCGGCTACGCCCGTGCGAGCGACTTCGCGAATTTCGAGATCTGGTCGCTCCGCGCCCTCGAATGGTCCGACCCGGAGGAGATTTTCCGCATTCCGGATGGAGCGGCTCTGCCACACGTGATCACTGGCGCCGAGCTGCTCCTCGAGGCCGGCGACTGGGAGCGCTCCGCCGCTCTTTCCGAGATCGTCGCCCACGTCTATGCCTCCGAGACGATCCGTCCGGATGCGGGAGCATCGCTCCTGCGGACCCGCGGCAACGGCGATCTCGCGCGCGCGATGTCGCTGCTCGGAACCGACCGAAAACGAGCGCTCGCCCTGCTCGGAAAAACCCACGCCAACCTGGCCGCCGACGGCACCTTGGCGGATCACTTCTTTCCCGTCGTCCGCGAGGCCGACCTGGCGGACCATTACGACACCTGGTTCGAGAAGTCGTGGGAACAACTCGGCGAGAGCCTGAGCCTCTACCCGGACAGCGACAACACCCTCAACACCGCCGGCTGGATCGCCGGGCGGGCGGCACGCCGGCTTCCCGAGGCCGAGGCGATGATGGAAAAAGCGCTGGCAATCCGGCCGAACCAGCCGGCCTATCTCGACACGCTCGCCGAGATCCACTTCGCCGCCGGCCGCCGGAAAGAAGCCGTCCGCTGGGGCGCGCTGGCCGTGAACTTCGGCCGCGCGGACGACGCGGCTTCGCCGATGATCCGGAAGCAGTTCCAGCGCTTCCAGACTGCCCCCCTTCCGCGCTGAATCCGGCTACGGCTTTTGTCGTACTTCCGGCTCGATGTCGAGGGGCGGCGCTTCCGGCCGATCGATGCTGCGAATCGGCCCGTCGCCGTCCTGCACGGGCACGACCTTGATATCCACCTCGACCGGCACCGCGCGCAGGCCGGCGATGATCTCACGCAGCTGCGCCACCGTTTGCTCCGACAAGGTCTGCGGCTCGGCGTAACTCCGGCCGGCCGCGGCGATGATCTCGCGAATCGCTTCCAGACCGTCCTGGAAGCCGGAGAGCTGGGCCACCACGCGGCCGACCGGGTCCTGCTCGCCCGCGCCGCCGAGCAGCCGGCGTTTCATGAACTCCTTCTTGATGTCCGCCCTCCGCTGCTTCTCCGCCTCCGTCGCGATGCTCTCGAATTCCTTGAATTTGAGGAGATTCGCCTCCGCTCCCTGGGTGAGCGTCTGGGATTCGTTCTGGTAGTGGTCGTTCACCAGCGCCCGCACTTCTTCCGGAGTCATCAGCGGCAGGACCTTCTCCGCGATGCGGTTCATGTTGCGGTAGGAACCCTGGAGCCTGAACGGCGGCTCGGTGCGGTAGGCGTCTTCCTGCGCGGCGCTCCGGATGTATTCCTGGTTCACGCGGAAAATCGTCTCGCGGACGGCATACAGATGCCGCGTCACCGCCACCATTTCCTCGATCTCCGCGGGCGGGTAGTTGCCGTGGAAATCGACGCCTTCGCGGCTGCCGGTCTCCACGATCCGCATGATGGCGTAGATATCTTCCTGGTGACGGCTGGAAAGCTTCGCCAGGATCCGGTTCGACGTCAGCGCGTTCTCGATATAACTCGCCTTGAAGGCCTCGAGGTGGCCGCCGAGAATGTCGCCGAGATTGTAGGTGTCCGCGCGGTTGGCGAGCATGTCCGGAATCTTGAACTTCCCGCCGCCCTCGGTGTAGGGGTTGCCCGCCATCACCACCGCCACCTTTTTCCCGCGGAGATCGTAGGTGCGCGCCTTCCCCTTCCACACGCCTTCCATCTTCCGCTGGGCGTCGCAGAGACTGATGAAGCGCTGCAGGAACTCGGGATTGGTGTGCTGGATGTCATCGACGTAAATCATGACATTGTCCCCCATCTCGAGCGCGAGATTGAGTTTCTCGATCTCCTCGCGCGCCGAAAGGTTCGGCGCTTCGGTGGGATCCAGCGAGACCACGGCGTGGCCGAGCGCGGGTCCGTTGATTTTCATGAACGTCAGCCCCAGGCGGTTGGCGACGTATTCCATCAGCGTCGTCTTGCCGTAGCCGGGCGGTGAGACGAGGAGCAGCAGGCCGGAGCGGTCGGTGCGGGTGTCCGCTCCGGCGGTGCCGATCTGCTTGGCGAGGTTCGCACCGATCAGCGGAAGATAGACGTCGTTGATCAGCTTGTTGCGGACGAACGAACTCATCACGCGTGGCTTGAACTCCTCGAGCCGCAGGTCTTCGCGGCGCGCCTCGACGAGCCGCTGCTTGAGGCGGGAGGCCGCCTCGAACGCCGGCACGGTCACGCGCTCGAAACGCTTCAGGCGGTCGCGGAACGCATGGTAGTCGGTGCGATAGTTTCCGCCTTCGCCAATCCTCGGATGATGACCGCGGAGGCCCTCGACGCGGATCTCCGTCTGGACCTCCGAGACCGCGCGATGCTCGATGCCGCCCCTCAGCCAGTGCGCCGCGGCCTCCGCAAGCCACGCCGCCCGCGGCGTTTCGTCCGCGGCCGAGACTGCATCCGGGCCGAGGTGTCCCGTCATCCAGTCGAGGATCACGAGAAACCGCCGCTCGGGGTCGTCCGCGAGCGAGTCGACGACCTTGCGGAAGCCGTCGAGAGCGTGCCTCGTTTCCAGCGCCAGCTTGAACTCGGACGTGAACTCGTTCGCTTCGGCCGAAGCCACCACCGCGCCTCCATCGGCGAGCTGCTCGAATAGATAGGTGGATGCCTCGTCCAGCAACGGGTCGACGTCCCGCTCGGCATTGGCAGCGATCAGGCCGATGGTCCCGGAGGTTTGGTGAAATGCCGCCATCGCCTCCCGCAGGGCGCGGCCCAAGGGATGATCCGCGCGAGCCGCCCGCTCGAAACTCCGCCGCATCGCCCCGTGCGCCTCGATCAGCGGCCGGAGCCGAGCTCCCTCGGCGGTCTCGCGGAAGCTCTCCCAGAAGACCAAGGCCAGCGCCCGGACCACCGGACCGTGGCGCAGCAGACCGAGCGAACCGTGGATCGGGCGAATGGCCTGGAGAAGTCGCAGCGCGTCCTCGTCATGCACGCCTTTGACATAGCCTTCGGCATATCTCGGCCCCATGAAGGCATGCACGTCCGCCAGCGTTGCCGCCGGCGCGTTCTCCTCGAGCATCCGGTGCGCGAGCCACTCGGCGCGGTAGCGGTTCCGGTTCTCGCTCACCACCTCCTGGTCCCAGGCCTCGCGCGTCGCCTGGAATCCCTCGTCCTCGACCGGCTCGAAAAACCCGGTCCCCGAAAGATGGTAGAACATCGCCCCCTCGCGCGGGACGATCGACAGCTCGAGCGGCTGGGTGTTGACGGAAAACGAATGCCGGCCGAAGCGGATCACGTCGCGCCCGCCGGCGAAAAGTTCCTTGCGATCCTTGAGCTGGCGGACCGTTTCGTCCTGCAGTGTCTTGAGCCGAGTCTGGAGGTCGTCCGCCTTCACCGGATCCCCGAGGTCCCGCAGTTCCGAGACGATGTCCCGGAGCTTGCCGATCATCAGGTCGCCCGCGAAATAGCCGTTGATCGCGTTGATCTCGTCGAGGCTGCCGGCGCGGTGGCGGACGCCGGTGAGAATGCGCTCGGCGGACTTCAGCAGATTTCCGGCCCGCCGGTTCCGTTGCTCGAGCAGCGCCTGCTTGCGGCCCTCGAAGGCTTCGTAAACCTCCTCGCGCTTGCGGGCGAGTTCGTCGACGTATTCGTCGAAGTCCGCGAACCGGCCTTCGAGTTCCTCGACCTGCACCATGACTTTCGTCAGGTATTCGTCGCACTTCGCCGCGGTGTCGCAGAGGTCGAGGAAATTGACCACCGACTGCGCGAGCAGCTTCATCTGCGCGCCGAACTGGGCGACGCCCTCGGCCTGCGCCAATTCACGGCGCTTGTTCTTCAGATCCGCGCGGATCGCGTTGAGCGTGGCGTAGAGCGCCGAAATGTTCTCGATGATCGCCGTGGTCCGGGTGGCGTCGTCGATCCGCAGGTTGCCGACGATGTCGATCAGCAGCTCGAGTTCCGCGCCGGCTTGGTCGAGCCCCTTCGCGACCTCGTCGGCATCCGCCGTTTTCGCGACTTTTCCGATGGCCTCGCGCTGCGCGGAGATGGCGGCCTTGTACGGATCCAGCGCCTCGTCGCGGAGGAGAAACTCGACGGTGCGGGCGGACACCGAGTCGGTCGCTTCCTCCACCTGCCGGTCGAGTTCCGCCACCGCCGGCTCGTCCACATATCTCAACTCGCGCAGGCCGATGATCTCGCCGCGCCGCATCCGCAGCTCGGAGAGATGCTTCACATATCCGCGGATGTCGTCCGGCGCGGCGTGACGGACGGCCGCGAGCAATTTCGCCGTCGCCTCGGTCACCTCGGCGGTCCGCTGTTCCGTCGCCTGCTTCAGCCGCTGGACTTTGTCGAACTCGTCGATCGCCGCATTCGCCGCGGCGTGGATCTGCTCGAGCGGCTCGGCCAGACCGCGCGCCTCGTCTTGCTTCAGCCAGAAGTAGGCGTCGAGCACCTCGCGGCTGCGCTGGACGAGGTCGAGGTAGACATCGGCGTAGGCATCGCCTTTCCCGAGCAGCACCAGGATTTCGCGGGCTTCGGCCATGCCGCGGACGAGTTCCGCGTTGCCGACCTTGAAGAGCAGCGACTCGCGCTTTTCGGCGGGCACGGAAACCGTGGCGTCGGCGATGTAGGGCGTGCGCCAGATCTGCAGGGCGTGGTGTTTCTGTGGCTGGTCCTGGGTCTGGAAGCAGATCATCCGGCCCTCGGGATCGAGCGCGAAACCGTGGGTGACCAGCGGCGTCCCGACCGTCTGGGCGATGACGTTGTAGGAAAACAAGACGTAGTGGCCGCTGCCGCGCTGATAGAAAACGAAGAGCGTGTCCTCGCCATTGCCGGCGGTCACGCGGCGCTCGAAGCGGAGATTCGAGACGCCCGTCTGGAACGTCTTCACCTCGCCGGTGGCGAGCAGGTAGCCGTCCGCGAAAAGAATCCCCTGGTCCTCCGGCAGCAGCACGCACGACTGGCCGATGCCGTCGAGCCGGTGGACGGTGCGGGTTTTCTCGTTGTAGACGAGGTAGCGGTGCAACTCCTCGCGGTAAGGCAAGATCCGCATCACGATGAGCGGCCCGAGGATCGCGTAGTGAATCTCGGCGTCGTCGAGCGTCTGGTCCGCGTCGGTCACCGGCTCGGCGTAGATGCCCTGGCCGCTGCGGGTGTTGTCCTCGATCTTGACGGTGAGGTCGCCGCCGACGGTTTCGACGAAGACGCGGTCCTCGATCGACACGTGGGGGTGCTCGCCGTGGCGCTGCATGTCGCGGTGCGCGCGGAGCCACTCGAACTCGACCGGCTCGGGATAGCGGCATTCGTGGTCCGAGCGGTTGCCGTGGTACTCGAGCGTGCCGTCGCCCTTGGGCAGCCACTTGAAGGTCTTGAAATCGTCCTCGGACTTCCCGATCCGCATCTTCATATGGAGATGCGGGCCGATCATCATGAACTTGGTGAAGACCGTGTTGCGGTAAAAACGGAAGAGCGTGTTGAAATCCTCGAGGAAAGCCCCGTCGCCGAGCACCTCCTCGAGTGGCACTGGATGGAACGCGACCTGGTCGTCCAGCCGGTAGAGGGCGAAGACGTCCTGCAGCTCGGTGGTTTGCTTGAGTCCGAACTGAATGTTATACCCGAGAAGATAGTATCCCGCACCCAGCGAAACGATGTCCCGCGGCACGCAGTTGTGCGCCGTGCCGACGTGGGCGGTGGAAAGCAGCTCCGTCTGGATCGCTCCGAAAACCTCCTGCCGGTCCGCGTTCAGCGCCTCGAGCCGCTCGCGCAGCACGCCCGCGTGCTGGTCGAGCCGCGCGCGGATGACCTCGTAGCTGCCGCCTTC
>CBFGTW010000207.1:0-5881 GCA_965651855.1 uncultured Verrucomicrobiales bacterium
CGACAAGCCGGAATAGTCGCCCCGCCGCGGCCGGACTTGCGCCGGCTCACAACGCTTCCAAGAGCGGGCCGAGGATTTTCCAGACGTTTTCCGCCACGATCCGGTGGCCGGCCGGATTGGGATGGATGCGGTCGTCCTGGTTCATCGCGACGTTGCCGCCGACGCCTTCGAGGAGGAAGGGCACGAGGAGCGCGTCGTTGTCCCGGGCGATCTTCGGGAAGACGGATTCGAAGGACTTTTCGTAGTCCGCCCCCATGTTCGGCGGCATCCGCATGCCGGCGACGATCACGCGGAGGTCCGGATATTTTTTCCTCGCGGCGTCGATGATCGCCTGGAGGTTCTTGCCGGTGGTTTCCGGGGAAATCCCGCGCAGGCCGTCGTTGGCGCCGAGTTCGAGAATGAGGATGTCGATCTCGCGGTTGAGCAGCCACGGGAGCCGGCGGAGCCCTCCCGCGCTCGTGTCGCCGCTCACGCCGGCGTTGACGACCTCCACTCCGGAATGCCCCGCGGCTTTCGCCTTTTCCTCGAGCAAGGCGGGGAACGCCTCGTGGCGCTCGACTCCCAGCCCGGCCGCGAGGCTGTCGCCGAGGACAAGGACCGTGGTGGCGGAAGCGGACGCGAGCGCGAGGACGAAGCTGAAGAGGAGACTGGGGAAGAAAACGAAGCGGGCCATGGACGGTGGTAGGATCGGTGGCAGCGGGCGCGTGTCAACGGGTTCGGCGCTTCGTTGACGCCGGCAGTTCCCTGCGCCATGGAATGCGGCGATGCCCGACGCGCCGCCGATCCTCGAAGTCCGCCAGCTCACGAAAACTTTCCCCACCGCGGGCGGGCCGCTGACCGTTCTGGACGCGGTGGATTTCTCGCTGCCGGCGGGTTCGACCTGCGCAATCGTCGGTCCCTCCGGCAGCGGAAAAACGACGCTGCTCGGGCTGTGCGCGGGTCTCGACCGGCCGACGTCCGGCGGCGTCATCCTCGCGGGCCACGAACTGCATGCGGGCAGCGAGGACGAGCGGGCCCGCATACGCAACCGCGAGGTGGGATTCGTTTTCCAGAACTTCCAGCTGATCCCGACCCTCACGGCGCTCGAGAACGCGATGGTCCCGCTGGAGCTCCAGGGTGATGGCCGGGCGCGCGAGCGCGGCGTCGAGCTGCTGGAACGCGTCGGCCTCGGCGCCCGCCTCGACCACTACCCGAGCCAGCTCTCCGGCGGCGAGCAGCAGCGCGTGGCGATCGCCCGGGCGTTCATCAACCGACCGAAGATCCTCTTCGCCGACGAACCGACCGGAAATCTCGACGAAGCCACCGCCGCGTCCGTGGTGGAGGCGCTCTTCGACCTGAACCGCACTTTCGGCACCGCGCTCGTTTTGGTGACGCACGATCTCGACCTCGCCCAGCTCGCGCGGCGGATCTTCCGCATGAAAGGCGGCTCGATCGTCGCCCGCGAGGAAGGCCGCGCCGCCATGGCCTCCTGATTCCGCTGAAGGTCATGCGCGCGTTCTTCCATTTCATCGCCCTCTTGTTCCGCCGCTGGACGTGGCTCATGGCGTGGCGAGACAGCCGCCGCAGCCGGCGGAAACTGCTGCTCTACGCCTCGTCGATCGTGCTCGGCGTGGCGGCGCTCACCGCCATCGCCTCGTTCGGTCGGCAGATGGAACGGGCGATCGAGGAGCAATCGAAGACGCTGCTCGGCGCGGACATGGTGATGACGACGCGCGATCCATTCACCGCCGAACAAGAGGCGCTGCTGGCGACCCTCGGCGCCGAGCAATCCCGCGAGACCGCCTTTGGCTCGATGGCGATGTTTCCCAAGACCGGCGACACGCGGCTGGTGCAGGTTCGCGCGCTCGAGGGCGGCTTCCCGTTCTTCGGCCGGATCGAGGCGGAGCCCCACGGGGCGGTGGCGGCTTTCCGCCGCGGCGAAGGGGCGCTGGTCGAGAGGTCGCTGATGGAACTCTACGATGCGAAGCCTGGCGATCCCCTGAAAATTGGCGACATCACCCTGCCAATCGCCGGCGCGCTGACCGCCGTGCCCGGGGAAACGGTGGCCATGGGAACCATCGCGCCCCGGATTTTCATTCCGATGTCTTATCTCGAAGGCAGCGATCTGCTGGGCGAGGGGAGTTTGGTCAATTACAAGGCATATCTCCGGTTTCCGGAAGCGGTGGATGTCGAGGCCATGGCGGAGGCGCGCGAGGAGGAGTTCCGCGAGATCGGCCTGCGTTTCGATACCGTCGGCGAGCGCCAACGCGAGCTCGGCCGAGGCATGAGCCACATGCTGCGGTTTTTGAATCTCGCGGGCTTCATCGCCCTGCTGCTCGGCGGTGTGGGCGTGGCGAGTGGCATCCACGTGCACATGAAACAGAAGCTCGGCGCGGTGGCCACGCTGCGTTGCCTGGGAACCCCGGTGCCGCAGGCTTTCGCGATCTATTTCGCCCAGGCGATGGCCGTGGCGCTGGTCGGGTCCGTGGCGGGCGCGCTGCTCGGGATCGGCGCGCAGGTCGGCCTGCAGGCGGCGGTGGCGGATTTCCTGCCGTTCGACTTGCCGCCGGCCGTGTCGCTGGCGGCCATCTGGCACGGGATCTGGCTCGGTTTTCTCATCAGCGTGATCTTCGCGCTGCTGCCGCTGCTGCCGATCCGGCTCGTCCCGCCGCTGGCGGCGCTGCGCTCGGCCTTCAGCCACGAGACGAAGGCGGGGCGTGATCCGCTGGTGTGGCTGGTATACGCGCTCGCCCTCGGCGGTCTGGCGGCGTTCGGCATTTCCCAGAGCCGCGACTGGCAGACCGGGGCCGGCTACGCCGCGGGGATTGCTACGGCGTTTCTCGTACTTGCCGGCTTTGGCTGGCTGCTCGGCCGGCTCGCGCGGCGCGTCGTTTCCCCGTCCTGGCCGTTCGCGATGCGCCAGGGCATCGCCAATCTCCACCGCCCCAACAACCGGACTGTCCTGCTGATGCAGGCGCTCGGCATGGGCGTGTTCCTGATCCTGACGATGGTGCTCGTGCAGAACAGCCTGATCGGCCAGCTCGCGCCGCTGCAGGACGGCGAACAGGGAAACGCCGTGCTCTTCGACATCCAGACCGACCAACGCGAGGGCGTGCTCGGGATTCTGGACGAGCAGAACCTCCCGCTCATGCAGGAAGCGCCGATGATTTCCATGCGCCTGCACTCGGTGAAAGGCAAACCGGTCGAGGAACTCCGCAAGGAGGAACGCCGCGGCGGCCGCATGCTGACCCGCGAATACCGCTCGACCTACCGCTCCGAAATCGCCCCGACCGAAAAGCTCGTCGCCGGCGAGTGGCACGAGCGCGCCGAGTCGCTCGACGAACCGATCCCGGTTTCCGTGGAGAAGGAGATGACCGAGCGGCTCGAGCTGTCGCTGGGCGACGAGCTGGTTTTCGACGTCCAGGGCATCCACGTCCCGTGCGTCGTCGCCAGCATCCGCGAGGTGGACTGGCGGCGGCTTTCGCCGAATTTCTTCGTCGTCTTTCCCGCCGGTGCCATCGAGGCCGCGCCGGCGGTGCATGCGGTGGTCACCCGCATCGAGGGCAGCGAACAATCCGCGCGGCTCCAGCGCGAGGTGGTGCGACAGTTTCCCAACGTCTCGGCCATCGACCTGACCCTGGTGCTCGACACCATCGACCGAATCGTCGGGAAGATCGCGCATGTGATCCGCTTCATGGCCGCATTCACCGCGGGCACCGGCCTGCTGGTGCTCGTGGGCTCGATCGCCAGCGGCCGGCGGCAACGGCTCCAGGAAAGCATTCTGCTGCGCACCCTCGGCGCGACCCGCCGGCAGATCCTGCGCATCCTCGCCGCGGAGTATGCGGTGCTCGGCACGCTCGCCGCGCTCAACGGCATCATCCTCGCGAACCTCGCCACTTGGGCGCTCTGCCGCTGGGTGTTCGAAACGCCGTTTGTCCCCGCCTGGAGCGCGATGGCCGTGGCCTTCGGAGCCGTCCTCGCGGTGACGCTGCTGGCGGGCCTCCTCGGCAACCGGCGCTTGTTGGATCGCCCGCCGCTGGAAGTCCTGCGCGCGGAAGCCTGAAGAACCTCGGACGTTCAACGTTCGGGGTTCCCGCCGCTTTTGGCGGCCAGCGCGTCGAAAACAACCGGCGGCACATACCGGCGCACCGTGTCTTCCCAGCCGTCGGGGCCGGTGAGGCCTTTGATCATGTTGGAGGACAGCTCGGCGATGTCGCGCGGGGGCATGAGGAAAACGGTCGTGATGTCCGGAGCCATGTCGGCGTTGATGTGGCGCATGACGCGCTCGTATTCGTAGTCGGCCGGCGAGCGGATGCCGCGCAGGATGTAGACGGCGCCCATTTTCTTCGCGTAGTCGACCAGGTAGCGGTTGTCGAAGTGCGCGATCTCGAGCCGTTCGCAGGAGGGAATGGAGGCCTCGAGCAGTTGCAGGCGTTCCTCGACGGTGAACGAGTAGCTCTTCGACGGATTGGTGCCGATGGCGACGATCAGGCGGTCGAACAGCTCCAGCCCCCGCTGGATCATCCAGAGGTGGCCGTTGGTCGGAGGATCGAACGAGCCGGCGTAAACGGCGGTGCGCATGACTGCTGATAGATTTTCAGAGAGCGAACCGGAATCTCAAACTGAGCGGCCCCAGCAGGTGCCTTGGTCGAGCGCGTGGATGTCTGGCGCGCCGGGCGTTCGCAGGCTGTAGGATCGGCGGAGTGTTTCCATGAGGAAATCCTTGGCGCGGGCAATGGCGGCCGGAAGGGAATCCCCGGTGGCGAGGCGGGCGGCGATGGCCGCCGAGAGGGTGCAGCCGGTGCCGTGCGCGGCGGCGACTTCGAGCCGGGGCGCGGCGAACGAGGTGGCCGTCCCGTCCGAGAACAGCAGGTCGACGCAATCCGGGTCGGGAAGATGGCCGCCCTTCAGCAGGACCGCGGTGCCGAACCGCTCCGAGAGCGCGCGGGCGGCGGGCTCGAGATCCCCGAGACCGCCGATTTTTTCACCGAGCAATGTTTCCGCCTCGGGCAGGTTCGGCGTCATCAAGGTGGCCGCGGGGAGGAGCCGCTCGCGATATGCGGCGATGGCGTCGTCCTCGATCAAGGGATCGCCGGTGGACGCGATCATCACCGGATCGACCACCAGGGAAACGTCGGACCTGTTGCGCAGCGCATCCGCCACGGCCGCGATGTGGGCGGCGGAGAACAGCATGCCGGTCTTCACCGCGGCGACGGGAAAGGAAGCGAGCAGCAGTTCCACTTGGTCGCGCACGATCTCCGGCGGCACCGGGTGCACCGCGCGGACCACGTTCGCCGTTTCCGAAACCACGCAGGTGACCGCCGTGAGCCCGTGGACGCCGAAGTGTTGGAAGGTCTTTAGATCGGCCTGGATGCCGGCTCCGGCGGAACAGTCCGAGCCGGCGATCGTGAGTGCCACCGGAGGAGCCGTCGCCATGGCCCGTGCATAGCGGCGGCCGGGCGCGCCGCAACAGGATTCGTGCTTGGCAGCCCGGCGGTCCGGCGAAACCATCGGCGCATGGCAGGCGAGATCCGCGAGTTCGATGGCCTCCGCGTCAAGGTGGACGACGTGATTTACATGCCCAGCCTCGACGCGCCCGCGGACAAGCCGCACCCGTTCGTTTACTTCATCTCGATCCACAACGACTCGCCGCTGCCGGTGGTCATCAAGGGCCGGAAATGGGTCGTCACCGAAGACGACGGCGAGGTCACGGTGGTGGAAGGCGAGGGAGTGGTCGGCCAGATGCCGTCGATCGAGCCGGGCGATCATTTTTCCTACAACAGCTACCACGTCATTTCGCGCGCGGCCTCCGCGTCGGGGGCGTTCTTTGGCCAGACCGGCGCCGGCGAGCGGATCTTCGCGCGGATTCCGGACTTCCGGCTGGAGGTCCCGGGCTGGGCGT
>CBFGTW010000208.1:0-5867 GCA_965651855.1 uncultured Verrucomicrobiales bacterium
GGCCGCCATGAGCCTCAGCTCGGTGTCCGTGATTGCCAACGCGCTCCGCTTGCGGCGCATCCGCACCGCTGGCTGAGGGATGGTCCCCGGTAGGGCGAGGCTACCGCGGCCCCAGAAACTCCAGCATCAGCAGCGCGGCCGTCAGGAGGACGGCTGCCACCGCCACCACCAGCCACCGGGGTGCCGGGACCACGTCGATCAGCGTGAGCTTTCCCCGGACGCCCCAAGTGTCAAGGGTGCGGCTGATGGGTCCGGACACCGCGGCGTAGGCGTAGGATCCGGCGATGAGGCCCGCGATTCCGAAGAGGGCGTCCCAGTTCCCTTGGCCGAGGGCCGCGGCGCCGGTTCCCGGGCAGTAGGCGAGCATGGCGAAACCCGCGCCGAAGATCAGGCCGCCGACGGTCTGCGAGGCGATCCGCAGGGGTTTCAGGTGGAGCTCCGCTTTTCCAATCGAATGGAGGAAGAAAACGCCGAGCATGCCCACGACGATCGCGCTGCCCATCACCTGGATCACGGTGAAATCCTCGAGGAGCAGCACTCCGATCAAGATATGGAATTTGGCGACGCCGCCCTTCTGCAGGAGGAAGCCGAAGATCAACCCGAACAGGCAGGCCAAGGCGAGCTGCCGCCAGCGGTTCGGGGGTGGAGCCTGTCGCGCGGCACGCATGGTTCAGAAGCGGTACATCAGTTTCGCCACCAAGATTCCCCCGACGAACATGCAGGCCACCGTGAGCCACGAGCCAAGGCTGAGCTGGAGCGTGCCGGAGATCCCGTGGCCGCTGGTGCATCCGCCCGCCAGCCTCGCGCCGAAGGCCATGAGCGCGCCGCCGAAGAAGCCGACCACGCCGCGCAGCGCGACGCTGTCGCCAAAGTGCGCCACCCACATCGGCGGCAGCCAGCGGCCGGTGAGTTCGCCGCCCGTCCACGCGGCGAGGAACGAGCCGATGATCGCGCTGGCGATGAACATCACCGCCCAGTCGAACCGCGGCGGGTTGTCGCGGAAGTACTTCAACCGGCCGGTGTAGGCCGGCGCGATCCACTTGCCGATCATGCCGGCGAGGTTCGCGTAGAAGGACGAAGCACCGATGGCGGTCTTCGAGAAATGGAAGGTCAGCCAGGAAAGCACGCCGATGCAGGCCCCCACCAGATACGGCGACCACGCGGGCCCGTCGTAGGACGCGGGATCGGCAGCCGGCGCTTGCGCCCACGCCGAAGCTGGAAACGCGAGCAGCAGCCAGAACAGCGGGTTTTTCATGAGCCGGTGCCCTCCTGGCTCGTCGGCAGGTCGGCGCTGGTCCAGGCCGCCCAGCTGCCGGGGATCGTCCGGACGTCCTGGAATCCGTGCCGCTTGAGCAAGCTCGCGCCGATGCTGGCCCGGTAGCCGGACGCGCAGTAGGTCACCACCGGCATCCCGCGATCCAGGCTTTGCGGCGGTTCCCGCAACTCCGGCAGGAAGTGGTGGGACGCGCACGGGATGTGGCCGGCCTGCCATTCGGCGGGCGCCCGCACGTCCAGCACCTGGAGGTCCGCGGCGCAGGAATCGACGTCGTGGACCGTCATCTGGCCGACCTTTTCCAGCCTGCCGCCGGACTTTTCCCACGCGGTCATGCCACCGGCCACGTAGCCCGCGAACTTCGTGTACCCGGAGCGGACGAACAGCGCCGTGATCCGCTCCACTTCGGTGTCGTCGTCCAGAACCAGCAGGATCGGCTTTTCCGGGTCGAGCAGCCAGCCGGCCCAGACGGTGAGCATCGGCGTGCCGCCGATGTTGAGAGCACCGGGAACGTGCCCGCCGCCGAAGGCCAGCAGGTGCCGGGTGTCGATCAGTTCAGATTCGCCGGCTTCCAATTTCCTGCGGAAAGCGGCGGGCGAAAACGCGGGCACCACCGGCAGGCCGCCGATCACGCGGGGTCCGGCGGTGTTCACCTTCTTCATGCGCTTGTAGTAGGTCGGCTCCGGCGGTGCGGTGGAAAGCGCGTGTTGGATGAACTCCTCGCGGTCGGTTTTCCGATAGTAGGGGTTGTGGCGCTTCTCGTAGCCGATGGTGCTCTCGAGCCGATCGCCGATGTCCGCGCCGCACGGCGAGCCGTGGCCGTGGGAGGGATGGATGATGACTCCGTCGTCGAGCTTCGCGAAATAGTCGAAAAGCGTGTCATAGAGCTGCGAGGCCAGCTTGTCCGCGTCCTTTCCGAGCAGGTCGGGGCGGCCCGCCGAAGCGACGAACAACGAGTCCCCGGTGAACACGCCCCACGGATGGTCGCAGCCGCGGGCGGCCGCTTCATAAGCGACGTGCTCCGGCGTGTGTCCCGGCGTGTGGCGCGCCGTCAGGATGACATCGCCGAACTCGAAGCGGTCTCCCGCGCGGACCGGCTGCAGCGCGAAGCCATACTCGGCTCCGCCCTCGACGCTGGCGAAAACCTCGGCGGAGCCTGCCTGCGCCGCCAGTTCCCGGGCACCGCTGACAAGGTCGGCATGGATGTGAGTCTCGAAGATGTGGGTGATCGAAACGCCATGCTCCCGGGCGAGCTGGAGATAAACGGCGACATCCGCGCGCGGATCGATGACGGCGGCCGTGCCGACGGCGTCGTCGCCGATGAGGTAGGACAGCTCGGCGATGCCCTTCGTCTGGATGCGTTCGAAGATGGTGGCCATGGGTTTCGGGTGCTCTGCCGCCTGATTGTAAAAGCGGCCCTGCAAGCTTCTCTCCCGCCCGCGGAAGTCAAACGGGCGGGGAGCGCGCTTTTTGGAAGGCTGAGGTTGGCGGAAGAAGTTGTCGGTCCGCCATTCACGGGGAGTGGAAGTTGAGGCACCCGTGGCGGAACCTCTCGTCCGATTGCTATGCAAACCGCGCGGTGGCCAGGCGCGGGAGGGGCAGTGTGCGCGGAGCGGTTTCCGCCGCGACGGGCGCGCGCCCTCCCGCTTCGGCGACGGGCGCGGCGAAAACCAGAGACGGGCACGGGGGCGGCACACGGACTGCGGGGCCGGCGCGCCTCCGGAGCATCCATTTCCGGACGAGATATCCCGAACCCGAGTCCGAAACCCGAATCCCGAAATATCATGTTTTCACACCAGAAACGTCTTCAATACCCCGCGAAGCCCGATCGTCCGGATCCCTTGTTCGCCATGAAACTCCAGGAGGTCATCGGTGGCCAGTGGGGCGAAATGTCCGTGATGATGCAGTACCTTTTCCAAGGCTGGAACTGCCGCGGGCCGGCGAAATACCGCGACATGCTGCTCGATATCGCGACCGAGGAAATCGGCCATGTGGAAATGCTCGCCACCATGGTCGCCCGCCTTCTCGAAGGAGCCGACGCCGAAACGACCGATGCCGCCGCGAAAGGAAGCTCCGCGGTGCAGGCGGTGCTCGGAGGCACGAGCCCGAAGGACATGCTGATGGCCGCCGCGATGAATCCACAGCATCTCATCGTTTCCGGCCAGGGCGCGATGCCGGCCGACAGCCTCGGCAACCGCTGGACGGCCGCCTACATCATTGGCAGCGGCAACCTGCTGGCCGACTTCCGCATGAACGTGACGGCGGAATCGCAAGGCCGTCTTCAGGTGGCGCGGCTCTACAACATGACGGAAGACGCCGGCGTCCGGGACCTGCTGAGTTTCCTGCTCGCCCGCGACACGATGCACCAGAACCAGTGGCTGGCGGCGATCGAAGAGCTGGAAGCCGACGGTTTGGACGCGACTCCGTGTCCCGCCAACTTCCCGCAAGAGGCCGAGGCCCGCGAGTTCAGCTACAAATACATGTCGTTCTCGGACGGCAAGGCGAGCGCGGAAGGGCGCTGGGCCTCCGGGCCCGCCCCGGACGGGAGAGGGGAGATCGAGTACGTCGCTGCGCCCGAAGCCCACGCGCCGGAGGCCTGGCTGGATCGAGGTGACCCGTTGTACTACGGAACGCCCCCGGAACCTTTGCCCGCGGACAAGCTCAAGTGAGCCCGCGGAATCATCCCGCGTCCGCTGCGCGCTCGGCTCCGCCTACATGGGCGTGATCTGCTCGCACTGCGGTTCCGACAAGGCCATCCGCGCCTGGGCCTGCGGCGTCTGCACCCAATGCGGCACGAGCCAGGGGTGCAGTTGAGTTCGGAAGGCCGGATGGCTGGGCGGGGGGATCACCCGTGTGTCTGGAACTGCGCGAAAGTCTCCTCCTTCAGGCGGTCCAGGGATTTCTGGTGCATCTCGACCAAGGTGTCGTGCAGCGGGCACTTGGGGCCGTTGCCACACCAGTTCGGGCCGAAAGGGCACATGACCATGTGGTCAAGGTTCTCGAAAACCCCGACGACGTCGAGCAGGCTGATTTCCGCCGCCGGACGGGCGAGGCGGTAGCCGCCGGACGGGCCGGGAGTGCCGGTGACGATGCCTTCGCGCGAGAGGATGGTCAGGATTTTCGCGACAAGCTGGCGCGAGAGTTCCCGGCTTTCGGCGATCTCGGCGCTGCCGACGCGGCGCTCGGCATGGGCCGCGAGATAGCTGACCGCGGCGATGCCGGCTTGCGCGAGTTTGCTGTAAGTGAACACGCCGGAAGTTCGTGGGAGGAAAGCTCGGAAACAAAGAGGAGCCGGATGCTCCGCAGCCACGCCGCGGCCGAGAATCCCGATCCGGCCGCGCAGGGTCAAGAGCGGCTTCCGCGGCTGTGCGCAAGAATTGCGGAGACCATGAGGAGGGGCGCGTGGCCCGGCCTCCGACGCGGATCGATGCTCTTCCCATGCCGCTGTCCGCACCGCCACCGGGCACTTCGTTCGCGGAGCGCCCGTTCCTGGTCTTCTGGGAAATCACCCGTGCCTGCGCCCTGGCCTGCACCCACTGCCGGGCGGAGGCGCAATACCGGCGGTCGCCGCAGGAGCTGGACGAGGCGGAGGCCGCGCGCGTGGTCGACCAGCTCGCGGAACTCGCGCCGCCGATGCTCGTTCTCACCGGCGGCGATCCGATGATGCGGCCGGATGTTATCGCCATCGCCCGGCGGGCGAGCGGAGCCGGCCTGCGGGTGGCGCTCAGCCCGTCGGCGACGCCGCGGCTGCTGCGGTCCGATTTCCACGAAATCCGCGCGGCCGGCATCGAGCGGCTGTCGCTCAGCCTCGACGGCGCGACGCGCGAAACCCACGACGCCTTCCGCGGCGTGAAAGGCACCTTCGATCGTACGGTGGAAGCCGTACATCGCGCCCGAGAAGCCGGGCTCTCCCTGCAGATCAACACCACGCTCACCCGCGGAAACCTCCACGAGTTCCATGCCTTCCGCGACCTGATGTTCGAGTGGCGGCCCGCGATGTGGAGCGTCTTCATCCTCGTGCCGACCGGTCGGGCGGGGCTCGAGGCGATGCCGCGTCCCGACGAACTGGAATGGGTCTTCGAGGAAATGGCGGACTTGGTGAGCAAGGCCCCCTTCGGCATCAAGACGACCGAGGGCCACCACTTCCGGCGCGTGCTCGCGCAGCGCGGCAAGGGCGGTCCGGTCTCGCGGCAAGGCTTCCGCGCGCCGCTCGGCATCCGCGACGGCCGCGGCGTGATGTTCATTTCCCACACCGGCGAGATGAGTCCGAGCGGCTTCCTGCCGATCGTCTGCGGCAACGTCCGCGAACGCCATCCGGCGGACATCTATCGAAACCACCCGCTGTTCGTCTCGCTGCGCGATTCGAACGCCCTCGGCGGGAAATGCGGCCGCTGCGAGTTCCGCAACATCTGCGGTGGATCGCGCGCCCGCGCCTATGGCGTGACCGGAGATCCCTTCGCCGAAGACCCCTCCTGCTCCTACCAGCCCCGGCGTGCAGCCGCGGCTCCCGCATTCATCTGACAAAACCAACCATCCACGCCATGATCAATCTCACCCGCCTCTGGACCGGACACGCGCAACCGGCCGACGGCCT
>CBFGTW010000209.1:0-5854 GCA_965651855.1 uncultured Verrucomicrobiales bacterium
ACGCGCGGTCGCGCCACATGCCATCCGGCAGCCCGGAGATCCAGTCCCAGGCCGCTTCGGGGTTCTTCTGGATCAGGGGCTCGACGCCGCGGTGGATCATTTCGACGATTTCCTCCTTCTCCGGCAGGCTCACCGCCCACTCCGCGAGTTCGGTGGGCTCCATCTGTGTGGCGAGCCGCCGGACGCCCCACGTGACCTCTTCCCGTGCGAGTTCGTCCCAGTTCCCGCTCGCGACCAGCTGATCCACGGCGGCCAAGGTCGCCTCCCGGGGAGGAAAGCCCGCGATGAGCTCGGAGGCAAAGCGGTCGCGCATCGGCTCGGGAATGGCGGCGATCTCGTCCGAGTAGTCGACTTTTGCTTGGTCCCAGCCGAGCTTCTGGGCCAAGGCGGCACAGGCCAGCGCCGTCATCGGGCCTTCCCCCTGCGCCGTCATCGCCCTCAGATCCTCGAGAGGAAAGAAGCCGGCCAAGGTGCCGGCCACGTCGCCGAGCATCGCGACTTCTTCCTCCGACCAATCCGCCCGTTGGGCCAGACTCTCCCAGACTTTCCGCGCGTCCGCCGCGGAGTTGATCTGCTCGACATAAGTGTGGAGCGAATTGCGGAGCGCCGTGCCCTTCATTTCCGGAATATATCCCAGGAACAACTCCGGGTTCTCCCTCCCGAGCACGGTGGCCCAGGCATTCATCAACAGGACGCCGCCCAAGGGACCGAACCGCCGCTCCTGGATCAGCCGCCAAACATCCTCGCTCCGCTGGGCCATGACCCGGCTGCGGAGCAGGTCGGCGGCGCCGAGCCGCTCGTCCCACGGCTCATCAAGGGCCGCGGCGATGGCTCCTTCGAGGTCCACCTCCGCCCAGCGGTCGAAAACCGCGCGCTGCAGCTTGAATCGCTCGTCCGGAGTCAAATTCCTTCCCGCGATGGCACGCCACGCGGCGCTGAATTCTTCCCGGGTCCGCGGCAGCCCACCGTGTCCATTCTTACTGGGGCGTTGGCCCCGCGAACTCACGAGCGACGGAGCTGGAGCCTCGCCGGCGCGCGCCCCCGCGGTGGGGCCGGCCGATTTTAATTCCGGTTTGGAAACCGCCCACACGCAGAGGAAGGCGGCGACTCCCACGGCAACGTGGGACGCGATCATGCGTGGAGTTTTCATGGTTCGTCTTCCAAGGCTTGTGCGATCTGCGAGTGGATCGAGGGAAACTGCGTCCGGCTCGCTTCTCCCAGCCCTTCGAGCGCCCACTTGCGGTGCGGCCCTGCGGGCAGGGCGAGGACCCATTCCGCGTAGGCGTCCCCGAAGCGCTCGAGGTTCCCCGCGGATTCGCCCTTCCAAGCTTCACGAAGATGCTCCGTCAGCTCGGGATTGCCATCGGTGGGGATGGAGGAAACCAAGTCGTAGTAGCGCTCCGGGTCGACATTGAAGAACGCCCAACGCGCGGCGTAGGCCTTGTGCAGATCCGCTTCCTGCTTCGGCATGTCTTCCAGCAAGGCACCGGCACGATCCACGTCTTCCTCGGCCAGATGCCGGAAGACATGACTGCGAAATTCAAGTTCCTCCGGCCCCGGATCCGGGACCACCGCCAGGACGTTCTCATAGACCTCGTCCGCCGGAATGTGCCCGTGGCGGAAGGCGTGGAGCCAGGCGTTGCCGGACGTTGAGGCGGTGAGGCTTTGCTCGACGGCGCCGCCGAGCATCCGGACCATGCGCGAATGGTCCACCTGTCCGCCGCCGACCCCAAGTTCGCGTAGAATTTCCAGCTGCTCCTCAAGGCTGCCGCCCGCTTGGGCGGCCAGTCGGGTCGCCATGTGGCTGTCGGCTATCTCGGCGATTTCTTGCCGGCTGAGGTCCCCGCTGTCGATCCACGACCGCAGCCACTCCACGCCCGCGGTTCCTTCCATCCGTGAGGCCAAGCCGTACAGAGCGCGCACCTTCATCGGGCCCTCGAGTTCGCGCACGAGCTCGTCGCGAGATTCAAGCGGCCAGTGGTGACCCAACGAGTCGGTCGCCGCCTCGAAATACCGGTCGTTGGCCAGATCGGCGTGCTCGGACATGAGCCAGCGCCAGTCATCCATCTCTCCGCGGCTGCCGATATCGCGGGCAACGTGTTGATAACCAATCCAAGAAGGATTCACCTTGGGCAGCCACTCCATGGCGTGCCGGAGTCCCTGACGCTCGAGAAGGCCCTTTGTGATCCGGTCGACATACATCGCGTTCGTCAGCTGGACGTTCGGACTCGTCGATCCAGCCACCGCCTCGAGCGCCGCCAAGGGATCCGCCTCGAACCACTGCGCATAGCGCACGCCGAGCAGGGCCAGCGCCTCGGCCTGCTCCGGAGTGAGCAGTTCTCCTCCTGCCAACTCTCCGCTCTTCTCCATCGACTCAAGTAGCTCGTAAAACGTTCCCGCGGGATCGGCGGTCGCCGGCAGGTCCGTCCGAAGTTCGTCGAAACGGGAACTCGCGAGCTCGTGCAGATTCATCCGATCGTTTTGCTCGGCCCGGCTCGGAGGCACCGCACGTGCGACGGCGTCCAGCAGCTCGGAACCGCTTGCGGCGGGATGGCTGCTCGTCCGATCCGCTGCCGCGGGGCGACCACCGTTCGCATCCACCGGAGCGCGCTGCCCGGGCAGTGAAAAAGCCGCCACAGCGGCTCCCACTGCAAGAGCAATGCCATGGCTTGCGAGCTGGCGTGCGGTTTTCGATTTCATCTCCGGCCAATCTCGAATTCGGTGATCTCCAGGACGCCGCTCGACGCCTTTTACCAAGACCTATCTTGCCGTTCCGGAAGAGCAAGCCGGCATTCGCGGATCTGCCCGAGCTGAGGGAAACCACCGGATGATGACAATTCCAAGCATCCTACGGATTGTTGGAGGCGCCGCCCGAACCGCTGTCGAAGTTGGAATTGTCGCCCATCCTCCAATGCTCGGAGCCCTCAATTTAACCAACTGGGAAGCGCTTCGCTTTGCCCGTTCCCACTTCCTGGAATTTTGGCTTGTTCACATCGGTGCGCTCAGGGCACCGAGTCCCCGCCCCAATGCTCATCTCTCGAAAATCACGAACCGCCCCGCTCCTCACGTTGCTCGCGATCCTTCCGGGATTACTGATTGCCGATCTTCCATACACCGGCGGAGAGTTGCCGCCGCCCTCTCAAGATTCGTTTCCGCTTCACGAAGCGAAAGTTCCTCCGATTCGGCTCCCGAGAAGCGACCGACACCTGCTCCGGTCGTTCCAGCTCCGCCAATCGGATTGGGTCCGAGCCCAACTACTCGCCGATTTCCCCGAACGGAATGCTGACGCGCCTTGGCTTGCCGAGGCTGTGGCCGTCCTCCGGGAAGCTGCTCCTTATATCAGCGGCGAGATCTACAAGAACGCGATCACTGGCGAAACGATCCGTCCTCCGGCCTCCCTGATCGCCCGGGGCAGAGCCGTCTGCGAAGCGGGGTGCGATGATCCCCTCTTCCATTTCATCATCCCGGTGCTCGAAAGCTCGTTCGCCGTGCGAACCCCGGAACAAATGGCCATGGCCCAACGTCGTCTGCCGGATCTTCTGCAAGGGCGGGACACGCCGCACATCAAGCTTTTCGCCTGCGGATGGATCTGGGGAGGCAGCTACGACTACCGGGCCACCAAAGATCCGGCCACGCAGGCGGCGATGGAGCAAGAGATCCCTCTCCGGCTTCGGGCGGCCCTCGATGCCGCGGCCACACCCGAGGACAGTCTTGGATTCCATCAATTCATCCACCACAACCAAGGCTACATCCTCCATTACATGAGGTGGAAGGAAGCCGAGATCACCGGAATTCTCCACAGTTCGCAGGCAGCGCCATGGCTGAAAGACACGCTGCTCGGCGCGTTCGCCGTCAAGACCGCTTGGAAGGCCCGTGGCTCGGGCTATGCCCACACCGTCACCGACGAACGCTGGAAGGCGTTCCGGGAACACCTGACCAGGGCGAGCAAGCACCTCACCGCAGCGTGGGAAGCGAACCCGGAGGTGCCCTTCGCGGCTGAAGAAATGATAGCCGTCACCATGGCCGGCGGCGGGATCGATGGAATTGACGAACGTGGCTGGTTCGATCGCGCGACGTCAGCCTGCTTCGACCACCTTCCCGCCTACGACGCGCTCCTCTGGGCATCCCGCCCCAGATGGGGAGGCAGTCACGCGCTCATGCTCGCGTTCGGCAAAGCGTGTGCGGAAACCCGTCGCTACGATACTGGCGTCCCGCAGCAGCTTCACAAGGCGCTGGCCGCCGTGGGCTCCGAGCTTCCGCACCGCGGCATCATCTACGAAGACCCGGAGATCCGCCGCTTCATGGTGGAAATCGAGCGCGCCACGAAATCTCGTGCGAAGACCGACGAAGAAAGACACTACGCGCTTTCCTTCGGCATCTGCAACGCCCTCCTGGCCCGCGACTACGCCTTGGCCGCAAACTACCAGAAACACCTCAAGGAGCCCATTCTTCCCAAGGCGGCCAGTGCCATCGCGTCCTACGGAATCCTCTCCTTCGAGTGGCAAGGCCGCCTCGCCATGCAAGCCGATCCTCCCGCTTGCCTCGATCTGGAGCGGGCTGAGACCGCCTACCGGAAGGGCGACCTCGCAACCGCGCGAGCCATCTATCAGCGGCTCCTGGATCGAGCCGGAGTTTCGTCCCGGAAGGATGCCGTGGCGCTCGTTCGACATCGACTCGCGGCGATCGCCGTGGAACAGCGCTTCTCCACGGGAGACTGGGTCAGCCTCAGCGACGAAGAGCACCAGTTGCTATGGATCACCGACTTCGGAAGGCCGTGGCAACCCTTGGCAGATGGCGTCCTGAGTGTCCGGAACGACAAGGACCAAGCGATATCGCGGGTCTTCCTCGACGCCAGGGTGGGTCTTGATTTCGAACTCTTGGCCCGCATGGACAACCCCGAGGAGCTCGCCGGCTCGCAGTTCGGCTGCGTCATTGGCTACTGGCCAGGCCATACGGGCTTCGCCACGGCGGTTTGCGGCATCACCCGTGCCAAGCCTTTGGCGGAAGGAGCCGCACTGGTAAAATTCTCCTACGACACGACCGAAGGAAATCCGCCGATCCCCGTCGACCTCAGGCCGAACTCGGAAATCAGGATACGCTCGCTCGATGGCGAAGTGACGCTATGGGTCGATCAACGAGAGGTTTTCACCCGGCGTCTGGACGACTGTTTTTCAGCGCGCAATCCGTCCCAAGAGCCGGGCAAAGAACAACATCGTTTGGGCTTCGGCTCGCGCCTTTTCCCGAAGGGAGAATCACGAATCAAGGACATCAAATTTCGGCGACCCACAATCAACTGAGGCGTGCGCGGCGAGGTGGGTTACGGCGTTGTCCTGCCGGCCGGCGCGCACCCCCGGCGGGTCCAGAACCGCCGCAGGCGGATCTGGGGAGAGCGGGCGCGTGGCTCATTCGCGTTCCATTTTCACCTCGCGCCGTTGGCGACAATCGGGCGGGCCCGGCTACGAATGCAAAGTGATGAATGATGAGTGAAGAATGAAGAGATCCCCGCGCTCCGCGCCTCTTCCACCCGAAATCCTCTTCCACTTCGCACTCCGCACTTCGCACTTGCCACTTCTTCCGCACCTCACGCCGTTGGCGACAATGGGCGGGCGCGGCACGAATGCAAAGTGATGAATGATGAGTGAAAAATGAAGAGATCCCCGCGCTCCGCGCCTCTTCCACCCGAAATCCTCTTCCACTTCGCACTCCGCACTTCGCACTTGCCACTTCTTCCGCACCTCACGCCGTTGGCGACAATGGGCGGGCGCGGCACGAATGCAAAGTGATGAATGATGAGTGAAAAATGAAGAGATCCCCGCGCTCCGCGCCTCTTCCACCCGAAATCCTCTTCCACTTC
>CBFGTW010000210.1:0-5777 GCA_965651855.1 uncultured Verrucomicrobiales bacterium
CGGCCAACGGCTCGAGCGACGGGGCGAGCGGGCTCGTCACCGCGGTGACGGCGGCGGGTCGCGACGGGCGGCGCTCCGGAAACACCCGCTCGCCCCGCGCCCGGAGCGGCACGGGCCCGGGCGTCGCTTCGAGCTGAAGCTTCCGGAGTTCCGGCTCGTAGGGCGGGGCTTCGACGCGTCCGGCGTCCAGCAGCATTTCCTCGAAGGCGGGCATCCCGAGCCAGGCCTGCGGCTCGTAGCGCGGAGGAAACGGCCCGCCTTCCAGCGCCCGCGTCCGCCACAAGCGGGATGCCGGTCCGTCGTCCAGCTGGATCACCCTCGCCTTGTTTTCGATCCAACCCGGCGGCGGGACCACCTCGATGCGGACAAACGCGAACATGGCCGCGAACACGCCCGCTGCGATGCCGACGGCGGCCACTTTCGGCGCGAGCGGCCCGTCGAGCCCGCGCCAACGGAAAATCCAGCCGTTGGTGAGCTGGCGGTCGCCCGGAGCGGTCATCGGATCAGTTCCTCCGGCAAGCTTCCGGACTTCCCGACGAGAGCCAGCCGGAAGCCCTTGGACAGCACCAACTCCGCCACGGCGCGCTCGGCTCCCACCGGGGTGCCGGCGTCGGTTTGCAGCAAGACGACCGCATTGGCCGCCTGTTCCTTCGCGTGCAGCGCGTCGAGCCGCTCTCCGAGCTCCTCGAATGTCACCGGATCCCGCCCGAGGTGGATGCGCGGATCCGGTTCGCCCGGCGCAAGCGTGACGACGATCGTCTCCTCGAAGCGTTCCATCTGGAAACGAGACGGCGGAAGCTCGACGGAAATCCCCGATTGCAGCACCAAGGCCGGCCCGAGCAGGAAGAACATCAGCAGCAGCGCGAAGATATCGAACATTGGCAGGGCGTGGAGAAAGCCCGGCCGCTCCGGCAATGACGTTTCCAGCTTCATGACGCCGGCTCGCGCTTCGTCTTGGCGCCGCGTCTTCCGGCGGTCGTCTCACCGCGGAACGGCGCGAATTGCTCCTCCTCGCGCGCGTCGGCAATCAGGTTCACCATCTCGATGCCGGCGCGCTCGATGCGGTGGACCAGCCGCTTCGCCCGGCCGAGGAAATACAGGTAGAAGAGGTAAAGCGGCACCGCCACCGTCAGGCCGATCACCGAGGTGAGCAGCGCCGTGAAGACCCCGCCGGTCAGCTCCGCGGGGCTGGTGAAGCCGCCTTGTTCGCTGACCCGCTGGAAGGTCTCCACCATGCCCACCAGCGTCCCGAGCATCCCCACCAGCGGGGCGAGCAGGGCCACGCCGAGGATGGCGCGGATGTTTTTCTCGATCCGCGGCACCTCGAGCTGGCCGGCTTCCTGGACCACGTCGCGCAGATCGCGGCGGTCGAGGTAATACCGGAGCAGCGCCGCATGGGCGACGCGCCCGACAGGTCCCGGCGCGCGGGCCGCTTCATGCAGCGCCTCGGCGAAGGCGCGCCGGCGGATGTGGTGGGCCAGGCCGACCAGCAGGTCGGTCACGTTGATCCGCGCGCGGTGGAAAAAGAACAGCCGCTCGACCACGCACACGGTTCCGACAAAGGCCAGGCCGAGCAGCACCCAGGCCAGCGGCCCGCTTTGCTCGATCAGCCCGGACGGTTCCCAGAGTGCCAAGGTCATGTGCGGCGGAATCTAGCTCCGGCCGTTCCCGGCCGGCCAGTACCAAAAACGAAGGCTCAGCGCGCCTGCCGCAGGGCATCCGAGATCGCCGGGAAGAGCTGTTTTTTCCGGCTCACCACGCCCGGCGCGTCGAACAAGGCCTCGTCCAGCCGTTCGAACGGCATCTTCGCCAGGATCGAATCCGCGCCCACCGCCAGGATCAGGCTGTGGTGGCGGGAAACGTCGGTCACCGCCAGCACGGCGAGATCGTAGTGGTGGAGTTCGGCCGTTTTCTTCAGCGCCTCCTCGAGTTCCTCGCGGCGCGCCTCGAAGCCGTGGAGCCCGCGCTCCTCGACCTGCGAGATGCTCACGGTGAAGCCTTCCTCGCTGAATTCCTTGCGGTCGGTGTTGATGATGTCGCCCGGCGTGCCGGTGGCGATCAAGGAGCCGATCGCGAAGAAATCGTCGGCGAACTCCACCGGATCGATGTCCGCGACCTTCCCGAGCCAGCTCAGCATTTCGTAGTCGAGCTCGGTGGTGGTCGGCGAGGTCAGGCAGAGGGTGTCCGAGACGATCCCGGCGCACAGGCACATCGCCACGCCGCGCTCGGGAACGAGATTGCGGTGGAAAAACTTCCGCGCCACCAGCGTCGAGGTCGAGCCGACGGGCTCGTTGAGATAGCGGATCGGCTCGCGCGAAACGAGATCGCCGGCGAGCCGGTGGTGGTCGATCACCTCGATGACCTCGGCTTCCTCCACGCCGTTGACGGCCTGCGCGTATTCGTTGTGGTCCACCAGCGCGAGTCGGATGCGCGGCGGATCGACGAAGTCGGACTTGGTGATGACGCCGATCATTTTCCCGTCGCCGGATTCCGTGACGGGAAAGAGGTCTTGGTCGGTGCTCGCGAGCCGTTTCCGCAGGCGGGAGATCGGTTCGCTCGCCTCGAGGGTGATGAAATCCGTGTCCATCACGTGCCGGACGGTGCGCGAGCAACGGATCAGCGTGGAGGCGCTCGCGGTGTCGAACTGGCAGCGCAGGAGCACCACACCCTTGCGCTTGGCGTGGTTGAGGATGTCTTCCGAGATGGGATTGCCGCCGGTGACAAGCAAGCCGCGCGCGCCGTGGTCGATGGCATATCTCTGGACGATCGGGCGGTCGCCGCAGATCACGAGAAACTGGCCGATGTTTCCCTCTTGGGCCGCTTGTTTCAGCCGGCGGTCCACCGTGCTTTGCGAGGACGCGCCGACGAGCAGGATGAGGTCCTCCTCCGGCTCCTCGGCGTCGAGTTCCGCGCCGAGACTCTCGGCTTGCAGCGTGTCGGCGAGCTTCGAGAGCGAGGCATGCACCGTGCGGACGCTCAGGCCCTCGGTTTCCTTCGGCAGCAGCAGTTCCAGCAGGTCGATGTAGCGCAGGATGCCGTGGACGGTGCCGGCCGCGTCGGTGACCGGCACGCTGCGCACGCCCGAGTCCACCATCCGGCGGTAGGCGGTGAGGAAGGTGTCCGAAAGGTCCGCACCGATGATTTTCCGGCGGCAGATCATGCCGGCGGAGGTCCGCACGTCGGTGATCAAGTCCGGTGGCTCGACGCCCGCCTGCTCGAGCACCCAGGCCGTGCGCTGCGGGATGTCGCCGCAGCGGGCCGCGCGGGCGTTCAGCTCCTCGCCCGAGGCGCGCAGCAGCGCCGCGTGACCGATGGCGGAACAGATGGCATCGGTGTCGGGATTCTTGTGACCGATGACGTAGAAGGGCGGCTGCATGAAATCCTACATTTTCTCCGGGACGCGGATTCCTAACAAATCCAGTCCTTTGCTCAAGACCCGGGATGTAAGTTCACACAACGCGAGCCGGCTGCCACGTGTCGGTTCGTCCGACCTGAGGACCGGACAGGCCTCGAAGAACGAGTGGAAGGCGCGCGCCAGCTCGAGCAGATAGTTTGCCAAAAGATTCGGCCGGAAGTCGTCGAGCACGACCGGCAAAACCTCGCCGAAACGCACCAGCAGCCGCGCGAGATGAATCTCCTCGGCCGCGTTCAGGTGAATCCCCGCCGCGGAGGCATCGAAGGGGCCGTCGAGCTTGCGGAAAATCGAGCGGATCCGGACATGCGAATACTGGAGATACGGCGCGGTGTCGCCCTGCAACGCCAGCATCCGGTCCCAGGCGAAAACGTAGTCGGTCAGCCGGTTCTGCGACAGCTCGGCGAATTTCACCGCGCCGATCCCGACGATGTCCGCCACTTCCGCGGCTTCGTCTTCCGACAAATGCCCGGATTTCTCGCGGATGATCGCCGCCGCGCGGGTCCGCGCCTCGTCAAGCACCTCGACCAAGCCGACGTTTTCGCCGGAGCGGGTGCGCATCAATTTCCGGTCCTCGCCGAGGATCGAGCCGAACGCGATGTGCTGGAAGTCCGCCGTCTTTCCCCAGCGCCGCGCGGCGTCGAAGATCTGCCGGAAGTGCAGCGACTGCGGCACGCCGACGACATACCAGATGCGGTCCGCCTTCCACTCGTCGATCCGGAATTGCAGCGTCGCGAGGTCGGTCGTCGCATACAGGAATCCGCCGTCCGCCTTGCGGATGATCGCCGGATTGTCGGTCCAGCCGTCCTCCTTGTGGACCTTGAACGGATCTTCCTCCGGCGGCTTCGTCCCGTCCGAGAAAACGCAGGCCGCGCCTTGGCTGATGCGTGCGATGCCTTTCTCGAGAAACTCCTCCACCAACCCCGGCAGGCGGTCGTTGTAGTAACTCTCGCCCAGCCAGTGGTCGAACTTCACGTCGAGCAGATCGTAGATCCGCTGCAGGCCTTGCTTCGACTTCTCGATGCACTCGCGCCAGATCGCCAAGTTCTCCTCGTCGCCGGCCTGGAGTTTCACCAGCTCCGCCTTGCAGGTCTCGAGCACTGCCGGGTCCGCCTTCGTATCGGCGTTCACTTCGCGGTAAATCCGGAGCAACTCGGGGATCGGATCGGCCTCGATCGCCGCGGCGTCCAGCTTGGTCTTCCAGCCGTGCAGGATCATCCCGAACTGCGTGCCCCAGTCGCCAATGTGGTTGTCGGTGATGACGTTGAACCCGAGGAATTTCGCGATCCGCGCCAGCGCGTCGCCGATGATCGTCGAGCGGATGTGGCCGACGTGCATCGGCTTGGCCACGTTCGGCGCGGAAAAGTCCACCACCACCGTCTCGCCGCGGCCCACGTCCGGCACGCCGAGCCGCTCGTCGCGCAGCAGGGCCGCCGTCCGCGCGGCGTAGGCTTCCGGCAGCACGCGGAAGTTCAGGAAGCCCGGCCCGGCGATCTCCGCGGTGGCGAGCCCGCCCAGCTCGAGGCGATCGATGATTTCCTGGGCCAGGGCGCGCGGGTTCGTCTTGCGCTGCTTCGCCAGCACCATCGCCGCGTTCGATTGGTAGTCGCCGAAGCGCAAATCCGCGGCCGGCGTCACGGCGACGGCCGGATTTTCACCGACAACGGCGGCGACGGCGGCGGAAAGGCGGGCTTCGAGGTCTTGGAGCAGCGTCATGGGAAAGCGTGGGGTGGTCCCGGCGGTCAGCCGTCGGCGATGCCCACGCGGGACGGCTTGCATTCGAGGATCGAGAGCACCTCGTTGCGCGTCTCCGCCTCGCCCAGCCGGCGGCGGATCTCGCAGTTGGTGAACATCTTGGCGATCGCCGCCAAGGTCCGCAGGTGCAGGTGGTAGTCCTTCCGCGGGACGATGAAGAGGATGATGAAATGCACCGGCGCGTTGTCGAGCGCCTCGAAGTCGATCCCCGCCTTCGACCGGCCGAAAATCGCGACTACCTCCTCGAGCTGGTCCGAGAACGCGTGCGGGATCGCCACACCCGAGCCGATGCCGGTGCTGACCTGCTCCTCGCGCGCCTTCAGCGCCGCGAGCACGTCTTCCTGCAGTGCGGCCGGCAGCTTGCCATTCTCCACGAGATGACCGACCAGCTCCTCGATCGAGGGCCAGTGCTCCGTCGCCTTCATGTCGAGAAGGATCTGGTCCACGGTGAGCAACTGGGCCAACTTCATGGGCGGGAAAAAGCGTCGGGCACCCTCACGCGGAGAGGGGTTGGCGGGATTACAGCCGCATCCCTGCCTTGGCAAGCGGTTTCCCGGCGCGGTTCCCGGAGCAGCCAGCGGCCGGAGCGCGGATCTCCAGATCCGCCCGT
>CBFGTW010000211.1:0-5667 GCA_965651855.1 uncultured Verrucomicrobiales bacterium
GGAGCTGCGCCGGGCCGTGGTTGAACTGGTCGGTGTGCATCGACTTGATGAAGCACACCTCGTCCACGACCGAGGCGAAGTGCGGGAGGCGGTCGGACACCCATGCGCCGGATTCGCCGTGCCGCTGGAAGGGAAACTGCGGGCCGAGCATTTTCGGCACACCTTGGATGAAGGCGAACTGCTTGCCCTCGAGAAACTCCTGCGGGCACTCCTTGCCGTCGAGCCGCGCGAGGTCCGGCTTGTAGTCGAAAAGCTCGTGCTGCGACGGCGCGCCGGCCATGTGCAGGTAGATCACGCGCTTCGCCTTAGGCGCGAAATGCGGCATCGCCGGCGCGAGCGGCGCGGCCGGATCTTTGACCAAAGGCCCGGCGGCTCCCCAAGCGCGGCCGGTCATGGTGGCGAGCCACATCGCGCCGAGACCGGTGGAACATTTCGCGAGGAAATGCCGGCGCGTCACGTGGCGGAGGCCCTCGATCTCGAGTTCGCGGTGGAGCGGGTTCATTTCGTCAACGCGGAGTCGAGGTTGAGCAGGGTGTTTGCCACCAGCACGAGGGCGGCGCGTTCGGGCGATTCGGCGAGCTTCGCGGACTCGTCCGGCTCGGAAGCGAGGGCTTGCGAAGCATCGGCGTGCAGGGCGAGGAGCTCGTCCAGCATGGCGGGCGTGGCGGGTCGCTGCGTCACCAGAAGAACCCCGCGCGCGAGCTTGGCGCGGAGGTCCTCGGTGTGGCCCGCGAGCCGGTCCGCCAAGGCCTGGGCCGCCTCCCAATGGGCAGGATCGTTCATCGTCACGAGCGCCTGCAGCGGCGTGTTCGTCGGGAAGCGCCGCGCGGCGCAGACATCGCGGCTCGGAGCGTCGAAGGTGAGAAACGACGGATACCCGCTCGTGCGGCGCGAGAACGTGTAGATCGCGCGGCGGTGGCGGTCCTCGCCCTCGGACTCGACCCATTTCAGTCCGCTGTAGACAGTGTTCCAAACGCCTTCCGGCTGCGGGGGAAACACCGGCGGGCCGTGCATCTTCGGCGAAAGCAGGCCGGCCACGGCGAGTGCCTGGTCGCGTATCATTTCCGCTGTGAGCCGGTTGCGCGGGCCGCGGGCGAGCAGGCGGTTCAGCGGATCCTTCGCAGAAAGTTCCGGCGAGACCCGGTGCATCTGACGATAGGTGGATGAAAGCACCAACTCGCGAAGATACGCCTTCACCGACCAGCCATGATGATCGCGCAGCCGGAGAGCGAGATGATCGAGCAACGCCGGATGCGACGGAGCCGCACCCGAGCTGCCGAAATCCTCCGCCGTTTCCACGATCCCGACTCCGAAAATTTCCGCCCACAGACGGTTCGCGATCACACGAGGGGTCAGCGGATTCGAGTCGCCGACGAGCCAGCGCGCCATGGCCAGGCGGTCATCGGCATCGGTGCCGGCGGCGAGCAGCTTCGGCAAACCCGGCTCGACGGCCTGCTCCTTGTTCAGGCGGTTGCCGCGGGCGAAGAGCCGCGTCTCGCGCCGTGCTTCCGGCGCGCGTTCCACCATCACCGGCACGTGCGTTGAGGGAATTTCCCTCAGCCGATGCGAGATCCGCCCGAGTTCTTCACGCAGCTCCCGCCGCGCCGAGTCATCGCGCAGGGCCACCCAATCGGCGGCTTGCGAAATTTCGATCGAGAACTTCCGCAGCGGCGTCGCCTGCTCGCCTTCCGTCTTCGCGTTCTGCTCGATCGTCACCTCGAGCCGCGCGCCTTCCGCGGGGAGAGATTCTTGCTCAGTCAAGAAAACGAACCATCGCGGCCCTTCGAGTTTCGGGTAAGCGCCGACGTTTCCATCCGGCCGCGGATCGTGCGGGCCTGTTAGAAAGTCCGCCGCCACCTCACGCATCGGGACCGGAGTGGACGAACCGTCGGGAGCGACCAATGAAACGCGGAAGCCGGTCGCGAACGCGCCGCGCTCGGGCCACTTCTTCGGATCGTCCGAGTCCGGGAAAATCCTCAGCCGCAGCGCGCGGAACGGCGGTGCGGGACCTGAGACCCGATGGACCGCCCCCACCGGCAGCGTTCCCGACGCGGTCACCATCCCGTCGGACAGCGCCAGTTCGCCATGCGACGGAGCGAGTTCGTCAGGCACGAACGGCTGCCAATCACCGACCTTCTCCGCCACCTCGCGCGCGCCGGCATTCAGCGTCTCCCGGATCTCCCGCGCGCGCAGCTCGAGCCGCGAGGCTTCCTCGCGCAGCGCCGGATCGTGCGCCACCGGCATCTTCGGGAAGTCGTCTGTTAGATCAGTGTCCTCGCTCTGATCGAAGAACGCCGCGAATTGATAATACTCCTCGTGCTCGATCGGATCGTAGGGATGCGAGTGGCATTGCACGCAGCCGAACGACGTGCCCTGCCACACGGTCCACGTCGTGTTCACGCGATCGATCACGGCGGCGACGCGGAACTCCTCGTCGTCGGTGCCGCCCTCGGTGTTCGTCTGCGTGTTGCGGTGAAAGGCGGTCGCGAGGCGCTGGTCGGCGGTCGGCTCCGGCAGCAAGTCGCCGGCGAGCTGCTCGATCGTGAACCTGTCGAACGGCATATCTGCATTGAACGTGCGGATCACCCAATCGCGCCACGGCCAGATGTCGCGCGGCGGATCTTTTTCGAAGCCGTAGGTGTCCGAGTAGCGCGCCATGTCGAGCCACACCGCCGCCCAGCGTTCGCCAAAGCGCGGCGAGGCCAGCAAGCGGTCCACCACAGCCTCGCGAGCCGCGACCGGATCGGCGGCGTGGTTTTCCTGAAATTCCGCCAGCTCCTCCGGCGTCGGCGGGAGGCCGGTCAGATCGAAGGAAACCCGGCGCAACCACTCTTCGGGCGGCGCTTCCGGCGAGGGCGCGAGGCCTTCGGCTTCGAGCCGGGCGAGCACGTGGTGGTCGAGCGGCGCCGTCGGCCAATCCGGCGCGGAGATTTCCGGCAGCCCCGCGTCCACCGGCGCCTCGAAGGCCCAGTGCTCCTGCCACTCCGCGCCTTCCGCGATCCAGCGCTCGATCATCGCAATTTCCTCGGCTGGCAGGGGCGGGCCGTGCTCCGGCTTCGGCATCACGTCGTCGGGATCGGTGGCCTTGATGCGGCGGACCAATTCGGAAGCGGACGGATCTCCGGGAACGATCGCCGCATTTCCCGAGTCGCCGGCTGCCATTGCCTTGTCGCGATAGACGAAGGAAATCCCGCCGGCTTCCTTCACCCCGCCGTGGCACGCGGTGCAGTGGCGGGCAAAGAGCGGGCGGATCTCGCGGTTGAAATCCACCGGCCCGGCGGCGGCAGCCGTCGCGGCGAGCAGCAGGGAAACCGGGAGCATCGGGCGGACGGACATGAGGCAAGCGTGGACTACGACCTTACCGCGAGGGGTCGTTCATTCGCATTTAACCCATCCGGGTGGCTTCGCCGATCACGGAAATCCGCGCGAAATGCGTACTTCCATCGTCGGCGCTCCGTGATTCATTCCGCCCATGCCGGCCGCCGACTCCACGCCTGAACTGCTTTCCCCCGCGGGAAACTGGGATTGCGCGCGGGCAGCCGTCGCCGCCGGGGCGGATGCGATCTTTTTCGGCCTGCCGAGATTCAACGCCCGCCTGCGCGCGGACAATTTCACCAACGACGACCTGCCCGAGCTGATGCGCTACCTGCACCGCCACGGCGTGCGCGGGTTCGTCACGATGAACACGCTGGTCTTCACCGGCGAACTTGCAGACGCGGAGAAGCAGCTCCGCCACATCGCGGCCTGCGGCGTGGACGCGATCATCGTGCAGGACCTCGGACTGGCGAAACTCGCGCGGACGGTGGCGCCGGACGTCGAGCTGCACGCGTCCACGCAGATGACGATCACTTCGCCGGAAGGGCTGGCGTTCGTCGAATCGCTCTTCCCGATGGAGCGCGCGGTGCTGGCGCGCGAGCTGTCGGTCCAGGAAATCCAGCGCTTCGACACCACCGGCCTGCACACGCCGCTCGAGGTCTTCGTCCACGGCGCGTTGTGCGTCGCCTACTCCGGCCAGTGCCTGACCAGCGAGTCGCTCGGCCAGCGCAGCGCGAACCGCGGCGAGTGCGCGCAAGCGTGCCGGATGCCGTATGAAATCGTCGTCGATGGCGAAACGCGCGACCTCGGCGAGCATCGGTATCTGCTTTCCCCGCAGGACCTCGCCGCCGTCGATCTCATCCCGGACCTCGTGCGCGCGGGGGTGAAGTCGTTCAAGATCGAGGGTCGCCTCAAGTCGCCGGAATACGTCGCCGCCGTCACCCGCGTCTACCGCAAGGCGATCGACGCCGCCCGGACCGCGGGTCTCCAGACCCGCCCGACCGTCACCGCCGAGGACCGCTACGCCTTGGAAATGACCTTTTCCCGCGGCCTCACCACCGGCTGGCTCGGCGGGACGAACCACCCGTATCTCACGCACGGCCGCTACGGCAAAAAGCGCGGCCCGCTGCTCGGCGCGATCACCCGCTGCGGCCACGGCTGGATCGAGATCGAGCGGGAAAATCCCGACATTCCCCTCCAGCCCGGCGACGGCGTGGTCTTCGACGCCGGCGAAAACCGGGACCTCGAGCAAGGCGCGCGCATCTGGAAAATCGAGGGCGAGCGGCTCGTCTTCCACCGCACCTACAGCGGCATCAACTTCGAGCGCATCAAGGCCGGCCACACCGTTTACAAAACCTCCGACCCGAAGCTCGAATCCGAGATCCGCAAGTTCTGGCAGAACGCCAAGCCCGCGGAAAAGAAGTCGCCGCTCCACCTCATCGTCAGCGGCAAGCCCGGCGAGCCGCTCGTCCTCCGCCACGGCCCGCACGAGGTGCGGAGCGAAATCCCGCTCGAGCCCGCCAGCAAGCGCCCGCTCGACACCGCCACGCTCACCGCCCAGCTCGGCCGCCTCGGCGAAACGCTTTTCGAGCTGGCGAGCCTCGACAACCGCCTCGAAGGCGACTGCCACTTCCCGCTCTCGGCCCTCAACCAACTCCGCCGCGACCTCGTCGCCGCGCTGGACGTCCAAGGAGCGCCGGCTTCAGCCGGCCCATCTCTCACCGCCACCCATCGCGAACTGCTTCCTTCGACGTTCGATGTTGGACGTTCGATGTTCGATGTTCCCCTCCTCTCCGTTCTCTGCCGCACCCTCGACCAAGTCACCGCCGCAGCGGAATCCGGCGCCGCGCGCCTCTACTGCGATTTCGAGGACCCGCGGCGCTACAAGGACGCCGTCGCCCTCGTCCGCTCCTCCGGCACATCCGTTCCGATCTTCCTCGCCACCCCGCGGATTCTCAAACCCGGCGAGACCGGCTACCTCAAGCTCATCGAGCGCGCGGAGCCCGACGGTCTGCTGCTGCGCAACCTCGCCGCGTTGAACTACTACAAAGACCGTAGCGACCTCGCGAAGGCCGGCGATTTCTCCCTCAACGTCGCCAACCCGATCACCGCCCGGCTGCTCATGGAGAACGCCGGCCTCGAGCACCTCACGGTTTCCTACGACCTGAACATCGGCCAAGTCCTCGAGCTGCTGCACGCCGCGCCGCCGGACTGGTTCGAGCTCACGCTGCACCAGCACATGCCGATGTTTCATATGGAGCACTGCGTGTTCTGCACCTTCCTCAGCAGCGGCACGACCTACAAGGACTGCGGCCGGCCGTGCGAAAGCCACGTCGTCCACCTGCGCGACCG
>CBFGTW010000212.1:0-5342 GCA_965651855.1 uncultured Verrucomicrobiales bacterium
GGCGCTGGCCGGCGAGATCTGGAGCTTGAGGGATCTGAGGGCGGGGTGAGGCACGCGTTCCCGAGGACTCAGCCCCGCGACGCGCTCCGAACATTCAGATCCCCGATCTCCGATCTCCCTTCCACCCTTACTGTTCTTCGAGCGCCTTGATTTGCGTCGCGGCTTCCTCGGCGATGTCCGGCTTTTCGGCCCGCTCCGCCGCTTGTTTCAAGCCCTTGAGCGCGTCGATGTCGTTCGGGAAACTTCGCAGGGCTTCTTGGAAAGCCGTCACCGCCTCCCCGGGCTCGTTCATCGCCAGGTGGTACTCGCCCAGCCGCGCCGCCATCGGTGTGAGCACTGTCGGTGGGTAGAGTTGCGTTGCCGGCGACTGGCGGTCCGCGGCGGATCGGAACCAATTTCGCGCCGCGAGGTGGAGCGATTTCGGGCCGGCGAGGGACAACCGTCCGCGCATCTCGCTGGCGATCATCTCCAAGCCGTGGAAAGCGCGCACCCACGACGCCCGCTCGCCGAGCGCCGAGGCCGCGCGCTGCATCTTGGCCATGTTTTCGCCGTGGTGGGTGAGCGCGTCCGAAGCTTCCCGCGCCTTCTGCAGTTCGCCGGCCTCCATCAGGCGCTTGGACTCGAGGGCGATGCGCAGGCCGTCGATCCACCAGTAAGCGAGGGATTTCTCGTGGAACGGCTTGATTTTCTCCGGCTCGGGCAGCGAGGCGAGTGCCTCCATCGTGTTTCCGGGAAACCCGCGCCGCAGGAGCAGCCGGGCGGGCAGGGTCTTCGCCTCCCATAGGATCAGGCGCACGCCGGCGGAACCCGCGCGCTCGGGATCGATCGGCGTCCGCGCGACCTGCCGGGCCGCGGCGTAAGCGGTGTCAAAGTCGCCTTTCGACGCGAGTGCGACGACGCGGTAGCACTCGGACATCACCCAGCCGGGACAATCCGCGGGAGTGGCGTTGTTTTGCTGCATCCAGTCGCCGTAGAGTTTCGCGGCCCGGCTGAAGGCGGAGGCCGCGCGCCAATGCTCGCCGGAGCGCCACTCGTAGTGGCCCAGGAGGTGGAAATACGGCGGGTAGTCCGGCGCCATGCCGCTGAGTTTCCGCGCGAGCGGCAGCGAGTCTTCGAGGTCGAGCGCCTCGGCCCGGATCGTGAGCAGTGCGTTGAGAGGCACGGGGTTGTCCGGGTGTTTTTCCACCAGCGCCTCGAGGCGTTTCTCGGCGCGTTCCTGATCGGGCGTGGCGTTGCCGGATTCGTCGTAGCCGCCCCGGCCGAACAAGGCGGCGAAGATCGCGGCTTGCATGTCATTCGGGAAATCCTCGGCCACCTTTGCGAAGGCGACCGCCGCGGCGGCCGGGCCTTCCTCCATGTATTTGATCAAGCCGTAGGCGTAGCCGCGCTCGAGCGGCGTGCCATGGCCGGCGTCCACCAGATCGAGCAGGCGGTCGGCCGCGGCGTTGCGGGCCGGGCCGGTTTCCGGGGATGGCGCGAGGAGCGACATGATCATGCCCCAGTGGGCCATCAGGCACTGCGGGTCCGCCTTCATCGCCGCGGCGAAATGACGGCTCGCTTCGGTTTCCCAGCCGCCGTGAAGGTGGTTCAGGCCGGCCAGAACGTGCTCCTGGACATTCTCGTCCGCCGCGGTGACGGCCATGCGGATGCCGTCCGGCACCGGTGTCTCCTTCGGTTCACCGAGCGCCGCGATGGCCGGCGGGATGGCCGCGTCCACCGCCGGCGCGGTTTCGGGAACAGCGGGAGACTCTTGCGCCGCCGTCGTGCAAATCCCCGCCACGGCCCATGCTGCGATCCATTTCCTCATGCGCGCCAAGATGCCCGGCTGCCTTGGCACTCCAAGCAAAATGACGCTCGCCCATCGCGCCGGCCGCGTCCTAGGCTCCGCCCCATGAAGCTCGGCGTCATCGGCTGTGGGAAAATGGGCACCGCCTTGGTGGAAGGCGCGATCCGCGCCGGCGTGCTGCGCGCGGAGCACGTCACCGGCTGCGATCCCCATTCGGGATCCCGGAAAACCTTCGCCGCCGCCACCGGAGCCGCCGTCACCGACTCGCCGGCGGAGCTTTCCCGCTGCGACACGCTGCTGCTCTGCACCAAGCCGAGCGACGCCGCGGGTGCGCTGCAGGACGCCGCCACGGCAGGCGGGGACGCCCGTCTGGTGATCTCGATCGCCGCCGGCGTGACGCTCCGGGCCTTGGAACGCGTCGCCGGCACGGCCTTCCGCATCATCCGGGCGATGCCGAACACGCCGGCGCTCGTCGGCAAGGGCGCGGCGGCGTTTTGCCTTGGCTCGGACGCCACGCCGGAAGACGCGGAAGCCGCGCGCAGCTTGCTGTCCGCGGTCGGTCTGGCGGTGCAGGTGCCGGAGCGGCTGATGGACGCGGTGACCGGCCTGTCCGGGAGCGGTCCGGCCTATGTCTACCTATTCATCGAGGCCCTCGCTGACGGTGGCGTGAGGAACGGATTGCCGCGCGCCGAGGCGATCCGGCTCGCCGCGCAGACGGTATTCGGCGCCGCGGCGATGGTGCTGGAGACCAGCCAACATCCGGCCATGCTCAAGGACGCCGTGACCTCGCCGGGCGGCACCACCATCGCCGGCCTCGCCGCGCTCGAGGCCGCCGGATTCCGCTCCGCCGCGATCGAGGCGGTCACCGCCGCCACCCGCCGCGCGACCGAACTCGGCGACTGAGCCCGCGCGCCTTCTCCCGTCATGCTCCCGCTTTCTCAGCTCCGCTTTACCGCGATCGATTTCGAATCGGCCGGTGCCGCACGCGGGAAAACCGACACGCCCGTGCAAGTCGGCCTCGCCTCGTGGTCGGCCGCCGCGGGCCACGACGACGCCTTCGTTTCCTACCTCCACACCAGCGCGCCGATCCAGTGGTCGGCGCGCAAGGTCCACGGGATCGGACCCGAGGATCTGGCCGGCGCGCCGACCTTGCTCTCGCTCTGGCCGGAAATGAAAAAACGGCTCGCCGGCGCGGTGGTGGTCGCCCACGGCAAGGGCACCGAGAAGCGCTTCCTCCGAGCGTTCCCCGGCCACGGCTTCGGCCCGTGGATCGACACCCTGCATCTCGCCCGCGCCGTCTGGCCGGAGCTGCCGGACCACTCGCTCGGCGCCTTGTGCGAAGCCCGCGGGCTGGCCGACCGCGTCCGTTCGCTGGTCCCCGCGCGCGCGTGGCACGACGCGCTTTTCGACGCCGTCGCCTCGCTCGTCCTCCTCGAGCACATCGTTTCCCTCTGCGAACTCGGCGGCCACCCGATCGAGGCGCTCATGCACCCGGACACTTCCGCTTGGCACCGGCTGAAGCGATGAAGAACCCAACCGGAAGTGCCCCTGCGCCGCGGCCGCGGAACCGGATCCACGATGTTTTCCCTTCCGTGTCTTCCGTGGTCCTCCTCTTCTTCATCTGGGCCGCCACGCTCCAAGCCGAAGAATCCATCACGGAGAAAGCCGACGCCGCCCTCGTCCACAACCTGCTCGCCGAGGACCTCGGTAGCCGCAACTTTTCCTTCGCCACCGTGGCCGAGGCCACTTCGGGGAAGCGCGTCATCCCGCTGGATCTGGAAAATCCCGCGCACCGCCGCGTGGTCGAGACCGTGGAGACGGCCCTGGCCGCCACGCTCGAAGCGATGAACCGTCCGGATTCGCCGGTCCGCCAGCTGCGCCGCATCAACGAAGCCTCGCGGCTTTTCGAGGAAGACCTGCTCGCCCGGCTCCACGCCGCGCCGGGAATCGATTGCACCGTCCCAGAAACCCGCGCCGGCAACCGCCAGCGGTCCGGCTATCCGGATCTGGAAATCACCGATCGCGAGTCCGGCGCGGTCTTCTACCTCGACCCGAAGCTCGCCGAGCAAACCTCCATCGCCAGCACTCTGCGGACCTTCTACTTCGAGCCGAAGGACGAGACCCTCAAGATCAACAAGGACGCCGTGCACCTGCTCGTCGGCATCGAGCACGACGGCCAGTCCGGCGCATGGACGTTCACCGGCTGGCGGCTCGTCGATCTCTCGCGGCTCCGCGTCCGGCTCAAGGCCGAGTTCCAGGCCTCCAATGCCGAGCTTTACGGCGAAACCGGGCTTTCCACGCCGCCGGCCGATCCGTAGCTTCGCCGCTCCCACCCATGACAGCACCCCGGCGCACCAGCGGATCCGTCGCCATGGACGACTATCTCGAGCAGATTCTCCATCTCATCGAGCAAAAGGGCTACGCCCGCGCCGTTGACATCTCGAAAAACCTCTCCATCTCACAAGCCAGCGTCACCAACATGCTCCAGCGGCTCGATGCCGAGGGCCTGGTGAAGCACGAGAAATACCGCGGCACCGTCCTCACCGACGACGGCCACCGCATCGCCCGGGCGATCATCGAGCGCCACGAGACGCTCACCCGCTTCCTCCGCCTTTTCGGCATCGACGAGCAGACGATCTACAAGGACGTCGAAGGCATGGAGCACCACGTCTCCCGCCCGACCCTCGACGTCATCCGCGCCCTCGCCGACCTTCTCGAATCCGATGCCGAACTCCTCGACCGCGTCCGTCACAAAGCGCGGCGTGCGGGGTGAGTCGCACCCATTCAAGCGCTCAGGCCAAGGGGCGCTGGACTTGTCCCGGTGTTTCAGGTCGGACAGTGGGTGACTCCAGGACGTCCACCTCCAGCCGTGCCGCAGTCGCCGGAGATCGGGCGGGTCCGCTCGCTCGCAGCAAGGCTCCACACCCTCCCACGCCTGGACTTGAAATCCCGGTGCCATCGAGCCATCGTCGGGCGTGATCGCCAACCCGCCGAGAATTACGAAAAGCGACATTCGGGAGTGCCTGAAGGAGCTGGGCGGAAATGTGCCCGTCCCGGATCGGGTGGAGGTGGTTGCGGAGGAGGATTTCGAGGGGGACCCGGTCTTCCGCATGACAGCGGTGTTTCCCGCCAATGTGGCCGCGGAGGATGCCTCGTGGCGGAAGGTCAACCCGCTCTTGGGCAGGCTGCGCGCGCTGGTTTCCCGGAAATCCGGCCACGAACTTCCCGTCCTTGCCGAGATCCGGAGACTGGCCGACGAGACGGGTCGATGAGCTTCCCGCGCGATCTTCTGGACCAGGCGCGTCTGTTGGCGACGAAGGAACCTCGCCGACCCACGCAGGCCAGCCTCAGGCGGTCGGTTTCAACCGCCTACTATGCGCTCTTTCACTTCATGGGCGAAGAGGCAGCAAAGGTGCTGGTCGGAGCGAGCCCTGCGAGTCGACATCACCGGGATCTCGCGCGTCGCGCGATCGCCCACATGAAGCTGAAGGAGGTTTGCGACGAGTTTGTAAAGCCCACTCCCAGGCCTAGCTGCATGGAGTCGGCTTGCTGCTGC
>CBFGTW010000213.1:0-5318 GCA_965651855.1 uncultured Verrucomicrobiales bacterium
AGCGGGCCGTAGTGCTTGGCGAGGTAGTAGGCGGTGGCGAGACCGTGGCCGCCGCCGCCGACGATCACGACGTCGTAGTCGGGCTTGGGCTCGGCGTCGCGCCAGGCCGGGCCCCACCCCGTGTGTCCGCGCAGCGCCTCGCGCAGAACGCTGAAAATGGAGTAGCGGGTGGTCGACATGTGCCTGGCTCGCTCCCTGGCGACTGCACGTTCATCTTTAGAAGAGAACGGCATTGTGAGCGATATAAGTATTACTTATACTGTGGACATGCGCGATCCGTCCCCGACCCTGCCGTTCGATCTTAGATCGCTCGAGATTTTTCTCGCCGTCTGCGAGACGGGCGCCATGTCGTCGGCGGCGCGGACGCTGGGGCTCACGCAGCCGGCCGTCTCGCTCGCCATCGGCGACCTCGAGAAGAAGCTGGGGTTCGCGCTGTTCGACCGGACGGTGCGGCCGCTTGCGGTGACCGTCGCGGGTGGGCTTCTGCGGCAGCGCGCCGTGGCGCTGATCGCGGAGGCGCGCCAGATCGGCCCGCTTTTGCGCGAGACCGAGCACGGCAAGCTGCCGCTGATCCGGGTTGGGCTCGTCGATTCCCTTTCGCGGGTGCTGACGGCGCCGCTTGCATCCTATCTCGCGACCAAGGCGGACGAGGTGTCGGTGCTGCTCGGGCTCACGGCGTCGCACGCGAGCGATCTCCTGACCCGTCGGCTCGATCTGTTTCTCGGCGTGGACGCCATCCTTTACCAAACCGACCGGCTCCGCCTGATCCCGTCCACCGCCCTGCGCTACACCACCGCTTCGGCGGACCGTTTCACCGAACGCACGGGAGCGGCCCCCGGGGCTCCTGTCGCGCTGGCGGTGGAAAGCCAGGACTATCGCTCGCTGCTATGGGAGGCGGCCTTGGCGGTGGAGGCCGACCTCACTCCGCGGCTGACCGCTCGGGGCCAGATCGGTGTGATGGCGGACCTGCGGAACGACCGCCGCGAAGTTTCCGCTCGTTTCGCGGGTGGAACGCGGCCTATGGCAGTTGGCTCTCCCGGTCTCTCCGAGGATCAGTTCTTCATCCAGCTAGGCGCGGTGTGGCAGGCGACCGACGTTGTCGCCATCGGCCTCGGCTATCGCGGCGAGTTCCGCTCCGGCGCGGACATGCTGAGCCAGGTCAACTTGGGTGCATCTTTCGGATTTTGAGAAGATGTCCACCCGATTGTGGCAGAGCCTGTGGAAGCGATGATCTGCGGCGCGGGCCCGCCGAGCCGGTGGCAAGCCGCGCCCTTGGGCTTTCTGCAGCTCTGGTTGCTGCGTTGGCAGCCTGAAGCGAGATGCCCCCTTCAGCGGAGGCCTTGGCAAAGGCAGCGCCACAGCCATCGGTCGCCTTCCAGTCGGATCCCGCGGGGGGGCCTCGGGACGATCGTAACCCATCCGTCGGAGACGAATATGATTCAGGAGGCAAGGGCTGCGCTCCAGCTGCACCAGGAGGCGCTGACTGCCGCGGGTGATGTCGAAGCAGACAGCTGAGTGCGATCAGCAAAATTGGCAAGGCATTGATCGAGCAGTGGAACGTCGGCGGCATTGGCCGGCTGATGCAGGACGAAGGCGCATCCCATGGCGCTCCCAGTAGGCGAAGTTGGCGGGTGCCGTCTCCACGCAGAACTCGCAGTAGATGCAGCTCTCCTTCATCAAGGAACCTACCGGGGCGGAGACGTTGATGTGAATGAGGCGCGGGATTGACTGCTCACCGCCATTGCTGGATCAATTGAGCATGAGGTTCAACGGGCTACATCTTTCGGCATCCGCGGTGGCGGGGGTGGCACTGGGGTATTTCCTGCAGCCGGCTCCGAGGGTGTCCCCGGAAGGTGCAAAGCCGGCAGCCAGCGAAGCGACCGCGCTCCGGCCGAGGGACAGGCCTGGCGGGATGTCTCCGGGTGTTGCAGCAAATCTTCGACGCGAGATCCGCGCCTCCGGCCCCCGCGCGTTGCCGCGGCTGGCTTATCGTGCGCTGGAATTGCCTGATGCCTCGGAGCGGCGCGAGGCACTCCTTGAGGCGATTCGCTCCAGTCCGGATGCGGCCACTTGTCTGGAGATTCTCGAGCAATTCAACCTAATCACCCGCGAGACCGGGCGAACGCATGCGCCCCTGTTCTCGGCAGCTCTGTTCGAGGGCGGGAAACTCTATGGGACGGACATGCTGGATGCGTGGATGCGTTCGAGCGAATCGCCTTCCTACCGTCGCCTCTGGGAAAGCTTGTACGGCGCGGCCTACGCGAACCCGGCCGCGGCCTTGGCTTGGCTGGACCGGCCGGACGTCAGTGCCTATGCTGAACGCGGGAAGCTGATTTCCGCCGTGATCGGCGGTGCCGCACTCAACGATCCCGACCAAGCTTCTGCCCTGATGGCGGCATTGCCTCCCGAGGAACGCCACGCCAGCATTCAGAATTTCGTCTACAACGTGACCCAGAGCCATGGCATCAGCCGAACAGTGGACTGGATGCTGGAAGTGCAGGCCTCCGCTGGTCCCGCCGAGTCCCAGTATGCTTCCTCTGTCGAGGCACATGTCTTTTCAAAACTTGTGGGCGCGGCCGGTTCCACAGGGGGCACGCAGGAACTGGCGCGCCATCTCGAACGCATCCACAACGCGCGGCCCATCTCGCAATCGCGCATTCTCGAAACTCTCTCGCGGCTAGGCCAAGAGCCGGCGCTGGCATTGCTCGACCATCTCGCCTCAAGCCAAGTCAAGGTCCTCGATTCCGCGGGCGGGCTCCAGAACACGCTCGCGCTCCACCTCGCGGACGGGCGAGCCGGCACAGCGGCAGCCGATTGGCTCGAAAGGAACCCCGAATCACCTCTCGCCCCCCACATCCGGGCGCGCCTGGCGACGCCGGATCATCAGTAGGCGCAGGTCCACGGCCTTCCATTCCAGAGCCCGTCGTGCGTTGCGGCGCTGGCGTTGACGGTGAGTATGGCAGTGGCCAGGGAAATGGTCGCCAGTCAGCCGCCCTCCGCTGTCCGAGACAAGTGGGACAAGAGTGCCGAGGCGTGGTCGCTCCCCGGTGGTTTCCTACGTCGTGGCCGTCTGGGAAGGCCTCGCATCCTGGCAAAAAGGCTCCTTGATCCAACGGGTGGGAGCGGCGCCATATCCGGACGATTGGACGCAACGGGTGACCATTCGGATTCCCATGATCAACTCGGCGAGCCGCTTTCTGAAGTTCCGGGTCACTGCCTACTGACAGCGGTTCCGCCTTGGTCGGCCGGCCCCGGGACATCGTCCAGTCCGGAGGCGCTGCCTTGCTGTCGCCATTTTCGAAACCCGCACCTTCTTGGCGGGCGATCCGGGCCATTCTCGGCGAAAACCTCGTTAGGAGCCACGGCACCGCCGATCCCACATGAAGTTCGGCTTCGGGTTATCCCAATCGTCGATGGATTTGGTGGGGCAGCCTTCGAGCGCCTCGCGCACCAGCTCCAGTTCGGCGGCATCGGCCGGCTGATGCAGGACGAAGGCGAATCCACTATTTCGAGTAGGCGAAGTTGGCGGGTTCCGGCTCCACGCAGAGTTCGCAGTAGATGCAGCTCTCGTCCACGAAGAACCTGCCGGGCACGGAGGGGGGGACGATCTTGCATGTCCTGTGTGCATGCTGGGAACGTGGGAGACCGCTGATGAGGTGCAGGGCGTCGCTTTCGTCGGTGGCCGGACGCGGCCACGCAGAGTTCTTCCGTTTGTCGACCAGCCCCTGCCCGATGCGGAGCGGCAGGGATCCGTGACAGCGCTCCGAAACGTGCGCCGGACGCTGAGGTGGCGCTGGAGCCGGACATCCATGGCTCGGCCGCTTCCGGCATCCTCCCTTGAAGTCGTCTTCGATCCGGGCTTGAGTGGGAGGACTCGCCACTCGTCGAGAACACGCCATGAAAACCACATCCATCCTGCTCACGGCTCTCCTGGTTTCACCATTGGCCAAGGCTGAACCACCCACGGTCGAGGAGCTCGCGCGGAAGATCGAAGCGCTCGAACGACAAGTTGAAGCGCTCGAATCCGAGCTAGAAGCGGTCAGAAAAGGAAAAGGCGGTGGAGCGGATACTGAGGAATCCGTGCGTCCGGAAACCATCGTCAACATCCGGAAGGACGGTACCATCCGCATCGCGGACCACGAACTGACGGCGGAGGAACTCGAGGCGAAGGTGCGACCGATCTTGAAGAAGTTCCCGAACCAAGCGGTCAGGATCCGGGCGGATGGACAGGTGAAATATCAGGACGTGGTCAAAGTGGCCGATCTATGCCGCAGAGCCGGGGTTTGGGATCTTTCGTTCTCAACGCGATCCGGAGACGATTCCTGAAGATGGGTGTCACGCGGCGGCCGTTTGTCATGCAGGCCTAACGTCGGCGGGCGGACGAAGTCTGATTCGGAGAGGACGTTCCGTGCGGCCCCGCCGCTATCTGGTGTGTTCTCCGGGGCTAGCTCGACAGTGCCTGAATGCGGCGCTTTACGGTCCGCCTGGAGCCTCATTTACCTCCCGCGATGTCGATGAACCCGCCGGTGGTGTAGGCGGCCTCGTCGGACAGCAGCCACAGGATCGCGGCGGCCACTTCCTCCGGCTTGCCGCCGCGTCCGAGCGGGATGCCCGGCGCGAGCCGTTCGATCCGCCCCGGCTCGCCGCCCTTGGCGTGGATGCCGGTCTCGATGAAGGCGGGGCGCACCGCATTGACCCGGATCCCTTCCCGCGCCACCTCCGCGGCGAGCCCGATCGTCAGGGTGTCCAGCGCGCCCTTGGATGCCGCGTAATCGACGTATTCGCCGCCGGCACGCGGCGGAGGAGACATTGACGATCACTCCCCCGCCGCCGCCGGTGCGAGGGGACATGGCCCTGACGGCCTCGCGGCAGCAAAGGAAGGCGCCGATCACGTTGGTGCTCAGGATCCGCGTAAAGCGGTCGGCGGTGACATCCGCCACCCGGCATTGCGGCTCCAGCGTTTCCGCGTTGTTGACGAGCGCCGTGACGGGTCCGAGTTCCCGGGTCACCGTGTCGAACAGCCGCACCACGTCCTCCTCGGCTCCGACGTCGGCTCGGACGGCGACGGCCTCTCCGCCACTGGAAGCGATTGCCGCGATCAATTCCGCGGCCTCCGCTGCGCTCTGGCGGTAGTTGACGGCCACCGCATAGCCTCGGGCGGCCGCAAGACGTGCGGTGGCCGCGCCGATGCCGGTGGCGCCGCCGGTGATGATAACGACCTTTTTCATGATACCGGGTGGAGCGAGCCGTTGCCCATCATGGGCCGCCGGCAGACCAGGGGAAAGACGCAGAAGTAGAGCCGGGCGGCCGGTACAGAG
>CBFGTW010000214.1:0-5228 GCA_965651855.1 uncultured Verrucomicrobiales bacterium
TGGCCGTGCTGCTTGAACTCGAACTGCGGGCCGAGCATTTTCGGCACACCCTGGATGAAGGCGAAGCGCTGGCCCTCGAGGTATTCCTGCGGGCATTCCTTGCCGCTGTATTTCGCCAGCACCGGCTTGTAGTCGAACAGCTCGAGCTGGCTCGGCGCGCCGTCCATGTGCAGGTAGATCACGCGCTTCGCCTTCGGCGCGAACGACGGTGCCAGCGGTGCGAGCGGCTTGGCCGGATCATGGGAAATGTCCAGCTTCCCCGCGGCACCGAGCACGCCCTGCGCCGCGAGCCACAGGCCCCCGATGCCGGCCGGACAGTCGCGGAGAAACCGGCGGCGCGTGATGTGGCGGAGGTTTTCGGAGTGAGGATCGTGGTGCATGGGAAGAAGTGAGTTTTTCAGCGGAACGTTTTCCGCCGGGTCGGGTCTGACTTGTCTGACTTGTCTGACTTGTCTGACTTGTCCGACGAATCCGAACGACTGGGGAGCATCATCGGATCATCGCTTCATCGAGGTTGAGGAGCACGGACGCCACCACCGTGAAGGCCGCGCCGTCGGGCGTGGCGGCGAGGGCTTTCATCAGTTCCTCGTCGGCGGCGTAGGCGGCTTCCATTTCCTCGAAGAGGGCCCGCAGTTCCGCGAGTCGGTCGGACGTGATCTCGCGCGAGGTGGCGAGGCGGTAGCCGAGGGAGAGGCGCGCGCCGAGATCGCCGGCGGCCTCGTATTTCATCCGCCGCGCGAGACCCTGCGCGCACTCGTGGAACGCGGGATCGTTCAGCACCGTGAGCGCCTGCAGCGGCGTGTTCGAGAGGATGCGGCGCTGCGAGCACAGCTCGCGCGTCGGCGCGTCGAAGGCGGCCAGGGTGGGAAACGGAATACTACGCTTCCAGTAGATGTGCACCGCGCGGCGGTAGCGGTCGGGATCGCCGGGCGGCGGCGTGGTCCATTTGTCCGAGCCGTCGAAGGGATCCCACACCCCCGGCGGCAGCGGCGGGTGCACCGGCGGCCCGCCCTCGCGGTGGGCGATGAGCCCGGAGACGGCGAGCGCGTGATCCCGCGCCATTTCACCCGTCAGCCGCTGGCGCGGACCGCGGGCGAGCAGGCGGTTCTCCGGATCGCGCGCGGCCAGCTCGGGCGAAATCGCGGCGTCCTGGCGGTAGGCGGCGCTCGTCACCAGCTCGCGGAGCAGCGTCTTCACGCTCCATTTCATCTCTGTCTGGAAGCGCACCGCCAGCGTGTCCAGCAGCTCGGGATGCGTCGGTTTTTCGCCGGCGGAGCCGAAGTCTTCCGGCGTGGGCACGATGCCGACGCCGAAAAGCTCGAGCCAGAAGCGGTTTACGGCGACGCGGGCGGTGAGCGGGTTTTCCGGCGAGGCCAGCCACTTCGCCATCGCCAGCCGCGGCGCTTTTTCCTCCGCCTCGAAGTCCGGGAAAATCTCCGGCGTGCCGGGTGCTTCGATCCGCTCGCCCTTGTCGATCCAGTTCCCGCGGATGAACAGGCGCGTCTCGCGCGCCAGCTCGGCCGGCAGGTCCTTCATCACCGGCGTGGTGGTCGTGGGGATCTCCCGCAGCGCGCGCCGCGCGCGGGAGAGCCGCTTTTTCAAGTCGTCGATCTCCTCGTCCGGCTCCGTCCATGCCGGCTCCGCGGTGAAGGCGATCCGCCCGCGTTTCGCGATCAGCGGGTAGGCGCCGCCGGCCGCTTCGGTCGAGTGCGCCAGGGTCAACCGCAGCGCAGCCCCATCCGGCACCGCGAGCGGCCGCGCGAGCCGGACGATGGCATGCCGCGGCTGGAAGATCTTCGTGTACTGGCCCCAGCCGTGGTTCGAGCCGCGCAGCGAGCCGTTCGGATCGTGGATCGGATGCGCCTCGTCGGGGACCACTTCGGCGAGCTCGACCGGCACCGGCTCGCCGTCCGGCGGCACGACGTGCAGCTCGATCTGGCGGATCATCGCGCCCCATTCCGGCGTGTGGATCGCCGCCTTCTCGTCCACCGGCCGGACCTCCACGCGGAAGGCGGTGATCTCCTCCGCCGGCCGCGGCACCTCGAGCACGTGGATCGCACCTGCCGCGACGTTCCCGACGGTGCGGAACTCGTCCACCCCGCCGTCGTTCACGATCTCCAGCTTCGCCCGACGGCTCGAGCCGGTCATGCCCTGCGGAGAAATCCACTCCGAGCGGGTGGCGAGGGATTTCCAGCGCTCGTGCAGCTCGGATTCGATGCTCGCGATCTCGTCGTGGAGCGCGCCGGCCTCCTCATGGCGCGCGGGATCGAGCGGAACCCTCAACACCGGATGATCGCCGGGAACGTCGGCGTCCACCGACTGGTTGAAGAAATCGAGAAAGCGGAAGTAGTCCTCGTGCGGGATCGGGTCGTACGGATGGCTGTGGCACTGGACGCAGGCCATCGTCACGCCCTGCCAGACCTCCCAGGTCGTCGCGACGCGGTCCATCGTCGCGATCACGCGGAACTCCTCGTCGTCGGTCCCGCCCTCGTTGTTCACCTGGCTGAGGCGGTGGAACGTCGTCGCGATCCGCTGGTCGAGCGTCGGCTCCGGCAATTGGTCGCCGGCGAGCTGCTCGATCGTGAACTGATCGTAGGGCATGTCCCGGTTGAACGCGGAGATGAGCCAATCGCGGTATTTCCAGACATCCCGCCGGCTGTCGAAACCCAGCCCCTGCGAGTCCGCATAGCGCGCGAGATCCATCCACACGCTCGCCCAGCGCTCGCCGAAGCGCGGCGAGGCCAGCAGGCGGTCCACCACACGCTCGTAGGCGTCCGGCGAATCGTCGGCGAGGAAGGCGTCGAGTTCCTCCACCGTCGGCGGCAGGCCGATGAGATCCAGCGACACGCGCCGCAGCAGCGCCGCCTTGTCGGCTTCCTGCGCCGGCTTCAGCCCTTCGCGCTCCAGGCGCGCGAGCAGGAAGCGGTCGACGTCGTTCCGCGGCCACGCGTCATCCTCCACGGCGGGCGGCGGAGATTCCTCGGGCGCGACGAACGACCAGTGCTCGCCCCACTCCGCGCCCTCCTCGATCCAGCGGCGGAGGATGTCCACCTCGTGGTCGGCCAAGCGCGGGCCGTGCTCCGGCTTCGGCATCAGGTCGCGCGGGTCGTCGGTCAGAACGCGCGCCATCATTTCCGACGCGTCCGGGTCTCCGGGAACGACGATCGTCTTCCCCGACTCGCCCACGCCGAGCACCTGCTCACGGTAGATGAAGGAAACCCCGCCGGCTTCCTTCACGCCGCCATGGCAGGCGGTGCAGTGCAGGTTCAGGAGCGGGCGGACGTCGCGCGCGAAGTCGATCTCGCCGGCTTGGGCCGAGGCGATCGCGAGCAGCGGCAGAAGGCGGCGGATCATTTCGGAAAGATGCGGATTTCATTCAGTCCCCCGCCGTGGTGCGGATGGTCTGGCGAGCGCTCCGGATGGCGGTAGTGGTCCGTGACGACCACCTTCACGTAGCGCGCGGCGACCGGCGCGAAGGTGAAATCGTGGAAGGGAAACGCGGTGTCGTGCGGCGGCTCGATCCGTGGAACTTCGCCGGCGACGAGCGGGAAGAACGTCTTGTTGTCGAGCGAGCCGAAGGCCTCGAAGGCGGCCGTCCCGCGATCTCCGATGCCGCGGTTGTCGGTGTTCTGGAGCGAGATCCGGCCGATCGTCTCCGGGCGCAGCAGGTCCACGGTGAACTCGCCGCCCTCGCCGTCCGGCGCGAGCCAGAACGACCAATCGCCCGGCACGCCGCTGTCGTTGAGCCGGCCGTCGGTGAGCTTGTCCGGCGGGAAGACCGAGCCGTGCGGCCGCGCGCAGTAGCCGGGGCTAAAGACCGGCTTGCCGAGCGCGAGATTGCCCTCGCGGAACAGCGCCATTGGCAGGGCGCGCGTGAGGTTCACGAGCATCACCGGGGACTCGTCGAGCGCGGCGAGGAGTTTCGGTTTTCCGGCTTCCCGGACGAGCGCGCGGCTCTCGCCGTCGGTCAGCCGCGTCCGCGTGGCCTCGATCTCGACCTCGCCCTTGAAAACCTCGGTCAGCACCACCGGCTCGACGCCGTCATTCCCCACCGCCACGGCGAACTCCGTGCCGAGGTCGATGAACCGTCCGCCCGGGGTGTCGATCCGGAAACCCTCCGCGCCCGGCGGCGTGTGAACCGCCGCCCGACCGTGGAGCAGGCTCAGCGCCTCGTCCTGGTCGAGCCGGAACCGGCACGGCGCCTCGAGCGTCACGCTCGCCCCGCTGGGAAAGCCGAGCCGCAGGAAGCCGCGCTCGATCGCCAGCGGCACGGATGCGGGCAGCGGACCGGTCGGCGGCGCGGGCGATCCATCCGCCCAGCGGACATCCTTCGCCTCGATAATGCGCGCCGCGGGCGCCTCGCCGCCGCGGAAAACAAGCGCCAGACCGAGCACCAACGCCACCACCGCGGCGAGCGCCCCCCATGCGAAAACCGGCCGGGCGGGCCGCACCCGTGGCGCGGCCTCGAAAAACGATGGCGCGCCCGCCTGCCGGACGAGCGCCGAATGGACCGCGGCGGCGCGCCGGTAGCGCTCCCGTGCACCCGCGTCCGCGGCCAAGAGGATGTTGAGTTCCGCGCGCTCGTCCGCGCCGAGGGTTTCCTCGAAGAGCGCGTGGAGCAGGTGATCGAGGCGGTCGGTTTTCATGGAGTCGCCAGCTTTCGTTCGATGCAGGTTTCGAGCGCCTTGCGGATGCGCATCAGCGCGAGGGACAGCGCGGTGGGCGATTGCCGCCGCTCCGCCGCCAATCCCTGCACGGAGGCGCCGGGCGAGTAGCGCGCGAGGATCAGGCGGCGCTGCTTTTCGGAAAGCTCGGCGAGGCAGCGGGCCAGCGCCGCCTCGAGTTCCGCCCCGCCCGCGGCGGAGTCATGGGCCTCGCTCGCCAGCGAATCCAGGAGCGCATCGTCGAAGACATGCCGATCGCGGCCCGAGTCGCGCCGCGCGGCCTTCACTTGATACAGGGCGATCGTCAGCGCCCACGGCAGGAACGGCCGGTCCGGATCGTAGTCCGCCGCCTTGCGCCACAGCACGAGATTCGTCTCCTGCACCACGTCATCCGCCAGCATCCGGTCCGGCAGCAGGGTGAGGACATAGCGGTGGATCTCCGGCTGATGGCGGGCGATCAACGCCACCACGCGTTCTTCGGCATTGTGCGGTCCGGCAGGCATCTCCGCTGAGGTTTACCCGCATTTGAAAAAATCTTTCGCGCTAATTTTCCCCCAGCTTTGC
>CBFGTW010000215.1:0-5147 GCA_965651855.1 uncultured Verrucomicrobiales bacterium
TGGTCGGTGATGTCCGTGACAATGCCGTCAAGGACCGTGTCGATGGCGGCTTGGCTGTTCTCATTGCCCTCCCAGCGGGTCGTGTTCAGCACGCCGCTCGACGGTGTGATCGCGAGGGCGTGGCAAAACCCGGTCGCGCCAAGAAGAGCTATCAAGGCCAAGATGCCGGTTTTTGTTCTCATGGGGGTGGGATAGTCTGGGTTTCGTTTTTTCACCCGTCTGACGGTCCCGCGCGGGGCCTGGAATCAAGCAGGTTGATCGGGTTGTGAGATAAGCAGAGGGTGTGCCAGTGTTTTGTTGATTATCCGTAATAACCCTAGAGTCAGCGAGTTGCGGAATTGCAAAACTGAATTGGATGCTGGCGGTGGTGGGTTCTGTAAGATATTCCGACACGTGTTCAGGAGTTTGTAAAACCGCGCGTCGAAACCGGGGAACGTCATCGTTCGGGATTGTCGGCGCGGGAGCCGTCCGATTGCTCGATCGCCTTGCGCACCGCGGCGACATCCGGGTCAGGCAATCCGGCGGCGAGCGCTTTCCCCAATGTCTCGCGCGCCTCGCTCCGGCCAAGGGCGGCTTGCGCCAGGCCGAGAGCGCACAGCTCGTCGGCGGCGAGCGGCCGGCGGGCCGCGGCTTCCTCGAGCAGGGCTTCGGCGCGCTCGAACTTGCCTTGCCGTTGGGCGGCGATCCCGAGCAATGCGGTCGCGGCAGAATCGTCCGCAAGGCGCTCCCGTGCTTTCTCGAGCAGAGCTTCCGCTTCGTCGGGCCGCTCGTGCCGGTCGAGGAAGTGCCGCGCCAGATCGATCCGCGCGGGATCGAATTCCGGGTAGATCTCCAGCACCGCGCGTAGGTCCTTTTCCGGATCCGCGCCCGATGCCCGGGCGAGCCGCGCGCGGGCCACAAGTGCGGGCGCGTCCCGCGCGTCCGCCGCGAGACGCGCTTCGACGAGCCCGGCGAGGCCGGCCGCTTCATCGGATGTGTCGTCTGTCAGGAGCAGGAATTGCTCCGCTTCCGTCCGGTGCGAGGGCGATTCAGCGAGGGATTCCATCCACTGGCGCGCCTCGCTCACTCGGCCTTGGCTGTAGGCGGCGCGCGCCATTTCGTGCTGGATTGCCGGTTCCTCCGGCAGCTTCGGAGCGGCTTCCGCAAGCAGCGCGTAGGCACGCTCTTGCCGCCCGCGCCGGAACTCGATGGCTCCGAGAGCCGCCGCCGCGCGCGGGCTTTCCGCGGCGATCCGGCGAGCTTCTTCCGCTGCCGCGGCGGCTTTTTCCAGATCGTCCATCGCCACGAAGCACCAGGCCTTCCCGACCTGCGCCGTCTCGAGCGATGGATTCACCGCGAGCGCCTTGTCGAAGGTCTCCAGGGCGCGAGCGGGTTCACCGGCGTCCATCAAACGCTCGGCAAGCTCCACCAGCAGGGGGATTTCGTCCGCCTGTCGGCCCGCGATTTCTTGAAGCGCCGCCTGATCCATGGTGGCGAGGCCGTCGAGCCAGGACAGCCGCTGGTTGGCCTCTTCCCGCCACGGAAGGGCGCTTCCACCCTGAACCGCGCGCCGGAGGGCCTCCGCCGCTTCGGCACGCTGGTCCATCATGTAGTGCGCCATCGCGAGATGATATTGCACCTCGGGATTTCCCGGGAGACCACTGGCCGCCAGACGGAGCAATGACAGCGCCTCCGGGAAATCTCCGCTCCGCCATTCCAGCCATCCCAAGGTGTCGAGGATCGCCGGATTGTCCGGCTCCAGGTTTCTCGCCGCGCTGGCGTGACCGATCGCTTCTTCGAGCCGCCCGGGTTCTTCGGCGATGATGCACGCGAGGTTGTTGTGGGCGGGGGCAGAGTCGGGCGCGAGCCGGATCAGATCCTCGAAGACGCCGCGGGCTTCCCCGGATCGACCTGTCTCCATCAGCAGACCGCCCAGCTGAAGCCTCGCCGCGACGTGGTCCGGCACCTTCTCCAGGAAAGCCCGCAGGCACTGGATCGCTTCCTCGCTCCGGCGGTCTTCGACCAGGATCGCCACGACCATCGCCGTCGCCTGGGGATGATCCGGCTGCGACGCGATCGCCCGGCGCCCGAGGGCCTCGGCACCGGCTTTGTCGCCCGCCGAGTGCAGCAGGCCCGCTTTGAGGAGCAGCCCGGCGGCGGATTCCGGCTCGGACTCCAGGTAGGCGTCGATTCGAGCCATTGCTTCCTCGCGCCGCCCCTCCTGAAAGTCGATCAGGGCCAACTGGGCGATCGTCGCGAGATTGTCCGAGAGCGCTGTTCCCGCGCGTTCCAAGGCAGTGCGGGCCTCCGCGGTCCTGCCGCTGGCGCGCAGCAATTGCCCCAGGCGGAGGCGCAGCGCCGGGCTCTCGTTCTCCTCGAGCCGCTGTTCGAGGATCGCCACCGCGTCATCCACCCGCCCGGCCATCACCAGGGCGTCAACCAGCAGGTCGCGCGCGACGGGAGATTCCGGCTTCGCTTCCAGCAGTTTCTCGAGGGCGGCCACCGCCTTTTCCGCCTCGCCTTGCTGCAGATGAACTCGGCTTCTCATGACAACCGCTCCGGCCGCATGTGGATCCGCCGCGACCACCGGTTCGAGGCGTGCCGCCGCCTTGTCCTCTTGTCCGGCCGCGAGATAGGCCGTCGCGAGACTGGTCTCGAGCAACGGGCTCGACGGGAAACTCCGGGTGATGGTTTCCATCAAGGCGACGGCCTCCTCCGCCTTGCCCTCGCGCAGCCACAACTCGGTGCGGAGCAGGGCCGCCTCGACGTCCTGGGGGCTCTTCTCGAGCACCTTCGCCAAATGGCGGTGAGCCTCCTCGAGATCGCCGCGGTTGCCGGCCAGCACCGCCAACAGGCGGAAGGTCGGAAGAAAATCGGGCGCTGCGGCCGCTTGGCTCTCGAGATGGGCCCGCGCCTCGTCCGGGCGATCCCGGCCGATCAGCAAGGCGGCGTACGAGATGGACTCCGGGGACCGCGGCCCGCCTTTTTCCGCCGCCGCCTTCATCGCTTCGAGCGCGCCTTCCGTGTCGTTCTCCGCTTGGCGGATGGCCGACCGCAGGGCGTGCCCACCAGCCAAGCCGGAGTCCCGGGCCAGCGCTTCTTCCAGCAGTTCGCCCCCGCGCACCTTCCGTCCCCGGCGCAGTTCCACCAAGGCTTCGGCCAGCAGGCGTTCCGGCGTCGCCGTCCCCGCGGCTGCTTCCAGCTTCGCCGCGCACTCGTCGAGTTCTGCGGGAGTCCGGGAAATTTCCGCCAGCAACATCAGTCCGCGGCCGTGACCCGGATCGAGCGCGAGCAGCTCGTCGATCTCCTTCCGTCCGTTCGGCACGTCGCCGAGGGACAGCAGGGCGGTGGCGAGGTGGTAGCGGATCTCGGTGTCTTTCGGCAGCAAGGACCGGGCCACGGAAAGGGTCCGCCCACCTTCGTAGGGGATGCCTTGCCTCACGAGGATGATGCCGAGCGTCTTGAGCGCTTCGGGATTGCGCGGCTCGAGCGCGAGGACGTTCTTCAGTTCAATCTCGGCCGCCGCGAAATCGTCGGCCGCGTAGTGTTTCAGGGCGCTTTCCATTTTCCTGCCCACCTTGGCTTCCTGGGTGCAACCCACGAGCAGGGCGGAAAGAAACAGAATGCCGATCTCCAAGGGGAGTTTCATGGTCTTCGGGGAGCGGTTTCTCGCGCGTGGGAAGATCCCACCCGCATCGGGAGTTTGTAGTGACTCCGCCGCGGGGTGGCCAGAAGGACCGTCTTGTTTCCGGGAAAAAGATGAGCGGTGGATGTCGGAAAACTTTACATGAGGGCGGGATGGATCGGGTTCGGGAGCGGTGGATGTCCGGTTTCGTTCCCTTTCCTGTCGGTATTGTTTCCATGAATTGACACGTGCTATTTGTCATAAAGCTTAATGACATTCATAAAACGCAGAAGACCAGTGGGATAGGAAAGGTTGTCGCTCGTTGGCACGCGGGCTGCGTTGCCCCGGGAGGCTGTGAATCCGGTCGTTCGTCCGGTTCATCCGCCGGGTAACAACCCACAAACGAAAACCATGAAAATAAGAACACCCGTCACGCTTCTTGCCACGGGCCTGGCACTTGCCTTCGGCTCCGTCGCTCAAGCAGCGTTTATCAATGGTGGTATCTCGTTCTCCGGCTTCTCCTACACGCCGCAGGACGCCGCTGCCGTAACGACACCGGATCTGAGCAACGCAACCCAGATTGCCTTCGGCCCATTCACATTCGTCGGGTCGACGAGCGGCGATTTCGCGATCGTTCCGATCGCGACGCCGGTATCAATGTATTCGCCCCTGGTGTTTGATCCGGCAACCATTCCCGCAGCCGATCTGTGGACGGTGACCACGGGCCCCCACACGTTCACATTCGCTTTGTCGACGTTGTCGGCGAGCCCCGTGAGCGGCACATACCCGGGCCCCCAGTCGCTGGTACTCAGCGGAGCTGGAACGGTTTCGTATGCCGGGCCGTTGGGATTCGTCGACACTGCCGGGAGTTGGTTGGGAACGTTCAACGCCGGCCAGAGCACCTTCAGCTGGTCCTCGAGCACCACGAGCGTTCCGGACGGCGGGACGACCGTGGCGTTGCTGGGCATCACGATGCTCGGCTTGCACGGCCTCCGAAGGAGGTTCGGCCGGGCTTGAGTCGGTGCGACGAAGCGGCGGCCGGACGGGGTGCGAGCCCCGCCCGGCCGTTTTCATTTTTGCGGCGGCGCGTGATGTTGGCGGGAGCGGAAGTACGGAAAAAGGCCAGCCTGCCGACTTGCGCCGGCAGACTGGCGGGTCAGGGCGTGAGCCCTGTTTTCTCCCCCCGGAGAAAACCGTGGTTCGGGCTTCGTCCGGGGGGGAGGCGGACGAGGGAACGCGAGTTCCCGAGCGAAAAGAGCGTGCGGCCGGTGGGTTTCGGGGCCGCATGGAACAATCAGCTTGAGCCATGCCAACATTTTCCGAAGTCCTCGTTCAGCTCCCGGGCGAGCCGGAAACACGGGCTCTCCGCGTGTGCGGTGCTCCCGTTCCGGCTTGCGGCGGCTTCCGGTTGTAAATGATCCCTGCAATTTCCGCGGTCCCAGGTGGCGGGGATTCCGACAGTCGAATGGCGGAACGCCCGATCATGGATGAAATGCCTTTTTGTCAAACGGGTTTGACGACAAGGGACGCGGAGGAAGAGGTG
>CBFGTW010000216.1:0-5033 GCA_965651855.1 uncultured Verrucomicrobiales bacterium
GACGGAATCGCTCGAACTCGTCGGCGTGCTGCCCTTTCCCGAGGGGGATCCGGTTTCGCTGAGCTTCACGCCGGACGCGCGCTACCTGGTGGTTGGCGGCGGCGTGCACGGAAAATCCGGCGTCACCGTGACCTTCGACGTGGTCACCGGCGAGCGGACGCTGGTCGCCGGCCGGGAGTTCGACGCGGTGATGGCCGGCGACCTCCGGCCGGGCTTCGATCTCGTCGCCACCGGCGGGCCCTCGCGCCTGCTGAAGCTCTGGGACACGTCGACCGGCGAGCTGGCGAAGTCGGTGAAAAAGCACACCGACTGGATCACCGCGCTGGATATTTCGCCGGATGGCGTGCTGCTGGCCAGCGGCGATCGGAACGGTGGAGCTTGGGTCTGGGAAGCGACGACGGCGAACGAGTTCCACACGTTGCGCGGCCATGAGGCGGCGATCACGGCCACCGTTTTCCGCGGCGATTCGAACGTGCTGGCGACAGCTTCCGAGGACGGCAGCGTGCGCTACTGGGAGATGAACGGCGGCGCGGAGATCCGGAAGAACGACGCGCATCCCGGCGGCGTGACCGCCCTTGCCTTTTCCCGCGACGGCCGCTCGCTCACCGCCGGCCGCGATCGGAAGGTGAAACTGTGGAAGGCGGACCTGAACCACGAGCGCGACCTCGCCCAAGACCTCCCCGCCCTGCCGACGGCGGTGGCGCTGGACGGCGAGGGCGAGCGGGCATTTGTCGCCGACGCGATGGGGACGGTCCGGGTGTTCTCCACGGCCGATGGCGCGTCGCTCGGCGAATTTCAGACGAACCCGCCGTCGATCGAAGCGCGGCTGGTGGCGCTTTCGGCATCGCTGGAGGAGTTGACGGTCGACCTTTCGACGAAGGAACGTTCCGCGACCGAGGCGCAGCAATCGCTCGAAGCCGCTCGCAAAGCCCTGGCCGAAGCGGAAGCCAAGTTGGGCCAGGCCCGCGAGATCGCCGCGGCGGCGAAACGCGGCGCCGAGGAGGGACGCCAGCAGCTTGAGGAATTGCGGCGCGTCCTATCCGCGAAGCGCGAGGAAGTATCCGCGGCAGCCGATCAGCCGGATCGGCTGGCGAAGCTCGAGGACGAGCACGCCGGTCTGGCGCGGCAGGAACAGGAGCAGTCCGCCGTGGTCGAGGGCGCGGTGCAGGCCGCCGCCGCCGCGGAGGAGCGGGTGAAATCCGCCACGGACGCGGTCCCGGCGGCGCGGGATTCTCTCGCCGCCGCCGAACAGCGGGCGACGGAATCGGCCGGACCCGTCGCGGCCCTGCGGGAGGAAATTTCGTCGCAGGAAGCCAAACGGAAGCACTGGATCGCCGCCTCGATCAACACGCGCGCGCTGGCCGCGCGACGCGCGGCTTCCGAGCACGAACTCGATCGTGAATCGCTGCTGGAAGCCCAGGCCGCAGCCATCGCCGCGCTCGACGGACCGATCGCCGCGTTGCGGGAAAAGCAGGCCGAGCGAGAGTGGCTGGCGGAGCATTTCGCGGGCGCGACCAATTCGTCGGAAGTCGAGGCCGAAAAGCGGGCAACGCTCGCCGCGCTGGACCGCCGGATCGAGCAGCTCGCCGAGCACCTCGCCGCCGCGGAAGCCGAAGCCCTCGCCGCCCGCACCGCGGCGGAGCGCGGGATCGTGGAAGCATTCCACTCCTCGAACGAAGCCGCCACGCTGCGCGAAGCCTACGAAACCGCGGCGCGTTGAGCCTCGTCCGCCTCCCCGCTCCAGCCGCGATTCGCGAGCTCATCGAGCGCCCGCCCGAACGACGGAATCCACAGCCCCTCCCGCGCGATCTGCCGGCCGTCGCGAGGGAACCCGCCAGACGGCAAGACTCGCTCCGCGAGGTGGAAGCACGCCCACGCCCGCCAAGCCCGGGTTTCGCTCCGCGGGCCGCTCATCCGGCTGGCGAGATGCTGGAAATGCCGCACCGGATTGCCAAGAAAGCCCGCCTCTCCCGAGCCAGACCGGCGGAGGATCCAAGCGAGCGCGCGATACGGCGGCGGCATTTCTGTTAGAACGGCGGCGTCCCGCGGCAGATCCGCCATCCACGCCTTGTTGAGCTGAAGAATCGCCTGCGCGGGCTTTCCCGCCCGCCACTGCGACTGCGCGTACCGCAACGCCGCGAGATAATACTCCGTCCCCTTCTCCGCCGCATGGCCACGGGTCTCCTCCGGACCGAGCGGCTCGGTGACCTGCGGCAAATGTGGGCAGTCCTCGTTCATGGGAGAATCCACAGCACCCAAGGGATGACGACCAGCGGTCCGGCCACCGCGAGGATCAGCCCGATGCCGAGCAGGTCCGCGGTTTTCACCCGGCCGCTGGCGAAGGCGACGGCGTTCGGTGGGGTGGAGATCGGCAGGCACATCGCCACCGAGCAGCACAGGGCGACAGCCACGGCGATCGGTCCGGTGCCCGCGGCCGGGACCAGGCCGATCCCCACCGGCACCAAGATGCTCGCGGTGGCGGTGTTGCTCATCAGGTTCGAGAGCAGCACGGCGAGCAGCGCGCAGGCGAAGACCAGGGGCGTCGCACCCCAGGTATCCGGGACGAGGCCGGCCATCCAGTCGGCGACGCCTGTTTCGCGCACGGCGATGCCGAGCGACATCCCGCCGAAGAGGAGCAGCAGCACATCCCAGGGCAACCGCCGCATGTCCCCGGTGCCCAGCACGCCGGTCACCGCCAGCACGATGATCGGGATGAAGGAAACCACCGGCGACGGAATGCCATGCAACGATTCGCCCATCCACATCAGGACCGTGACTCCGAACACGGCGGCGACGATGCCACGATTCAGGCGGTCGCGCGGCGTTTCCTCCGTGGCGGCGTGGCCCGGCAGGCTCGGCACGTCTCCCGGGGCGAGCCCGCGGAAATAGCGGTGGCGGATCCAGGCGAAGGCGAGCGCCACCAGCACGAGGGCGGGCGGCAGGCCGAGCACCATCCAGCGGAGGAAGTCCGGCCGTTGGGCGGGATCGAGCTGGCCCGCGGCGATCGCGTTGGGCGGCGAGCCGATGATCGTGCCCATGCCGCCGAGGTTCGCCGCCACGGCCACGGCGAGGAAAATCCCGCGCAGCTTGCGGTCGTCGGCCGCGGCCCCAGCGCCGAGCGGCGCGAGCACCGCCAGCATCATCGCCGCGGTGGCCGTGTTCGACATGAACATGCTGAGGACGAACGTGCCGCCCATCACCAGCGCCAGCAGCCGCCCGGGCCGGGGGCCGACTCCGGACAGCAGCGCGGTCGCCATCCGCCGGTCGAGCCCGGTTTTCGCGCAGCCCTGCGCCAGCACGAAGCCCCCGAGGAAAAGCCAGATCAGCGGCGACGACCAGGGATCGACGAAGGTCCGCCACGCCTCGGTGTCCTCCGCTTCCGCGAAAACGCCGCCGGGCCGACCCAAGATCGCGATTTCCAGACCCACCGCCAGCAAGGCCACCGCGAAGGCCGGCATCGCCTCCGTCACCCACAGCAGGGCGGCGAGGATCAGGATACCAAGCGTCGCGCGGCCCGCTTGGGACAAACCCTCGAACCACCCCCATTCTTCCGGCACCGTCACCGCGGCCGCGGCCACCGCCGCGCAGGCCAGCACCTTCGCCACCGAGCGCAGCGCCCGCCGCTCGAAGCCCCGGATCAGCCGCCGCGCCTGCGCCCGCGTGTCGCTGCCTTGTGCGTGCGATTCCTCGTCCACGGGCTCATCCCTCCGCGCAACTCACGCTGCTGGCAAGCCGAGAGGCCCGGCGACAGATGGATCGGACGAATCCGGTCGATAAAAAACCGCGGGCGCCGGTCCCTTGTTCCGGCGCCCGCGGGCCCTTTGGGGGGGCAATGTGCTTTCCCTTACGAGGAGCATCCTGCCACAGATCCGCGGGATTGCCATACCGCGATCGCGGAAATCGCGAAGGGGGGAGCGCACGCGCCTCGCGTGCTGTTTCCGGCGCCCTCGCCGGAAACGGGTGCGCAGGCTTTCGGCGTTCCATCCGGCTTTGGTCCCGCACGGCCAGTCCGCCCTCGGGAACGCGAAGGCGCGTTCCGGAACACGCGAGGGCGCGTGTGCTCCCCTGCTACCGCCGTGGACGGTCACCGCTGGATCGCAGCTTCTCATTCGTTGCCCTCCTGGTGAGCCAGCACCGGAGCTGGAGTCCGAGTTCCCTCAGAAGAAACAACGATGCCCCGACGAGAAGCGCAAGGAGAGCCCACGTCACCCAACCGACAGCTCCGGGGTGTTCGCTCAGGATCGCCGGAACCAACGAAAACAGCAGGGGCATGCAAACGAACGCCAAGGCAAAAAACGCAAACCAAGCGTTGTAGCCACAATTCTGGAACCGTGGATCGGGAACCTTCGTTTTCTTGAGCGGTTTCACTATGGCTGCGTTGCCCGCACCGAAACCGCGGGACCCACGTGATCAGTGTGCGCGCTGCAGATCGGCAGTTCAAGCATGGCATTGGCATCGCCCGGCGCGCAAACGGTGGGCAGCCGTGCGGCATTTCCCTTTTGGATTCCATCAGCCCCGGACGGTTCGCCCGCCGGACCGCGAGGGCGCGTGTGCTTCCCTCAAATCCTCCCGGCCGCCTTGATGTCGAGGTAGCGGTTGGCCAAGCCGATGGCGAGTTCCTGCGCGGTGGTGTCCAGCGTGAGCACGCCACTGGCGCCGAGCTGGGCGAGGATTTCGCGGCGTTCGGCGAAGTAGCGGTCGGCGGCGAGGAACTTGAGGGCTTCGGAGAGCGATTCGACCGGTTGCTTCACCGCATCCTCCACCGACCGCTCGCGCAGGCTGGCGAGGAGGACGAGGTGGCGGGTTTGCAGGACGTTGAGGGCCGGGACGAGTTCCTTGCCGTCCTCGCCGCGGAGGTTGGTCAGCACGATGACGAGCGCGCGACGTCGCTGGCGGGCCATGAGCTGCTCGACGGCGGCAGGGAAATCGCTGGGCGCGGTGGTCGTCTGGTAGTCGTAGAGGTGGTTCAGCAGCACCGGCATCGCGTGCGCGCCTTTCACCGGCGGGAGCCAACGGTTCGTCCCGCCGAAGGA
>CBFGTW010000217.1:0-4976 GCA_965651855.1 uncultured Verrucomicrobiales bacterium
AGAAAAGGCCTCGGCGGCGATGCGGCCGAGCGGGACGTTGAATGGGATTCTGGGGTGAAGCGGACCGCGCGACTCCAGTCGCGCCCGTCGTGTTTCACACGGGCGAGTCTGGAGACTCGCGCTCCCGGCCACGCCAGGCGCTGCTCCAGCGCCATTCCCAAGGCTCCGTGCACAGTCCGGCCTTCACCGGGTTGTTCCGGATGTACGCCCGGGCGCTTTCCAAGTGTTCCAAATCGCGGATGTAGCGATCGAAGTAGTCCACGGCCCAGAGCGACCCCGTTCTTCCTTCGGCGGCATTGATGACCCTCGCGGTGTAGTTCTTCCATGACCGAACGATCGTCCCGAGCGAAGTGCCGCGGAGACAGTGGATCAACACATGCACGTGGTTCGGCATGATGCACCATTCGAGCAAGCGGTATCGCTTGCCGTCAAAGTGGGAAAGCGCCGCCTCCACGACCGCTGCGTGAGCGGGATTTCCCAACAGGCACTCACCATGACCCGCATCCTCGTACCGCGCGACCAGCCGGCGCAACTTCGTCGTCACCTGGGGATCAGCCTCCGCTGCCAGCTCCCGCTTCCATCGCCTCACCACCTCCACCGGCAACGCATCGCCCAAGCGAAAAGTAATCCCTTGGATCACATCCGGCGTGTCCAGATGCGGCAGATACCACCGCGAGTGCCAACCTTTGTGAGAAGTCATGGCTCGGACCGCGGGTCTCCAGACCCGCACGTTTAGTCTCCACTGGCGCGACTGGAGTCGCGCGCTCCACCACACCACCACTCCGACCGCCTGTCCAGCTCCCGCAAACTCCGCATTGCCAAGGTTCCATCCCTCGATTCTCCTGATCCCAGCATGCACGACCTCCACATCCACCTCGGCGGCGCGGTTCCTTCGTCGGTCTTGTGGGAAATCCTCTGCGACAACGGGTTGCGGACGGAGTATGTCGATTTCAATACCTTCCACGATTCGCTGACGGCGCGGCCGGACGAGGTGAAATCGCTCGACGATTTCCTCGGCCGGTATTTCCAAGTCACCGAGGAAATCCAGTCGTCGCCTTCGGCCGCGAGCGTTTCTGCTTATCAGGTGGTGGCCAAGGCCTACCGCCGGGCGCAGGTGCGGTCGCTCGAGCTGCGCTTCAATCCGCTCAAGCGCATGCGCCACGGACTGCACACGATGGATGCCATCATCCTGGCGGTGATGCAGGGACTCGAGCGGGCGTCGCTGCACTACGGCGTGGCCACCGGCATCATCCTTTCGCTCGGGCGCGACCTCTCGCTCGAATCGAACTGGCAGATCATCGAGGCGGCCATCAAATGGCGCAGCCGCGGCGCGCTCAACGGCGCGAACGGTGTGGTCGGCATCGACATGGCCGGGCCGGAATCCCGCTCGCTCGAGCTGAGCAAGCCCTGGCTGAGCGAGGTTTCCGCCATGATGGAAAAGGCGCGAGACGCGGGCTTGAAGATCACCTACCACGTCGGCGAAAGCGAAGGCACCGGCCCCGAGGGCATGCATCGCGTGCTCGAAACGATCCGCCCCGACCGCATCGGTCACGGGATCGAATTGAGGCATGCCGAAGGCAAACTCCGCGGCGCGCTGATTTCACAACTCCGCGAGGAGAATGTCTGCCTCGAGCTTTGCCCGACGGTCAACATCGTCACCCGCGTGGCTCCGGATTACGCCTGCATCGCCGCCTTCGTCCGCGACCTCGCCGCGAACGGCATCCCTTACTGCATCAACACCGACAACCCTTATCTCGTCCACACCAACCTTCGCGAAGAGCACGAGCGGATCGGCCGGGAGCTGGGCGCCGACGCCGAAGCGCTGCTGAGGGCGAGCGAAGAAGCCGCGGAGCGCCACGGCTTCCTCCAGCCGTAGAAAAGAACGCCGCTCAGCGGGACAGCGTGAACGTCACCGCCCGCTGGGGCGCGCCGTGGAGGTCCCGCAACGCCGCCGTCACCACCGGTGCATCGCGCGACCAGTCGATCGTGAGAGTGCCGAAGTTCTCTCCGCGGAAGTTCCCGCCCACGCGCAGGTCGTTCGGCTCGTCGTCACGTCCGCCGCCGGGGCGGTTCAGGCTGCTGGAGGTCACCTCATACAGCGGGTAGCCGCAGGTCTCCTCATCAAGGGAGATCTCGCCGAGGTGGCGGTCGCCGCTCAGCAGGATGACCGGCGGCACATCCTCGCGCGCCAGCAGATCGAGCAGCCGCTTCCGTTCAGCGGGAAAATTCGCCCATTTCTCAAAGCGATGGCCGGTTTGCAGGACTTGGATGCTCGAGACCAGCACATGGACCGCGGCCGGGCTGCCCACGAGTTGGCTCTCCAGCCAGTTCCACTGTTCTTCGCCCAAGATCGTTCCGTCAGAACCGATGGGATCGCGATGATACCGGGTGTCGAGCAGGAGGACCCTCACGAGCTTGTCCGGTGGTCCGAAATCCGCCACCGCGTGAACGCCCGCCTGCTCCCGCCGCGGGCTGTCTTCCGGCTCGTCGAGGAAATCGAGCAGTTCCTTCTGCGACTCCCGCTTCATCGGATATTCCGCTCCGCCGTCGTTCACGCCGTAGTCGTGGTCGTCCCACGTTCCGACGATCCGGCAGGTTTCCCGCAGCGTGACGTAGGCCGGCAGCTCTTTCGCCGACCGATACTTGGCACGCATGACTGACATATCTTCCGTGTCGCCGTAAACATTGTCTCCCATCCAGATGAAGGCCTCGGGTTTCGCGGCCAGGATGCTGTCGAAGATCGGGACGGACTGGGCTTGGTTGAAGCACGAGCCGAACGCGATGCGGTCGATCGGCGCCTCGTGCGACTCCGCGTTGGCGGCGAGCACCAATAACTGGGTGGAGAAGCAAAGGCGTGGAAGAATCCGGGGTTTCATGACGGGATCACTCGTTGGAGGTTGGTCCGTTCGCCCCGAAGATCGCTTCCAGCTTGGCGAGATCCGGAGGATTGTGGGTCACGTCCGGGTATGACTGGCCGAGCCAAGTCATGCGTTCCGCGCGGCCTTTGAGTTCCGCGTAAAACATTGCCAGGTGCGGTGGGGGACTGCCGCCTGTTCCTTCGGTCATTTCCAGCAGGGCACCGGCGGTGTTGGCGATGCCCTCCGCCTGGATCAGCGAATCCACCACCTGTCGCGTGACTCCGGGAGCGTGTTCCCGCGGCACCTCGCCGAGCCAAGTCAGCGTGAGCGAGGCGTCGCGCGCCGAAGCGCCGCGCAGGACCGCGCCCCAAAATTCCGGTCGCTGTTCCGCTTCCGGCTGCGAGGTGAGCCATGCGTGCGCGCCCCGCGGGTCCGCGGCGGCCCAGCCGGTGAGCACCTCGCGGCGGTTGAAGGTGTACTCGTTCTGCCCGTTGTGGGTGAAATACTCCATCGCCTCCGCGCCATCGAGTTCCCCCACGCGGTTCATGAAAAGCGACCACTCGTGCTCGTGCACACGCCCTTCCTCCAGCGTCTGCCGGATGTATTCATGCCAGAGCACCTGCCAGTTCTCACGTGTCGTGCGGTCCAGCATCTGCATCAACCGCTGGTATCGCTCCGTCCGGTTGGGGGTGGAAAGCGCATGATCGGCGAGGCGGCGCAGCTCCTGATCGTCGCGCCCGGGACGAAGTTCCGTTGCCCTCGCATGGGAGGCCTGCCGGGCTCCGCGGGCGTCGTCGCGTGAAGAACTCCCGCGGCCTCGTTCTTTTCCGGGATCTCCGCCAGCTTCGGCCGATCCGCCCGCCCGGCTTCCGCCGAGCGACCCGATCACGGCCACGACCAGCACCGCGACCACCCAACAAATCCGCTCGGTCCGACGATTCATCGGTGCTTATCAGATCGGATTCCCGAATTATGTCAATGGCGTTGGATCCGAGCATGGAAGATTGGCGGGGCGAGCGGGATTGCATTCGCGCGGCGTCCATGATAGCCGCGATCCACACGATGAAGGAAACGTCCATGCCGCTGTCCGAAGGGGAGGCGCTCCGGTTGGTGGTGGCGGGCACCGCCGGGGAGACGGGTGCGGCGTTCTTCCGATCCTTGGTCAGGAATCTCGCGAGGGTCCTCGGAACGCTCGGTGCGTGGGTGACGGAATACCTTCCCGAGCAACGGCGGCTCCGAGCGCACGCGATGTGGGTGGATGGCGGATACGTGGAGGATTACGAGTATGATATCTGCGGCACAGCCTGCGAGGATGTGATCGAGAGCCGGGAACTCATCCACATCCCGGACCGGCTCCTGGAGTTGTATCCGAACGACGTGGACCTGATCCCGCTCGGGGTGATGAGTTATCTCGGCGCGCCGCTGCTAGATACCGACGGCACGGCTCTCGGCCACCTTGGCGTCCTCGACGATAAGCCGATGCCACGCGACGAGCGGGCGATTTCCTTGTTCGAGATCTTCGCCGCGCGCGCGACCGCCGAGCATCGCCGGCTGAAGGCGGTGGGGGAACTCCGGTCGCGCGAGGAACAGCTCTCCCTCCTGCTGGAGAGCGCGATGGACGCGATCGTGGTGCTGGACGGCGGGCTGCGGTTCGTGCGGGTGAATCCGGCGGCGGAGCGGCTGCTCGGCTGCACAGCGGAGGATCTGATCGGCGAGCCGCTCGCGGATTTTCTTTCTCCTGAAAGCGCCGCGCGAATCTCCGCCATGGCCAAAGAACTCGCCGCAAAGCCGGCGGGAAAACAGCAACTCTGGGTGCCGCAGGATTTCGTCGCCCGGCGCTGGGACCACTCGGTCTTTCCGGCGGAGGCGACATTTTCCCGCTTCGAGAATCGCCGCGAAATCTATCACACGCTGATCCTGAGAAACGCCGACGAGAAGCTCGAGGCCGAGCGCCAGATCCGGCTGCTCAGCCAGGAAACGGAATACCTGCGCGAGGCGGCGCGTGAGGCTCCCGGCCGGGCCGAGCTGATCGGAAAAAGCGATGCGATGCGCGCCGTGATGGATGCCATCCGGCGCGTGGCGGACACCGATTCCACCGTGCTCATCCTGGGCGAAACC
>CBFGTW010000218.1:0-4868 GCA_965651855.1 uncultured Verrucomicrobiales bacterium
TGGCCCGCAACTTGGTTGGGTGTTTATGGGGGGCGCGCAAGCACCTCTTCCACTGATCACTGATCACTGCTCACTCGGCACTTCATTCTCACCTCACGCCGCTGGCGACAAGTGGGCGGGCCCGGCGGTCCAGCCCTACCGTGATCATCATTCACGTCCATTCGCGTCCATTCGCGGTTCTTCCACTGATCACTGCTCACTGATCACTCGGCACTCTCTCTTCCTTCGACGTTCGATGTTGAACGTCCAATGTCCGACGTTCTCCTCACCCCAATCCCATCGCCGCTTCCTTCATCTCCTCGCCGGCTTCCTTTTCGACCAGCGGGCGCGCGAGCATGTCTTCGTAGATCGAGATATAACGTCGCGCGACTTCCTCGTGGCTGAACTCTCGCGCGCTGTCGCGCATGATCCGGCGGATCTGCTGCTCGCGCGTCGGCTTCGGCAGTTCGTGGAAACGCATCGCCTCGTCGATCGCCCAGCGCAGGCCTTCGTTGCTGTAGTGGTCGAAGCGGAAGCCGTTGCCCTGCGAGTGGTCCACGTCGAGGTGGCGGACCGTATCGTAGAGCCCGCCGGTGGCGTGGACGACCGGCAGCGAGCCGTAGATCGGAGCCGTCATTTGCGGCAACCCGCAGGGCTCGAAAAGCGACGGCATGATCATGAAGTCCGAACCGGCGTAGGCGCGGCGCGAGAGGCGCTCGTCGAAATCCACCACCGCCACGCGCTTGCGCAGGTTGAAGGTGCGGACGATTTCGTGGAAGTAGCGTTCGTGCGGGCCGTTCGCGACGACCACCACCTGGAGGTTCCGGCCCCAGTAGTCCGAGACGAGTTGATAAAGAATGTTCGTGAAGAGTTCCGGCCCCTTTTGCACCGGATCGAGGCGCGACGGCCAGAAGAGCATCGGTGCTTCCGGGTCCTCGAGCATTTGCAGCTCGCGCTGGACGGCCAGCTTGTTGGCCCGCTTCCCTTCCGCGAAATCCTCCGGCGTGTATTTCCGCTCGAGCATGTCGTCGGTGGCCGGGTTGTACGAGGCGTCGGGCGCGTTGAGGATGCCGGACGCACAGCCGGCCCACGCCTTTTGGCGGAGTTCCTCGCGCACGGCCGGCGGCACGATCGGATGCCAGCCGTCGACGATTTCCTGGAGAAACCTGGGGCTCACCGTGTTGATGAAGTGCGCCGCGAAAATGCCCGACGCCAGCAGGTCCACCGGCACGTGCGAGCGGGCGTGGTCGTAGCCGCCCGGATAGCCGCTGAAATACAGGTTCATCCAGAACTCCGCGGCGTCGATCCCCTGCTCTTCCACCTGCGAGAGGCACACCTGGCGCGTGTGGATGTTGTGCACGGTGAACAAGCTCTTGATCCCGCGGCGGCGCGCCATCGCCGGGATCAGCGCGGTCATCCAGTCGTTGCAGTGGATCAGGTCCGGCCGCACGCGCGGGACGACGTGGTTGATGACCTCCCGCTGGAAGACGAGCGCGATCTTCATCGCCTCGTCGTCGCTGTGGCTGTAGACCCGCTCGCGGTAGTAGAAAATCCGGTCCTCGGCGAGGTGGATGTGCGCCTCGGGCAGCACCTCATGGTAGCGCCGCAGCTCGCGCTCATGCAGGCTGAAGATGTCGCCGTGGAACATCCGCCGGTAGTTCGGCATCGCCACGTGCACCTCCGCGCCGAGGGAGAACAGGGCCGACACCAGCGAGGCGGAAACATCGGCCAATCCGCCCGCTTTGGCCGACATCCGCTGCGCCATGTTGCCCATCCCCGCGGGCAGATACGTGATCTCGGGCGTGACGATGAGGATGCGCGGGCGTTCGGGCGTTCGGGGGATCGACATGGCTGCGGCGTTTTACGGAGGCTTTTCCTTCTTTGCCCCGATTCGCGCGGGCATGCTACTCGAATCTTGCGGGAGTCCGCACATTTTGCGCTACTCGGAGGTGGTGGAGCCACGCCCGGGCGCGGCCAATTCGGTGGACATTCCCATTTCTAAGCCGATCTCTCATCGGGAAATGAACGAGACCCGCGACCATTCACCGGACGACGCCGTGCCGCGGCTGGAAGGGGTTTCATCCGATCCGGCCGTCCGCAGCCGCATCATCGAGTATCTCGGCGGCGGCTCCCTCGAGGAGGCCACCTGTCTCTACCTCAGCCGCTGCGATCTCGGGCTCAGCGTCCCGGCCCGGCATCCGCCGACCCAGCTCGACGCGCTGCTGGAGGACGAGCAAGGCCTCGCCCGCTCGCTGGCGGACGTGCAGTCCATGATCATCCATCTGGACATCGAATACGTGAATTTCGACGATCCGGCCGCCGCCTTCACCCATCCCGAGCGCGCCTTCCAGCTGCAGGAACCGGTGGTCGAGGCGATCGAAGAAATTCTCCTCGGCTGGGGGATCCGGCCGCTTCACGTGGTCACCGGCCAAGGCCACCACTTCGTCTGGCGGATCCGGAAGAAGAGTGCGGTGGCGGAGTCGATCGGCGCTCTCGGGATTTGGAACACCCCGGAGTTGCTGCGGCCCACCGAACCGGTGTTTCCCCACCTCGCGCTGCTGATGGAATACTTCAGCCACCGCATCAAATGGGAGAGTGCGCCGCGGGCGGAAGTTCCGGTGGAAATCACGGCCCGGCATGTCGGGTTCGGACGGAGCGGTGCGCGCGAGATGATTTCCATCGATATCTCGGAATACGGCGATCCGCTCGACAGCCGGATGATCCGCATTCCCTACACCCGCTACCGAAAACCCTGGGTGAGCGGCCTCATCGACCGCCTCGGCATCGAGGAGCAGGTGCAGGGATTCGTGACCTTGCCGTTGCACGAGATGAACGTCGTCCAACTCCTCGCCTGCCGGCAGGACCCCGCCGCGGTGATCTCGCTCGCCAAGCGTGCGGGCGTGGCGATCCCCCTGCAGGAAAAGGGAACGCAACGCCTGGCGGACGAATACCGGCGCTCGAAGCTCGTGCACTTCCACCGCCACTTTTACTCGGTGGCGACCGATCCGCCCGAGCGCTGGCCGGAGACCTACGGCCACGTCCCGCTCGGACACTACCCGGGCTGCGTCCGCCACATCCTCGAGCAGCCGAACGACCTGCTGCTCAAGCCGGCCGGCATGCAACTCGTCACCCGCGCGCTGCTCGCCGACGGCTGGCACCCGCGGCACATCGCCGGCCTCGTGCGCTCGATCTTCGAAAACCCCGCCTTCGAGTGGGGCATCCAATGGGCCGGCTACGATCCGGTGCTCCGCGCCGAGTTCTACGTCCGCCTGTTTTCCGGCGAGATCGTCACCGGCCTCGACAGCGGCGTGGACTTCAACTGCACCTCGCAGCAGGAGAAGGGGTTCTGCTGGAAAGTCGACGAATCCTGCTGGCTGGGCGACCTTCATCGCCGGCTTTACGAGTCCGCCCGTCCTCAAAAAGCCGCTCGCCCATGAAACCGGTTCCCGATCATCTCGAAGTGGAGACCTTGGAAATCATTTGTTGGGCGGAAATCTTGCCCGCGGTTCGATATGAAGAGCGTTGCAGGTTTTACAATGGATCCACTGGACAACCAGATCCTCGATTTCACCACTTGGCGGTGGTGACTGAACAAGTCGAGGGGTTCGAGCCTTCTTATCTGGTTGTTTACTTTGATCGTCAAGGCAGCTGGATCACACAGTCTTCGTTTGAAACCCTTCAGGGGGCTATCGACCACGGAAGAAACACGTTCGAAATCAAGGACTGGCAATGGCACTGGATCGATACGGACGCCCTCCGGGACATTGAAGATTACTTCTGAACAACCACCAGAATCGCTCCGACCCCAACAATCCAATGATGAATCTGCCCACCCGGAGGATGATAGGTCGCCTGAGGTTGCCCCTGCAATTCGCGCGCACCCCCGGCGGTTTGGAAATCGCCGCTCCGGAGGGGCAATCTCCTGAATCGCTCGGGGAGCGCGGCAAGGTGGATTGAAACGTTTTGCCGGCCAGCGGCGTCCACCTTCCTGCGGTTTCAAACCCGCCGCCCAAGTGCATCATCACCGTGCGCGGCGGGACTTCCAAACGCACTTGGGAAGCTCCCAGATTTCGCTCTCCGTGTAGGCGGCATCCACGTAGGAACCCGGCTGCACCCGGACGAGTGTCGCTCCGAACTTCTCCTTCAATCGCGCCGAAGCCATGTTTCCCCGTGCGTTCTCGAAGACGAGCACCTCGAAGCCGAGCTGATCGAACGCCCAATCGGTGACTGGCACAAGCGCCTCAGACATGAGGCCCCGGCCCCAAAACTTCCGTCCAAGCCAGAATCCACGGTTCTCCGGCTGCCCCGGCTTCCATAACTCCACCATCCCAACGAGATCACCCGGCATCCCGTTGAGAAAGATGCCCCAGCTCCAGCGATCCCGGCCTTGGTTCGGCAGGATCACGTCCCGCACGAACGTTTCAGCTCCGTCGTCAGGATAGGGCCAAGGCACCCGTGAAGAAAGGTGCCGGATCACCTCATAATCGTTGAAATGGCGCTGGATCGCAGGGATATCCGCTGCCGAAATGGCGCGAAGCCGGAGGCGCTCGGTCTGGAAAGTCGGAGGCGTCATCCGTCAGTCGATTGAAGTTGAGGTGCCAAGCGGTCTGCGGTCCATGCCGGCGCGCTGGGGCCGCTCCGGATTCGCGGGAGCCGGCTGTTCCGCGCGCGACTTTTGGCAAGTCCGTTCACTTCCCGCCGTTCCGCTGTTCCCAGCTCTTCCGCCACTGCTCGGTGGTTTGTTTGAACTGCGGATCCTGGATCTGGTCGAGCGCCGCTCTTGATGCCTCCGGGTCGTTGAAGCGGTTGAGGGCCTGCTGGGAGTATTCGGCGAACGCGCGGTCGCGCCACATGCCATCCGGCAGCCCGGAGATCCAGTCCCAGGCCGC
>CBFGTW010000219.1:0-4846 GCA_965651855.1 uncultured Verrucomicrobiales bacterium
CGCGAGCAGAAGGTGGCCGTCGCGCCGGGTACAGCCTTTGGCGCGGGCGGCGCGCTTTCGGTCCGGCTTTTCGCCGGCGGCGACGCGGTGGTCACGGCCGGCTCGCGGGCTCTGGACGTCGCGGGCGGCGGCGATGCGGAGGCGCTTTTCGGCGGCGTGCGGGTGAGTTATCCCGAGGTGGTGGTCGATCCGACAGGCGCGCGTGGATCCTCCACCGTCGTCCACCTGCCGCAGGGTCTCGGCTATACGCCGGGACGGTCCGGTTCGGCCGGCATCTATCAGCCGCGACTGACGCTTCCGGGGCGGGATCTGGATGGAAATTTCCAGCACACCGGCGTCTTGGCGTCCGCCTTGCCGGACGACGCGTGGGTCTTCGATGAAGCCCGGCCCCTGCTCTATCGGGTCACCGATTTCGAGATGCCGAACTCCGGCGAGCTGCGGTTCGGTGCGGCGGATTCCGAATGGGCACACCAAGCGGCCTTCGAGCAGCTCAACCAAGACGCGGACAACCGGCTCCACCAGACCGAGAGCATGCGCTACCGCCTGACCAACGACGGCCACCTGCGCTTCACGAAGGTCGTTTCGCCGAAGGTCGTTTTCGCGGCCGCGGGCGATGGCAGCGCGCGCACCGCGGAGGCGGATCTCGAGGTGGAGCCCGGCCAGTTCCGCACCCACTTCCCGCACGACGTGGCGTGCCGGTGGGACGGCAATGGCGTGATGAAACTCCGCGGCGGCCGGGTCGCCGACGGCAGTGAGATCTCCGGGGCGGCCTCGCTCGACGTGCCCTACGACGGCTCGTGCGAGGGCGACGACTGCGGACCGCCAGCCGGCTCCGCAGTGGCCGTGCTGAGGCTCTTCCCGAAAGACGGAACGCTCCGCCACACGCCGGACGGGGGCCTCCACGCACCGGCGGATCTTGTGCCCGCCGAACTCCGCTGGGGCATCCGCGGCGGCGGCGAGGCGACCCATCGGACAGACGCATTCGACGTGGCCGCGTTCCTCGCATCGGGCCACCAGATCTATCAGGCGGACCATCCGCACGCGCAGTCCGGCCCGCTCAAGCCGCATGCCGCCGGGCTTTCCCCGGGCAGCCTGACGCTCGCGGGTTACGATGCCAAGAAGCACGCGCCGGTCTACTCCGGCACCGCGGGCTACGTGGATGGAGCGGGCGATTACGCGGGAGCCACGATGATCGCGGGCAGCGGCCACCACGGCGCGTCGCGGCTCGCCGACAGCGCGGAGGAATACGGCTACACGTTGCGCGAGGAGGTCTCCAAGTACTACGCACGCCGTAGCGGAATTTCCGGCCGGCACGTCGCCGTGGAAGGCACGTTCGCCGAGAACCTCGCGCTCTACGGCTACAAGTTCCACTTCGACCGCTTCCAGCTGACCTATCTCTCGAATGAGAACGAAGAGTCATGGGTGAACGGCTCGGTGGACGTCCCGAAGCCGTCCGGGTTCGCCCAGCGGTTCCTCGGGCTGACCCTCACCTGCACCGGCGCGCTCGACGACGCCGAGATCGACCCAGTCGACGCCGGCACGAAAGACCTCTCTTACTGGAACGGCACGTTCCGCCCCTTCCGGATGCGCTTCGCCCCGGAGGCCGGCGGCGGCTGCTACGGCCCGCGTTTCCTCGCCATCGGGCTCGTCAGCGGCGCGGCGAACATCGATACGCCGCTGGCCGGCACGCTCGCTTTCATGCCGGATGGAAACATCGGCACCATCGCCGACGACATCGAGGGCGTGGACGGCCGGCTCGGCCTGCCCGCGACGCTGCCGATGGACGGCCCGGGCAACGAGACCTACCGGCTCACGCCCGTTTCGAAGTTGTATTTCAACAACGCCAACGCGCCCGGCGCACCCGGCGTGGGCTATGTCGGCTTCGCCGCGCGCTGTGGGGTGCCCTACTTCAAGGACCTGAAAGTGCACGTGATGACCAGCGCCCGCGCCGGCGTTCCCGCGGACGTTTTCCTCGCCGGCAGCTGGATCGAGGGCGGGGAAACGCATTTCTCGCACGCGCGGTTCGATCCCTCCCACCGCGGCTTTCCGCATGCCGGGAGCACGGCGAAAGACTACCGGGATCCGTCGTCGCGGACGGATTTCGTGCCGCACGCGGAGCAGTCGCTGTTCGGCTTCGTGGACCTCGACTATCCGCTCCGCTGGCACGCGACGGGCCGCTATTTCACCTCGTGGGAAGCGGTGGAATCCCCGCTGCTGGTGGTGAACGTCGAGCACCAGGTGGACTACCTCAGCGCGGAGAACGCCGAGCTTTCCTTCGGCGCGCAATACGAGGGACTGCCGCAGATCAACCTCGTGAGCGCCGCGATCGATGTGGCCGACGAGCAGATCGGCGCGGCCCGCGCGCTGACCGAAGCGGCGTCCTCGTTCATCACCGACACGCTCAACGAAGGCGTGGACGAGATCGGCAAGCTCGTGGACGACAACCTCGAAGCGATGCTCGACCGCGCGCTCGACGAAATCGAGGCGGAGGTGATCGATCCGCTCCACGCCGCCGTGGTGCAATCCTATCAGGACGCGGTGGCCGCGAACGCCACGTACGGCGATTGGGTGGACGCGTCGGCCGGCGATCTGAAATTCGAGTTCGACCGCTATCTCGACGGCACGATCGGCCCGGCCACCGGCAGCGTGAAGGGCCGGCTGCGCCAGCTCCACGATGCCGCGGACGAGGCATCGAACTTGGTCGCGCGCGTCGAGGAAGCCCTCGAGCGCGGTATTCTCGCGATCGACTCGGTGGCCGCCCGGATCGAGACGGTGGGCGGTGGAGCGGTTTTCCATCTCGAGCCGCCGACGGTGCCGGGACCCGGCCAAATCCGGAACGGCATCCTGGCCAAGGTGCCGGACGCGGAGACCGGAGCGCTCGAGCGCCAGATCGTGCAAAGCCTCGTGCGCGAGCTGATCGCCACCCTCGCCGCCCCGGATCTCGCGGCGGCGCTCAATCCGCTGCTGGCGGATCTCACCTCGGAGTTGAACGGCGAGCTCAACCAGCTGCTCGAGGACTTCGATCCCACCCTCGACCGCATCACCGAGGCGCTGCTCGAGGCACGCGGCTATCTGGTGGAGGTCCGCGGAAAACTCGCCGCCGGCCAGGAAATCTTCACGCACTTCAAGCAGATCGTCGAAAACGCCCATGCCGAAATCGACGCCATCGTCGCCGGCATCCGCGGCCGCGCGTACGGGTTCATCGACCAGATGGCCGCCGGCGCCACCTACGGCCCGACCCGCGTGCTCGGCGCTGCCGGCGACCTGATGGCGGAGTTCTCCAAGGAGGAATTCGTCGCGATGATCCGGGCGGAACTCCGCGACCGCCTGCTCGGCGCGGATTTCATCGCGCAGATCCAATATGCCCTGCGCCAGCAAATCTCCGAGCTGGACATGGCGATGCGCTCGGCGATCGACTCCGCCTTCGCCGAGGTTTCCCGGCTCTGCAAGGAGCTCATCAAGGAGTCGCTCGGTCCGATCGACGACGCGATCAACGGCTTGATCGGCGATGTGAACGCTTATGTGGGCGCGGGCTCGCTCGATGGCTACGCGCACATCCAGGGCGACACGCTGCGGCGGCTGCGGCTCGACGCGCGGGTGCAGTTCAAGATTCCCGAGGAAATGGAGCTGCACGCGTATTTCGAGATGCTTTGTTATGACTCCGGCAGCGACGTCGGCTCGTCCGCCTGCCTCGCCGAGGGCGAGCGCGTGGTGGAAGTGAAGCTCGGGGCGCTGGACGTGCCGCTCGACTGGGTGAGCCCGGACCTCCGCGCGGATCTCGAGGTGAAATTCGCGATGAGCGGCGGGGCAACGCCGGCCCCGCTCGGCCTCGGCGGCGAGCTGCGGATGACCGGCGGCGAGCTGGACTTCCAGAGCCTGAAGATCACCGGCTTCGCCGCCGGCATGGCCGTGGGCGCGAACGAGTGCTACCTCGCCGCCACCGCGCGGGTCGTCGTCTCGGGCTACGAGGCGGCCGGCGGGATCTTCTTCGGCAGGACCTGCTCGATCGAACCGCTCACACTCGTCGATCCGGACGCCGCCTCGCTGCTCGGCACGCCGCCGTTCAGTGGTGCTTATGTCTATGGCGAGGTCTGGATTCCCATTTCGGAAGTGGTGCTCGGCGTTCCCGCGAGTTGTCTGTTCCGGATCTCGGCCGGTGTGGGCGCCGGCGCGTTCTACTTCGTCGAGGGCCCGACCTTCGGTGGACGGATGCTGCTCGGCGTGAGCGGCGAGGCGCTGTGCCTCGTCTCGATCCGCGGCGAAGTTTCCATGACCGGCGTGATGAACGGCGGCAGCCTGAGATTCCGCGGCCGCGGCACGCTCACCGGAAAAGCCGGCTGGTGCCCGTTCTGCGTGAAATTCCGCGAAAGCGCCACGATCACCTATCAAGGCGGATCCTGGGATGTCGATTTCTAACAACCGGACATCGATTCGAATATAAGCACAAACTTTCATAGAGATTCCATTCAAAGATGATAAATCGACTCGCGATCCGCCTTTTGATCTTGATGCTCGCCGCGATTCCGGCGCTCCGCGCGCAGGGAACGGACGAGCTGCTCACCACCGTCGGCACCACGGTCGAGAGCGGCGACAACACCTACGCCTACATCCTCTGGCAGCCCGGCGAGGCCGGCGCCACGCTCGGCAAGCGCTTCGCCATCCACTCGAAGCCGGGCGCGCCCGATGCGCCGGGAAACTTCACCCGGCTCGGCATCCAGACGCTGCAGACCAGCCCGAACACGATCCGCGCCTTGCTCGAGCTTGGCGCCCGCATCGACCGCGCGGCCGACGCCGGGCTGCGCCGCATCGACGCGATCCACCGCGACGTCACGCTGCGAGGCGACGC
>CBFGTW010000220.1:0-4730 GCA_965651855.1 uncultured Verrucomicrobiales bacterium
GGATAGAGCATCCGCCTTCTAAGCGGACGGTCGCTGGTTCGAATCCAGCCGGGCGCGCCATCCCCTCCCTTGGACTGCGCGCAGCCTGCTGCCGCTTTCCCGACTGCAGCCTGCTCCGGAGAAGACGAGCCCCACCGAGCGCCAGCCGGTTATTTTTCTCTTTCACAGAGGTCTCGCCGGATGCGTGACACGGGCCGGCGGGGCTCCGACACTGCGCTGCCCTCCCCCACCATCCACCATCTTCAATCATGCCTCGGGCGGACTGAAGTCCGCCCTCCGTTGCGCGAAGCTCTATTCGTTTGGAATTTGATGCTTCAAGATTCGTGCTTTCTTCCCAGCCTCTCCTCCATCTCTTCGAGCGGGACCCCCTTCGTTTCCGGGACCATGAACATGACCCACAGGAGCTGGAGGACCATCATGAAGGCGAAGAAGCCGAAGATATAGCCGGCATCGAACCGGCCGATCGCGATCGGGAAAAGCTGCGCCAGCAGGGCGGCGAACACCCAGTGGGTGGCGCAGCCGACGGACTGGCCGAAGGCGCGGAAGGCGTTCGGAAAAATCTCGGAGATGAACACCCAGATCACCGCGCCTTGCCCGACGGCGTGGGCGGCGATGAAACCGAGCAGGCAGACGAGGACGCCAACGCTCATGCCGCCGAGCGCGGCGGAGGCATCCTCCTTCGCGCGCGCGGCGATTTCCTTGGCCTCGGAGGTGGTCCGCTGGGGCTCGATCGCGAGCCTGTCGCCCGGGTAAGCCGGCGCGGCCGCCGCGGCCACCAGCTTGTCCTGCGCATTCCTGAAATCGTCCGCGGCCTCGTCGAATTCCCGCTCCGCGACCTCGCGCTCGGCGACTTCGAGTTTCTCCACCTTTTCCGCGGCGCTTTGATAATCGATGGCGGCGGACACCACCTTGAACGCCGGAAACGTGAGAAACGCCCACGCGCACACGCCGAGCGAGACGATGTAGCCGATCGAGCCGACGAGCAGCAGCGTCCTGCGGCCGATGCGGTCGATCAGCCACAGACCGATGAAAGTGAACACGAGATTCACCACGCCGAGCCAGATCGAGGCCTGGAGCGGGTCCTCGATGCCCGCCAGCCCGAGCAGCCGCGGAGCGAAGTAGAGGATGACGTTGATGCCCGAGAGCTGGTTGAAGAAGGCGATGAGAAAGGCGAGCAGCAGCGGAATGCGCAGCCGCGCGAACGGAATGCCGCGGGTGGCGGGCTCCTTGCCGCTGTGCGTTTCGATTTCCAACGCCAGCGCCTCGATCTGCTCGGCCGTGGCGCCCGGTCGCGAGAGCGCGAGCACTTGTTTCCCCCGCTCGCGCTCGCCCTTCTTGGTGATCAGCCAGCGCGGGCTCTCGGGGATGCCGAAGCACATCACGGTGTAGATCACCGCGGGGATCGCCTCGACGGCGAGCATCCAGCGCCAGGCGACGTCGCCCAGCGAGTTGCCGATGAGCCAGTTCGAGAAGAACGCGACGAGAATGCCGAAGACGATGTTGAACTGGAACATCCCCGCGAGGCGTCCGCGTTTCGCCGCCGGCGCGATTTCCGAGATATACATCGGTCCGACGACCGTGGAGACGCCCACGCCGAGGCCGCCGATGAAGCGCGCGGTGACGAAGGTCCAGAGGTCGGGCGAAAGCGCCGACCAGATCGCCGAAACGAGGTAGAGCATGCCGATCCACAGCAGCGTGCCCTTGCGGCCGAAGCGGTCCGCCGGCCAGCCGCCGAACAAAGCGCCGAGGACCGTGCCCCACAAGGCGGCGGACATCGCCCAACCGTGCTGGGTGCCGCTCAGGTCCCAGAGGTCCTGGATCGTCCGCTCCGCGCCGGAGATGACGACGGTGTCGAAGCCGAAAAGAAATCCGGCGAGGGCGGAGCTGAGCGACCAGAGAAAGATCCGCTTGTCGGAGGCGGCGGGATGGATGGCAGGGGCGTTCATGGAGGCTGGGTTTCAGAAGGCGAGGGTGCTCGCCACGCGCATCCTGCGCATTCCGGCGGGCGAGGAAAGGTTCATCCACCGTCGGCCGGCCTCGCCGAACCCGCGCGTCGGCGGCATCCGGCTCGAACCACTGAGGCCTGAAGCCAACGGTCGCGGGCCGCCGCTACAGGCGCTGCCACGGCCCGGTGATGGCGAGGGTGAGCCCTTCGTTCATGATGTTGACGAAGAACCACTTGCCGTCCGGCGAGAAGCAGCAACCGGCGAATTCGCCGGGGTTCCGGTTGCGGGCGAAGGTGTGGATTTTCCCCTCCGGCGTCACGCAGCGCACGAAGGCGGCGGGCGCGAACGAGGCGTCGATGAGATCCTCGCAGATCACGACGTCACCCCACGGCGCGGGACAGAGGTTGTCGCCGTTGGTGAGAAGGTCGGTCTTTTCGGGCTGGAGGAACAACTCGAGCGCGTCCGACCCGAGGCCGGTGGCCGAGGGTTCGAGGCGGAAAAGCTGGCCCCGCCGCGACGGGCCGCCATCGGTGCAGCAGATGAAGAACGAGTCGCCCACGAGGTGAATCCCCTCGCCGCGGGCAAACCGCGCCGCGCCCGCCTGGTGGCCGCGGAGACGCAAGTCGTCCCGCGGTGCATCCACGTCGTCGAGGTCGATCCAGGTCACGCGCATCGGCTTGCGTTCGACCGGCCAGTTCGACTTCGGATCGTAGTTCCGGAGGTCGGCCGAGGGCTTGCCCTCCACCACGAGCGCCTGGAGCTTGCCGGCGGAAAAGTCGTTCTTCTTCGCGGGCAGGAAGCGGTAGAGCAGCCCGTCGTGGCGGTCTTCGGTCAGGTAGAGGATGCCAGTGCGCGGATCGAGGGCCACCGCTTCATGGCGAAAGCGCCCGAGCGCCTTGAGCGGCACGGGTCGCTGCACGCCAGGCTCCGTGGTGGCCTTCACCTCGAAGCACCAACCGTGGCGACGACCGCGCTCGCTGGTGAGATCACCCGGCTCCTCGCAGGTGATCCACGAGCCCCACGGCATCGCGCCGCCGGCGCAGTTGCGGTCCGTGCCGAGAAGCGAGAGGAAATGGGAGACCACCTCGCCCGTCGCCGGATCGAAGACCAGGTTCGAGGTTCCGCCGAGGTGCGGCTCGCGGCCACCGTCGCCGGCGTCGTAGCAGAGCGCCTGATCGAAATCGCCGGGCAGCCGGGAGTTGTCGGCGAACGGCCCCTGCCCACCCACCGGCAGGCCGATCTCATGGTTGCACACCAGGACGATCTTGCCGTCCGGAGCCGGAAACGCCGCCATCCCGTCCGGCAGCCCCGGGACGCGGTGGCCGTCGGTCATCCGCTCGCCCCGCCGGGCAAGGATCCGGTAGGAGAAGCCCTCCGGCAGGTCGATGATGCCGCCCGGATCCCGCACCAGCGGCCCGAGCGGTGCGATCAGGCGATCGGACGGCGCCGCGCTGGCGTAGCGATGGAGGCCGAGAAAGGCGAGGCCGGTGGTGGCGAGGAAGCTGCGTCTGGAGGTCATGAGACGGATGTTGGCATTCTGGGACGGCGCGGCCGAAGCGGCCAAGCGTGGCGAATACGCCCCCTGCCGCGGCCTTCCTTCCACCACCCCAGCATCGGAACGCCCGCGGGTAAAGTCCTCACGCGGTGAAACCCGACGGGGCGCTTCAGGCCACCTGTCGGTCCACGTCCTCGCGGAGATTCTCGATGATGAACTCCTGGCGGTCCGGCGTGTTCTTGCCCATGTAAAAGGCGAGCAGCTCTTTCACTCCCTTGCCTTCCTCGTATTCCACCGGATCGAGCCGCATGTCGGGGCCAATCATGAACTTGAACTCGTCGGGAGAAATTTCGCCAAGGCCTTTGAAGCGGGTGATCTCCGCGTTCTTGCCGAGCTTGGAGATCGCCTTCACGCGCTCCTCGTCGTCATAACAATAGATCGTCTCCTTCTTGTTGCGGACGCGGAACAACGGCGTCTGCAGGATATGCAGATGCCCGTCCCGGATCAGCTCCGGGAAGAACTGGAGGAAAAACGTCAGCAGCAACAAGCGGATGTGCATGCCGTCCACGTCCGCATCGGTCGCGATGACCACCTTGTTGTAGCGCAGGTAGTCGATGCCATCCTCGATGTTGAGCGCCGCCTGGAGCAGGGCGAACTCCTCGTTCTCGTAAACGATCTTGCGCGGCAGGCTGAAGGTATTGAGCGGCTTGCCGCGAAGCGAAAAGACCGCCTGCGTCTCCACGTCGCGGCTCTTGGTGATCGAGCCGGAAGCCGAGTCGCCCTCGGTGATGAAGAGCGTGCTCTCCTCGCGGCGCTTGTGCTTGGTGTCGAAGTGGATGCGGCAGTCGCGGAGCTTCTTGTTGTGGACCTTCGCCTGCCGGGCGCGCTCGCGGGCGAGCTTCTGCACGCCCTTGAGGTCCTTGCGCTCGCGCTCGGCGGCCATGATCCGCTTCTGGATCGCCTCGGCGACCTGCGGGTGCTTGTGCAGGTAGTTGTCGAGGTTGGTCTTGAGGAAGTTCCCGATGAAAGCGCGCAGCGACTCGCCCTCCGGGGCGATGGTCGTGGAGCCCAGCTTGGTTTTCGTCTGGCTCTCGAAGACCGGCTCGATGATCCGCACGCAGACGGCCGCCTCGATGCCCGCACGGATGTCCGTCGGGTCGTACTGCTTCTTGAAAAAACCGCGCACCACCTGGACGAGCGCCTCGCGGAACGCGGCGAGGTGGGTGCCACCCTGGGAAGTGTTCTGGCCGTTGACGAAAGTGTAATACTCCTCCCCGCTCTCGGCGCTG
>CBFGTW010000221.1:0-4632 GCA_965651855.1 uncultured Verrucomicrobiales bacterium
GATGACCGTCGCCATCGTCGGCGGCGGGCCCACCGGCGTCGAGCTGGCCGGTGCGTTCGCCGACCTGATCCATCGGACGCTGCATTCCAATTTCCGCCGGATCGACACCAGCAAGCTGCGGGTCATCCTGATCGAGGGCTCGCCGCACATCCTCGAGCCTTACCTGCCCGACCAGCGCGAATACGGGAAACGCCGGCTCGAGAAACTCGGCGTGGAAGTGTGGACCGGAAAGCGCGTCAGCAACGTCCGCCACGGCGCGCTGGATTTCACGGATGGCGAGGTGCTCGAGGCGGCGGCGATCATCTGGGCGGCGGGCGTCGCGGCGAGTCCGCTGACGAAGTCGCTCGGCGCGCCGACCGACCGCGGCGGGCGGATCCTTCCCCTGCCCGATCTTTCGCTGCCGGACCACCGCGACATCTTCGTCGCCGGCGACTTGGCCGCGGTGAAGAGCGACGACAAGCCCGTGCCGGGAGTCGCCCCCGCCGCCTCGCAAATGGGCCGGCACGTGGCGAAGCTGCTCAAGGAGGAACTGCGGCTCGAGAAGACCCGACACGCCGAGCGGAAACACGACCTGCGGCCCAACTTCCGCTACCTCGACAAGGGCGCGATGGCGATCATCGGCAAGAACCACGCCGTGGTCCGCTCGGGCAAGCTGAAGCTCGAGGGTTATCCCGCGTGGCTGGCGTGGTTGTTCATCCACATCCTGTTCCTGATCGGCTTCCGCAACAAACTCGCGGTCCTGCTCGGCTGGGCCTACGCCTACATCCGTGACGCGCCCGAAGCGCGGATCATCGTCCACCCGCCGCGGCCGGAAGCGCCGCCCGGGCCGGTGAAACATCCGGATCAGTAGCGCAGGAACGTTTCCTCGAAGGGCGGCGGCGCCTTGTCGACGCGCTCGACCTCGAGGATCGGCTGGAGGAGGCCGCCCTCGGTGAGAAAGCGCATTTTGCCGGCCACCTTCACCCACTCGTTCTCCGGAAACTCCGGTGGGGTCTCGCCGAACTCGAGCACGATCGGGATGGCGCGGCTGTCCGCGACGCAGCAGGTCATGAACAGGCGGTAGAGCCGCTTGCGGGTGCCGGCTTCGTTGCGGACTTTTTCGTCCATCCAGCGGCCCTGGGTTTCCACCGGCAGGCCATCGATGGCCGACTGCAGCTCGCGGTCGCCCGCGGAAAAATACAGCTCCATGAGGTTGAACTCGTGGAAGCCGTCCTTGGTTCTCGGGTGGGTTTTCTCGATCTCCTCGCGCGTCACTGGCGGCATCGACTGGCCGAGGATCGCGGCGGAAAGCTGGCCCGGATCGTCGTAAAGGCCCTTCCGCGAGAGCGCGGCCATCGAATACTTGTCCTTGGTCCAAGCGACCGAAAGTCCGAGCGGCACCACCATGATCAGGAGGGCGACGAGCGGGTGGATGTCGCAGGCTTCATGGTCGTGGCCGGCGGCGTCGCAGCCGTGGTCGTGGCCGCAGTCCGCGGACTCGCCGGCGGTGGCGAGATTGAAAAAACCCATCACCAACAGCCCGAGCCCGCCAGCCAGCGCGATCGGCCGGAAGTCCGGCGCGAGATAGGCGTTGATCCGGCCGGTGGCGTAAAAATACAGGAGCACGCCGCCCCAGGCGATGACCGCGAGCGAGAACAGGATGCGCCGGATTTTCGGGTTCATCGGGCGTTGAGGAGCAGGTGTTGCCAGACGATGCAGATCGCGCCGATGGCGAGGAACAGGCCGATCGCCAGCGAGACGATGAAGCGCCGTTTGAGGACCGTCTGGTAGAGGAAAATCAGCTTCACGTCCATCATCGGGCCGTAGGTGAGGAACGCAAGTTTCGCGCCCCAGGAGAACTTGTCCAAGGTGGCGGCGATGAAGGCGTCCGAGGTGCTGCACAGGCTGAGGATGAACGCCAGCGTCATCAGCGCGGCGGGCGCGGCGATTGGGTTTTCCGCCAGCGTGTCGAGCCATTCGGCACCCGGGGCGATGCCGGTGTTGAACAGAGCGGTGATCGCCACGCCGATGGTGAAATAGACACCGACGTCCACGAAGTCCTTCATCGCCGAACGGAAGGCGGCGATCAGGCGGTTGCCGCCGGCCGGGCCGTGGTGGTGGTGCTCGTGGCCGTGGTCGTGGCCGCAGCAGGAGTGGTCGTGCTCGTGCTCGTGCTCGTGGTCATGGCCGTGGACGGCGATGTCCTCGCGGTGGTCTTCGAAGCCGGTGGGTTCGACTTTCGGATCGGCGAGTTCCGCGGCGACCTCCGGGCTCTCGCGCTCCAGTTCGGCGACGAGTTTGTCGCGCAGCACGGAGCGCATCCGCATCCGGGCCACCACCAGGCCGACGGCCATCGCCAGCAGGAAGCCGAGCAGCAGGCGCGAGCTGGTCATCAACGCCGGCCCTTGGCCTTGGAAGGCCTTCCAGGTGCTGAGCGCGGTGATCGGATTCACGATTGGCGCGGCGAGCATGTAGGTCAGGCCGCAGGAAACCGGCAGACCCTTCCTCACCAAGCGTCGGATCACCGGGACGACGGCGCATTCGCAGACGGGAAAGATCGCGCCCATCAGGCCGCTGGTGATCACGGCGAGCGTTTTGTTTTTCGGCAGGAAACGCTCCATCGTCCCCGGCGGCAGGTAGATGTCGATGAAGCCGCTGATCAGCGTGCCGAGCAGGATGAACGGCGCTCCCTCGAAAAGGATACTGAGGAACGCGAGCGCGAAGTCCTGCTGCGATTCGGGCGACATCCCGCGCAGCAAAGACGGCGTGCGCCGGGGTGTCAACCGGGGGTGGCAAATCGGAAATTGACCATCGGAATAGTCAAAAGCAGATTGTTGTCGCGATGACTACGAAGCGACTCAGCGTCACCGAGTTCAAGGCCCACTGCACGGAAGAGGTCCGGAAGGTTGAGGAAACGGGGACCGTGGTGGAGCTGACGCGCCACGGCAAGACGGTCGCATTCGTGTGCCCTCCGGCAGCTGGAGCCGCCGCGCCAAAGCTCGCCGACTGGCTCGGGAGCGGGAAGGGCACGGTCTCATTCAGCCCGACGTACCAAGCCGCGGAACCGGCGATCGAGCCCGGGGATTGGGAAAGCTGAACCGCTTCCACCGATGCCCCGCCCCTACCTGCTGGACACCTGCGCGTGGCTCGACGCATTCACCGCTCCGGAGAACCTCCGGCCGGCTGTCCTTTCGCGCCTCCGCGCGGAGGAGCGGCTGTGGATTTGTTCGATCAGTCTGCTGGAAGTCGCGCGAAAGGAGGCCCGCGGCGAGCTGACGTTCGGAATGCCGCTCGAGCAATGGTTCCGCGAGGCTCTGCCCGCGGGCTTGGTGGGAGTATTGGAAATCACGCCGTCAATCGCCCACGATGCCACCCGCCTTCCAGCGTGGTCGCACAAGGATCCGGCGGACCAGATCATCGTGGCCACGGCTCGGGCAAGACAGATGGCGATCGTCACCTCGGACCGCAAGATCCTCGATTACCCGCACGTCCCCAGCCTCGCTTCGCGGCGGAACTGACGCCCGGCTCGCCGCGCCTGCGTGGAATCCCGCCTTGCCACCTCCGGTAAAAGACGGCATAGCGCCGCCCCCGTTTCCCGGCGGGTCCGATCCCCACCACCGATTTTCCCCATGTCCCTGAACATCCGCAACCTCGCCATCATCGCCCACGTCGACCACGGCAAGACCACGCTCGTCGACCAGCTCCTCCAGGCCGGTGGCACCTACCGCGAGAACCAAGCGCAGCAGGAGCGGGCGATGGATTCCATGGACCTCGAAAAGGAAAAGGGCATCACCATCAAGGCGAAGAACACCTCGATCCACTGGGAAGGCTACACGATCAACATCGTGGACACCCCGGGCCACGCCGACTTCGGCGCTGAAGTGGAGCGGGTGATGAAAATGGTCGATGGCGTGCTCCTCGTCGTCGACGCCTTCGGCGGCCCCCAGGCACAGACGCGCTTCGTTTTGCGCAAGGCGCTGGCGGAAGGCCTCAAGCCGATCGTGGTCATCAACAAGATCGACCGCCCGCTGGCCGACCCGATGAAGGTCCACGACCAGGTGCTCGAGCTGTTCCTCGACCTCGACGCGACCGAGGACCAGTTCAACGCGCCGTTCGTCTACGGCTCGGCCCGCGACGGCTACTTCATGGATCACCCCGGCGACGAGAAGAAGGACGTCACGCCGCTGCTGAAAAAGATCGTGGAATACATCCCCGAGCCGCAGGCCGATCCCGACGCGCCGTTTTCCATGCTCGTCTCGAACATCGAGTGGGACGACTACGTCGGCCGCGTCGCCATCGGCAAGGTGCTCGGCGGCAGCGTGAAAAAGGGCGACACCATCTGGCTACTGCGCAAGGACGGCACCAAGCAGCAGTCGAAGGTGATGAAAACCTTCAGCTACTCCGGCCTCGCCACGCATGACTCGGAAGGCGGCACCGCCGGCGGCATCGTCGGCGTCGCGGCCGGCATCGAAGGCATCGACATCGGCGAGACGCTGGTCGGCGACCCGGAGCTCCCGGCGCTGCCATTCGTGGAAATCGATCCTCCCACGGTGCAGATGCAGTTTTCCATCAACGACGGACCGCTCGCCGGCAAGGAAGGCAAGCACGTCACCTCCCGCGCGATCCGCGACCGCCTGATGCGCGAGCTGAAGA
>CBFGTW010000222.1:0-4576 GCA_965651855.1 uncultured Verrucomicrobiales bacterium
CCGCCCGCGCGCAGGAAATGAGCGGACCTGCGCCGCCGGAATCACCACCGGCTTTCCCCGCGCGGGGCCACCTTGGAGAAGATGATCCGCAACAGCCGGAGTGGCCGCCGTGGAAGCGATCGACGTGGCCATCGACACGGGGCCCCAAGCCCGGGAGATCGTCCTTGACGGTGACGAGCTGAGCGAGGGGCTGCTTCGGGCTGGAAGTGGAGCGCAGCTCTTGCTCACTTGCATCCGGCCGCCCCCCTCTGCCGGGGGCCGGTTCCGGCGCTTCTTCGCCCCACGGCGGTAGCTCGCTTCCGGTCTGCAGGAAGAACCGGACTGCTTGAACCCCTGGTCAGGAACTTCACTCGAGCGAGTGTCGGCGGCATCAGGGTTTCGCGAGGTATCGTCGGGTGCCGAAGGAAGTTCGCACATGTCAAGGACCACGGATGGACACCACTCCCTCCTGCGTCTGCAGCATCCCCAAATCGACCATTCGCTCAACTTTCCGGCAGTGGCAGGGGTTCCCTTGGAAAGGCCGCGACTCACCGCGATGATGGAGAGCGCGCCGATGGATGGACATGGATCGGCGATCGATCCAGTGCCGCCGCATGAGAAGTTGCCAGTCGTAGATCGCCTTGAATGCGCTTTTCGGCCATCCGCGCGTCGGCGATGTCGCCGGCGCTGCGGTGGGCATCGGCCGAGTACCCGCGTCGCGCGAGTTCCTCCATCAACCGGTCGCGTGCCGCTTACGCCAGCCGCATCAGGCTCGCCTTGAGTTTTTCGGTTTCCGCCGCGGGCGTTTCGCCGAAGTAGCGCTTGAACTCGCGGCTGAACTGGGAGGCGCTCTCGTAGCCGACCCGCCGCGCCGCGCTGGCTGCCGTTTCCCCGTCCCGGACCATCGCCAGCCGGGCCTTGTGGAGGCGGATCGTCTTGAGATACTGCAACGGGGGCGAGCCGGTGACGGCCTTGAAGTGGGCATGGAAGGTCGAGACGCTCATGCCGGCCTCGCCGGCGAGAGTCGCCATGTCCACGGGTGCCGCGAAGTCGTCATGGATGCGCTTGAGCGCCCGGCTGATCTGCCCGAAGTGGCTGTGCGGTGCCGCGAGCGACCGCAGCGGACCGCCTTCGTCGCTGCACAACACCCGGTAGATGATTTCGCGCACGATCTGCGGGCCCAGGATGCGCGCGTCGTCGCCGGAATGCAGCGCTTCCACCAGCCGCACCGCCGCATCGTAAAGAGGCTCGTCGAGCGGGTTCGAGCGGATCGCCAACGGCGAGCCCATCGGGATCGGCAGCGGATTCTCGATCGCCATCATCAATTCGGCCACCGTCGCGGGTTCAACGCCCACCGAGATGCCCAGCATCGGCCCGTCGGGGGAGGCGAGCGTTTCGCACTCGAACGGCAGTGGCACCGAGAGCACCAGGAAATGGTTCGCGTCGTAGGTGAACGCCTCGGCGCCGAGGTAGCCGCGCTTCCGGCCTTGGGCGATGATCACGATGCTGGGATCGTAGGAGACCGGGGTGCGCACGCGCGGGCTGCTCGAGCGCATCAGTTTCACCTCCGGCAGCCGCGTGGGTCCGAAGCCCTCGCCATCGGCCAGCCCGGCCAGGAGTGCGGCGAGTCGTCCCGGGCGCGCGGCTGCGATGGCTGCCGCTTCAGGGCGAGGATGAACTTCCATGGGAGGAATAGGCAATGATGGAGGCGGAATTGGCAACTCAGATTTCGGGGTGCGGAGAATCAGGCAATAACTTCGGGGCATCGGGTATATCCGGGAATCCCGCCAGTCGTTAAGGTGTGGGCCGATGGAAGCGATGAGCGTTTTCCAACAATCCCAAACACCGGAATCAAAATGAGCACCAATCGCAAAGTCATCCTCGTCACCGGAGCCAGTAGCGGAATCGGCGAAGCGACCGCCCGTCACCTGGCCGCCCGAGGCCACCACCTCGTCATTGGCGCGCGCCGTACCGACCGCCTCGAGAAGCTCGCCCGCGAACTCAACGCCGCGGGCGGCTCGGTCGAGTTCACGTCCCTGGACGTGACCGATCTCGAGGATGTGCGCGCCTTCGCCGCGCTCGCGCTGGGGAAGCACGGCCGCATCGACGTGATCGTCAACAACGCCGGGGTGATGCCATTGTCGCCGCTGGAGGCCCTCAAGATCGACGAGTGGAACCGGATGATCGACGTGAACATCCGCGGCGTGCTCCACGGCATCGCCGCCGTGCTGCCCGTGATGAAGAAGCAGGGCGCCGGGCAGGTCGTCAATGTCTCGTCCATCGCCGGGCATCTGGTCTGGCCGACCTGCGCGGTCTACAGCGCGACAAAGCACGCGGTCGCGGCGATCTCCGACGGCCTGCGCCAGGAAAGCACCGAGATCCGCGTGACCGTCATTTCGCCGGGCGTCACCACCTCCGAATTGGCCCACACCATCACCCACGAGGAGACCGCCGGCTTCATCGACAAGTTCCGTGAGGTTGCGATCCCTGCGGAGGCCATCGCCAAGGCGATCGCCTTCGCCATCGAGCAGCCCGACGAGGTGGACGTGAACGAAATCATCGTCCGCCCGACCGCGAGCCCGAACTGAAGGCTGCTGACAAGGGACAGATCCCGACCCCGGAAGCAGGAATCCCGCGCCGCGGGCTCATCGCCTCCGGATGCGCTCAAAAGAGCTCCCCCTGTTCGGGGCGCGGTGGCGGCGGCTTTCCAGGCCTGAGGAAGTTCGCCGCCTCCTCGAATCCAAGCGCCACCGGCGAGGGGCCGAAGGACTGGAGCTGGCCGTCGAGGAAGGGGCCGATGCGTTAGTCAGGCAGCACTGCCGGCATCCGGTCGTGAACCGGCGCCACGCGGTCGTTCGGATCGGTCGTGATCATCGAGAAGCAGGGTCCGAGGCGCGGGTCTTCCTCCCAGATGCCCGCGATCCAGAGCCAGGTGTCGTCGAGCCTGTGGAACCGGAGCGGCACGTTCCGGCCGCCGCGAACCACCCACTCGAAAAATGATGCCGCCGGGATCAGGCAGCGGCGGTCCCTGAATGCCCCGCGCCACATTGACCCCGCGAGTTTATCCTCGCGCGAGTTGACGATCGTGCGGTCGACCTTCTTGCCGGGTGTCTTCCCGTCCACCTCGCGGCGGAACCCCCAGCGCATCGTCGCGAGCGTCCCGTCCGGCAGGATCACCGGCGCGAGGTGCGTCGGCCGGATAATCGCTGTCCCGCGCAGCCGGAGCAATTCCTCCGCGGCCTCGGCCTTCATCCGGTCCGGGAAGGAGCCGCCGCGCTTGCCGATCTCGTAGGCGGTGCACATTGCGGATCAACTTTCGAACGGCAGGATCCTTCCAGCAACCCAGTGCTCGCGCCCGGTTGATGGCATTGGAGATGGGAAGAGGAAGCCCGCCGCCCGGGATGGATCCGGCTCATCTCGGCATGGAGCGAGGCAGCCGGCGGAGCATTTCTAAAATGTTAGATCGGCAAGTTGAGAAAATTCTTGCGTCCGAACGCGTTTCGGCTACCGGCCGCTCCGTCTTCCGAGAAAATGAAACGTAAGGTGATCCTCTTGGGAAGCTTGGGACTGATTTTCTCCCTCGTCTTCACCCTCGGCCATGTCGCCGGCTCCCGGGCTTCGTCCCGCCGCATGCTACTGAATGACCTCGCGGTCTTCTCGAGCTTGAAGAAAACTGTAGAGAGCGAGGAGCTCGCGGATGCTTCCGAGAGCGTGGAGGTCGCCATGCAGGATCGTATCCGCGAGCTGGAAGCGTTGCTTTTCATATCCAACGTCGGTCCCCATTTGCCGTGGTCGGGGAACTGCCAGTCGGCCTGTCGATTGAATTTCGCGGAGTTGCTCGATTCTCTTGACGTGAGCGACAGGCGATCCGCTGCGAGGAAAACGCTGCTGGCGGAGCTGGAGACCGATCTTCTTGGCCGAAGAAGAAAGCGAGGAGCGACGGGATCGCCCTGACATAAAGAGAAGTGTGGGTGGGATCAACGCATGATCTCTTCATGCACGGGCTCCGGACGATGTGGCGAAGCCCGAACACGACCAAAATCACGAGCAGCACTGCCGTGCCCGCCCAAGCGGCGGCTCGCCGCTCGCCCGCCCCGCCAACGGGGCGCCGCGGCCGCTGGAGGGTCGGCGACCTGATCGGTGGCTGAGCGGAGATTCGGACTTCCACGGCCAGGGCATTTCAACTCGCCGGCTGGGACTCGCACGCCTATTATGTAGCGCCGGCAGGCCTGCGCGCAGATGCGGCAGCATTTGGTTCCCGGATGTTGCGCACACTCGCCGGCGCAGGCGCGGCAGACGGCGAGCTCCCAGTAGCTTCCGCTGGACCTCCGCCTTGGCGAAGGTCAGGCGGAGCAGCATGTCACCGGGCGCCGAAGACATCGCCGCAGTCGTGGCTGCCATGCAGCTCCCACGGCTTGGCAAACCCTCGCCCGGAGAGGCAGGCCGGAGCACATGGTGCAAAATGCCGCGGCGCCCGAACTGGAGGCGATTCGCCATCGTCTTGTCCGGCGGCGCGCTCACCACGGCGCGTCTGTGCCGGCCTCAGCCATCATCCAAAGAGTCATCGCCATCATCATCAGATTCTCGGTGAGCGAGA
>CBFGTW010000223.1:0-4554 GCA_965651855.1 uncultured Verrucomicrobiales bacterium
CGGTGAAGGCCGGGTTGTGCGATGTGCCGGAGGATTGGCGGTTCAGTGGCTGGCCGGAGCGGGGACGGGCGGACTAAAGTCCGCGCTCCATCTCCACCCACGCGTCCATCCCGCCTTCGATGTTCTTCACGTTCGCGAACCCATGCTTCTGGAGCAGACCCACCGCCTTGGCGGAGCGGCCGCCGGCCTTGCAGTGGACGAGGATCTCGCGGTCGCGTGGCAGGCTCTCCACATGGTCCGGCAGCGAGCCCAGCGGAACGAGCCGCGCCTGCGGGATGTTCGCCATCGCGTGCTCGTGAGGCTCGCGGACGTCGAGCAGCAGCCCGTTGAAGCCGGAGTCGAGGCGCGACCGGAGTTCCCGGACCGTGATCGATTCCATCCCTTCAACCGAACAAGTGACCGATGCCGTTGTCTCCGCGTTCGACACGTCATGAATCTCCGGCAAGGCTCCGCACAACCGGCAGCCGGGGTCGCGGCGGAGTTTCATGGCGCGGAACGAACTACGAAGCGCGTCGTAGATCGTGAGTTTGCCGAGCGGGACTTCGCCGACGCCGAGGATCAGCTTGATCGCCTCCATCGCCTGCAGCGAGCCGATGATGCCGGGCAGCACGCCGAGCACGCCGGCTTCGGCGCAGCTGGGCACCGCGCCTGGGGGCGGCATTTCCGGCAGCAGGCAACGGTAGCACGGCCCGCCGAGGTGGGGCGCGAAGACCGTGGCCTGGCCTTCGAAGCGGTGGATCGCGCCGTAAACCAGCGGCTTCTTCGCGAAGAACGCGGCGTCGTTGCTGAGGAAGCGGGTGGGGAAATTGTCGCAGCCGTCGAGGATGAGGTCGTAGTCCGCCACGAGGGCTTCCGCGTTCTCCGGTGTGAAGCGGACCGGGTGGAGGTCGAGTTTCACGTGCGGATTGATCTCGCGAAGACGGGCGGCGGCGCTCTCGAGCTTTGGTTTCTCCAGCCATGGCTCGCCGTGGAGGATCTGCCGCTGGAGGTTCGATGCATCCACGACGTCCGGATCGATCAAACCGAGCCGCCCGACCCCGGCGGCGGCGAGATAGAGGGCGGCGGGCGAGCCGAGTCCGCCGGTGCCGATGAGGAGGACCGAGGCATTCTTCAGCCGCAGTTGTCCGGCCTCGCCGACTTCCGGGATGAGCAGGTGCCGGGAGTAGCGCAGGATTTCGTCCGGAGACAGGGCGTCGGTCATCGCGGCGGGACGATGCCGCGGCGGCGGCGGCTGTCCAAGGGGGAAAAGCCTGTTTTCCGCCGCCGGGCGATGTGATAACATCCCGCTCATGGCCGAAGTCCTCTCCACCTTCATGTTGCAGCCGGGCGATGCCGCGCCGGATTTCTCGCTGCCGGATTATACCGGGAAAACCGTCACCCGCGTGGATGTGGCGGGGCCTCAAGGACTGCTGGTGGTCTTCGCCTGCAACCATTGCCCGTTTGTCGTCCATCTGGCGGACGCGCTCGGCGACTTCGCCCGTGAGATGGCGGAGGCCGGCGTCGGCACCGTGGCCATCACCTCCAACGATCTGGAAAAGTACCCGCAGGACGGGCCGGAGCCGATGAAGGAATTCGCCGCGGAGCACCGCTGGGAGTTTCCCTATCTGGTGGACGAGGCCCAGGAAGTGGCGCGGGCGTATGGCGCGGCCTGCACGCCGGACTTCTTCCTCTTCGACGCGGATGGGAAGTTGTTCTACGCCGGGCAGTTCGACGATTCCCGCCCCCGCAGCGACCGCGAGCCGCACGGGGGCGACCTGCGCGAGGCGGTCCGCCGGATGCTGGCGGGCGAGGCGCCGCTCGAGCGCCCGTACCCGAGCAGCGGCTGCAACATCAAGTGGAAGCCGGGCAACGAGCCGGAATGGTGGAACGCCGGCGCTTGACCGCTGGCGGCCGCTCTTGAAGCGTCGGCGCCGTGCGATCGATCCTCATCACCGGCGGCAATGGCGGGCTCGGCCTCGGCATCGCGAGGTATTTCCTGGAGCGCGATCCGGAGACGCGCGTCTGGCTCGGCGTCCGCGAAAACCGTGCCGCAGCGGAGGCGCTCGCCGCGGAGCACGCGGGCCGCTGCCGGTGCGTGGCGCTGGAGGTGACGGAACCCGAGGCCTGGGAAAAGGCGGTTGTCGAAATCGTGGAAAGCGACGGGCGTCTCGACGTGCTGGTGAACAACGCCGGCATGCACCGCGACCACCTGCTCGCGACGATGCCAGCGGAAGCCTGGCACGCGGTGATCGCCGCGAATCTCGACGCCGTCTTCCACGGCTGCCGCGCCGTGATTCCCACGATGATGCGCCAACGCTTCGGCCGTATCGTCAATATCGCTTCGCTGAGCGCCATCCTGCCGCCGGTGGGCCAGACGAATTACGCCGCGGCGAAGGCCGGCGTGGTCGCGTTGACCCGGACGCTGGCGAAGGAAACGGCCCGAGCGGGCATCACGGTGAACGCGATTTTGCCTGGCTACATCGAGACCGAAGCGCTCGCTGGCATGGACGAGGACGCGCGGAAACAAGCCCGCGCCACCGTGCCGATGCGCCGCTTCGGCAAGCCGGAGGAAGTGGCCGCCGCCGTTTTCTTTCTCGCTTGTCAGGATGCGGGCTACGTCACAGGGTCCGCCCTGAAAATCGACGGCGGGATCTACTGAGGGACGACTCCATGCAAGGCGCGCAGCTCCGGGAAAAAATCAAGGAAGTCATGGTCGAGGAGCTGATGCTCGACCAATCCCCGGCGGACATCGGCGACACCACACCGATCTTCGGCCCCGCGGGCCTGGGGCTGGATTCGGTGGACGCATTGCAGCTCGTGGTCGCACTCGAGAAGCACTTCGGCCTCAAGATCGGCACGGCGGATTCCGCCAAGGGCATCCTCGAGAGCGTGGAGACCATCGCCGCGGAGATTGAGAAATCCGCGTGAGCCCCAGGCGCCCTCCGCGATGAAGGCGCTGCTCCTTTTCCTCCTCAAGCTCGCCGTCACCGCCGCCTGCCTCTGGTGGGCGTTCTCACAGGTGGATTTCCGAAACACCGTGTTCTCACGGCCCGGGGGGATCGACTGGCGGTGGATGGCCGCCGGAGCGGCCTTGGCCGGTGTCTCGCTCGTCCTCCATGCCCTGCGCTGGTGGATTTTTCTTCGGGCCCAGGACCTGCCGGTGAGCCTCGGGCGTGCCACCGAACTGACCATGATCGGCAATCTCTTCACCCTTGTCTCGATCGGCGGCATCGGCGGGGACGCCGCGCGCATCCTGCTCCTGATCCGGGATCATCCCGGGCGGAAGCTGGTCATCACGATGGCCGTGCTGGTCGATCATTTGGCCGGCATGGTCGCCATCGCGCTGTTGTTCTTCGCGATTTCCGCGGCGCGGTTCGAAGCCTTGGCGGACCCGAGCGTCCTCGGCCAAGGGGTGATCCGCTTCGCGTGGTTCTACATGGGCGGCGGCTTGGCGTTGGTCGCCCTCATGTGCGTCTGCGCCTCGCCACCGGTGCACCGGCGGATCCACGCGGAAGGTCGCTTCGAACGCTGGCCGGTCATGAAGCGCATGCCGGAGATCTACGACGTTTATCGTAGAAAGTGGCCGCTCGCCCTTGCCGGCCTCGCCGCCTCGGTGGTGATGCTGCTCGTTTACTTCGCGTCGTTCTGGTGCGGGCTTCGTGCCGTCGGCGGCACCGCGGCGGCCGGAACGGTCATCAGCGCCATGCCGGTGATCGACGCCATCAGCGGCCTGCCGATCACGGTCGGCGGCGTCGGGGTGCGGGAGAAGCTCTTCGAGACGCTGCTCGGCGACCTCGCCGGCGTTCCGGCGGAAACGGCCGTGGCCGCCTCGCTCGCCGGCTTCGCCTGCAACCTCCTCTGGGCGCTCCTCGGCGCGCTGTTCTTCCTCAAGAAACGGGACCGGGTGACGGTAGCCGAACTCGAGCGGGTCAAGTCAGCGGAGTAGCAGCGCAGGTCCCGCTCACACTCCACCCGAAAAGCGCGCCGCGCATTGGCCGCAGATGCCGTGGCTGAGACGAGGAACTTCGGCGGCTTCGAGCAACTGCAGCTCGGCCACGGCTTCCTCCACCTCCACCCAGCGGTTGTCGTCGAGCGGCATGCGGGCGCACCACGCGCAGATCTTCAGCGGGGGACCGCTTCCGCCATCGCGCCCGAGCAGTGGGATCGCCGCGCGCGGGTCGAGCTGGATCGTCTGGCTCTCGAATTCCACGCGATCCCCCTCGAGGGGCCGGATGGTCATGCCGAGGAGCCGTTTCCGGTCCGGGCCGTCGCAGCGTAGCGTGAAGCGAACGGTTTCTCCGGCCCGGACGCGGCTCAGGATCTGCCGGTAGATGTCCGCGGTTCCGGCGTCGCCGATGAACTCCCAGAGCAAGCGGCCGATGATCGAGCCGCCCGCGAGTTCCGGAGCGTCGTTGTTGCGGGCGAAGTCATCCCACGCCGGGCTCACCGAGATGATCCGGTCCTGGGCGTCGATCGTGTAAAGGATCGGCGGCTCGATGTTCATGCTCCGAGCTTCAACCGCACCTTCTCGATTTCGTCGCTCAAGTCACCCCAGCGGGAGTAGTGGGTTTCCAA
>CBFGTW010000224.1:0-4524 GCA_965651855.1 uncultured Verrucomicrobiales bacterium
TTGCCGGATGGCTGGGAAATCGAGTGGTTCGGCAACCTCGACGCCGAGCCCGGCGACGACCCGGACGGCGACGGATTCCCGAACCTCGTCGAATACGAGCGCGGGACCGAGCCGAACAATCCGCAGTCCGCGCCGGATTTCCTGCGCACCGCGTTCTTCCCGGTCGATGACGGCGATCCGGAAACCAGCGAGTGGGGCTACGCGGCCTCCGGAATCAACGCGGTGTCCTTCGTCCACTCCGCCATCCGCACCGTGGGCGACCGGCAGTTCATGGCCTACTACGGACGCCATGCGACCGACCCGGGCCACCCGCAGAACAACCGCGTGTGGATCGCCCGCCGCACTGTCGGCTCGCCCGTTTGGGAGGTCTTCAAGACTTCGTTCAGCTCGAACGATATCAACGACTCGCACGACGTCGCGTCCTTCGGCATCGACGGCGACGGCTACATGCACCTCTCGTGGGGGATGCACGGCGACGCATTTCACTACGCGCGTAGTATTTCGCCGGTGCTCGGCGACGAGCCGGTCGTCTTCGGCCCGGACACCACCATGACCGGCCGGGAGTCCACGGTGACCTATCCGCAGTTCCTGAATCTGCCGGACGGCGGCTTGCTTTATCTTTTCCGCAAGGGAACCTCCGGCGCGGGCGACGCGTATCTGAACCGTTACGATCTACAGACGAACTCCTGGACGAACGTCCACACCAACGGCTCCGGCGGCGACGTGCCGTTCGTGAAAGGCCGCGGCTGGTCGCCGGACTACAACCCGTATTTCCAAATGCCCTGCATCGCCCCGGACGGTCGGCTGTTCCTCGTCTGGTGCTGGCGTTACAACCACGACTCGCCCGCCGGCGAAAGTGGCTACCAGACGAACAACCATTTCGCCTACGGCCGCTCGGAGGACGAGGGCGTGACATGGCTGCGGTCCGACGGCACCCCCTACACGCTGCCCATTTCCCGCGATGGCGAGAACGGCGACCCCGCCACCGCGGCGGAACACGTCGTCCTGATCCCGGAGGGCTCGAGCCTCATCAACCAGGCGAGCATGTGTCTCGATTCCAGCGATCGACCGGTCGTCGCCTCATGGTGGGCTTCCGGCGCGCAGGCAGGGGACCACCGGCGGCAATACAGCGTGGCGTATCAGGACGACAACGGAAGCTGGCACACGCGCCAGGTCTCGAACCGCACGATCGATCCTCCGGGGACGAAGTTCAACGAGTCCGCCGTCCGCCATCTCGGCCGGCCGGTGGTGATGTGCGACGACCAGGACCGCATCATCGTCCTCTACCGCGACAACCAAGGCGGCAACGGCCTGACGCTCGTCCACAGTCTGCCGAAGGCGCTCGACCCCGACCGACAGGTCTGGACCACGCTCGACCTCCACGCGCCGAACGCGGGCATCTACGAGCCGATCATCGACTCCGCCCGCTGGGACATGGACCGCATGCTCCACATCATGTACCAGGCGCAGAACGGCTTGGGCTACACGGCGCCTTCCAACAACGCCTCGCCGATCGGCGTGCTCGAGTGGGATGCGGCGGCCTATTTCGCGCACGCGCCGCAGCCGGAATTCGTCTTCGATGCCGGGGAACGCTCCGCCACCCTGCGCTTCCACACGCAGAGGGGCTGGAGCTACCGTCTGCTGTCCAGCACCGATCTCGGCGGTTGGCAGGAAGTGCTTTCCGGCACCGGCAGCGGCGACGCCATCGAGTTCATCGACAACGAGAACGACGGCACGCCGCGGAAGTTCTGGCGCATCGAATACCGGGAGGGAGCCTTCGAGGAATAGCCCGGCCGCTTGCCGCCGCACGTCGCCTGGGGTAGAACCCGGCAGCATGAGAAACCTCCTCCGCATCCTGCCACTCGCGCTTGCCGCGGCCCTTGGAACCGCCCGCGCCGAGATATACGAACTGCGCACCTATCGCGCCGCGGACGGGAAAATGCCCGCCCTGCTGGAGCGCTTCCGCGCGCACACCACCAAGCTGTTCGAGAAGCACGGGATGAAAAACGTCGGCTACTGGATGCCGCTCGACCCGGAGAATGGCGGCGACCGCACCTTGATCTATCTCCTCGCCCACGAGGACCGCGAGGCTGCCCGCAAGTCGTGGCAAGCCTTCGGTGCGGACCCCGACTGGCGGGCGGCCGCGGCGGCCAGCGAAGCGGACGGCAAGCTGCTCGCCGGACCTCCGGAATCCGTCTTCCTCCGGACCACCGACTTCTCTCCGCCCGTCCCCGAGCCGGGCGAAAAGGCGGACCGCGTCTTCGAGCTGCGCACCTACACCACGCCGGAGGGCAAGCTCGACGACCTCCACGCGCGTTTCCGCGACCACACGATGGAACTCTTCGAGAAACACGGCATGACCAACATCGCCTACTTCCAGCCGCTGGATGACCAGCCGGGCGCGGCCGTGACACTCATCTATTTCCTCGCCCACCCCTCGCAACAGGCTGGTCTCGAGGCCTTCGGGAATTTCCGCGCCGATCCCGCATGGATCGAAGCCAAGGCCGCCAGCGAGCGCGACGGTTCCCTCACAGCGCCCGACGGCGTGAAATCCCTCTATCTCAAGTCCACAGACTTCTCGCCGTTGTAGTAGGTGGAGCTGAATCAATAGCCGCTCGTGACGGCGCCTCCGTTTGCGAAGCTCTCGCTGCGCCGGTTGTTCCAAGGGGTGACGTCCGGCGCGGGGGACGACAACGTGAGCACGCTCGAGATCTCGAACGGTCGGCCGACGGGAATCGCGCGGAGATTCACCGGATGCGCGTAAGTCCGGACCTCGCCCGGCGGCAGCGTGGTGGTGTTGAAACGGTGGACGCCCGCCGGCCCCCTCACCTCGAGGAGGAGATTGACCAATGTGTCGGTGCCGCGGTTCTGGATCGTCACCCGGATTTCGTGGCCGGTGGCCGTGACGCCGACCCGTTGGTCCGTGACTGCGGCGTCCACCAATCCCGGGCGATCGCGGTGCAAGGCGCGGCGCAGATTGACGATGCCGAAGCCGTATTGCGAATCCGGGCCGGGGATTCCCGCGTCGTCCGCGTGGGATGTGAGGATTTCCAGTGCCTGAAAGGCGGTGCGGACCGGCGCGCTTCCACCTTCGGACATCAGCACCGCGAGGGCCGCGGTGACCACCGGGGCGCTTGCGGACGTGCCGCTGAAGCGCACGATCCGCTCGCCCGGCCAAGCGGCGTTCACGCCGTATCCCGGCGCGCTGAGATAGAGGTGATCGCCGAAATTCGAGAACGGCAGGTGGACGCCCCGGGCATCCACGGCGGCCACGCTGACGACTCCGGGCCATGCGGCGGGATACGCGGGTGCTTCCAAGCCGTCGTTGCCGGCGGCGGCCACCACCACCAGCCCGGCTTGGGTGACGAGCGCGACGGCATCCTCGATCAAGCTCGTCGGTTCATAGGTGCCGAGCGAGAGATTCACCAAATGCGCGCCCGCGTCCAAGGCCGCCAGCAGTCCCTCGGCCAGCGTGAATGAATCGGTGGCTCCGGCATCATCCGTCACCCGGATGACGATCAGATCCACCCCCGGAGCCACGCCGGGAGCCTGGGGATGCCGCCCGGCGATGATCGAGGCGACGGCGGTGCCGTGCCCCGCCGTTTCTTCCGGCTCCTCAGGGTAGGGGATCAGGGCGATCGACCGCGTGATCTCCGGCAGAGCGGCATGCGGAACGACGCCGCTGTCGAGCACGGCGATCCGCACGCCGGCACCGCGGCCCGCGGCATCGGCATCGCCCAGTCCCAGCCATTCCGGGAGGCGGTCGGAAAGTTCCCGCGAGCCCGGAGCGATGCCCTCCCCGGGACCCGCGCGATCCGGCAATTTCGGCAGCTCGAGCGCCGGATCGATCTCGTACCCGATCAGCAGTGCCTCGAGGTCCGCCGGATGTTCGTAACCGAGCCGCACCGCGCGCAACCGGTCGAGGTGATCGATGGCACGCACGCGGCTGCGGGAGACGTCCCCGAGAAACGCGCGGTAGCTGGCGTCGTCGGGCAGCCGCGCGATGAGTTCGTTCGGATTCCGGCTGGCGATGAGCTCCAGGGGAATGCCTGGTATGCGTGCCGCGGGGACCTCCGGAGGATTCGGATGGGCACCCGTCGCAGCCTCGAAGTGGGGGCCGGGCGGATCGGGCGGGGCCAGCGCCGCGGGCCCGCGGATGGCGAGGATCTTGTTGAAATCCCGGCCGAGCCACCAGCCGCCGAGCAGGCACAAGAGGACGAAGGCCACCCAAGCGATCCGTCGGGAGCGGGTTCTCATGGTGGTGGCAATGTAGCAGCCCGGAAATGAAGAGGGAATGAAGACCGTCAAGGAAAAGCGCGACCGCCCGCTCCCCGCACCCGATCTTCCTCGCGCCGCGCGACATGCCGCCCGCGCCATCCGTCACTGGCGGAGGATTTTCTCCATCGGCTTCCCCTTCGCCAGCTCGCAGGGCCCCCTCATTTTGGTACCAAACCGCGCTTGTACGAAATACTCGTTTGATTTAGGCGCGCCGGATGGCTCGCAAGAAGACTTTCAGAAAGACGC
>CBFGTW010000225.1:0-4471 GCA_965651855.1 uncultured Verrucomicrobiales bacterium
CACGGTGGGTCTCCGCGAATCCTTCCTGCTCGAGGAGCTGTTCCAAGCCGGCGAACTGACCCTGGTGTACACCGACATCGACCGCGCCATTGTCGGCTCCGCCGTGCCGACCGGCTCCGACCTCAAACTCGATGCCGGCGACGAACTTCGCGCCGAATTTTTCTGCGAACGCCGCGAGCTGGGCATCCTCAACATGGGAGCGAAAGGCACCGTCACCGTCGATGGCACCGCCTACGAACTCGACAAGTGCGAGTGCCTCTACGTCGGCCGTGGCAGCAAGGAGATCTCGTTTTCCAGCGCCGATGGCGGTGAACCGGCCGGCTTCTACCTCGTCAGCTATCCGGCCCACGCCGCGCACCCTACGACCAAGGCGACCCCGGCCGACGCGACCCGCGTCGAGCTTGGCAGCCCGGAGGAGTGCAACGAGCGTACGATCTGCCAGTACATCCACGAGAACGGCATCAAGAGCTGCCAGCTCGTGATGGGCTACACCGAGTTCAAGCCCGGCAGCATCTGGAACACCATGCCGGCGCACACCCACCTGCGGCGCAGCGAAGTTTACTGTTACTTCGATGTTCCTACGGGACACGCCGTACTTCACATGATGGGCGAGCCGGACGAGACGCGCCCGCTCTGGGTGCACGACAAGCAGGCGGTACTCTCGCCGGCTTGGTCGATCCACTGCGGCTGCGGCACCTCCGCCTACCGCTTTGTCTGGGCCATGGGCGGCGAGAACCAAGCGTTCACGGACATGGACAAGATCGCCATCGAAGACCTGCGCTGAGACCATGAGCGTGCTTTCGAAATTCTCCCTCGTCGGAAAGACGGCGCTCGTCACCGGCTGCAAGCGCGGCATCGGCTACGCCATCGCCGAAGGACTCGCCGAGGCCGGAGCCGACATCATCGGCGTGAGCGCAACGCTCGAGGAAAGCGGCAGCGCCATCGGCGGCGCGGTCGAGTCGCTCGGCCGGAAGTTCGTCGGCTACCGCTGCGATTTCTCCGACCGCGCCGCGGTGAAGGACCTCGCCGCGCGCGTGATCGCGGAGCACGGCGTGCCGGACATCCTCGTCAACAACGCCGGCACGATCCAACGCGCGCCGGCCGCGGAGCACCCGGACGAGCTGTGGTTCGAGGTGATCGACGTGAATCTCAACGCGCAGTTTCTCCTCAGCCGCGAGATCGGGAAAAAGATGATCGAGCGGGGCTCCGGGAAAATCATTTTCACCGCCTCGCTGCTCACCTTCCAGGGCGGCATCACGGTGCCGGGATACGCCGCGTCGAAGGGCGGGATCGGCCAGCTCACCAAGGCGTTCGCGAACGAGTGGGCGTCCAAGGGCGTGCAGGTCAACGCGATCGCGCCGGGCTACATCGCCACCGACAACACCGAGGCGCTGCGCAACGATCCGGTGCGCGCGGAGCAGATCCTCGCCCGCATCCCGGCCGGCCGCTGGGGCGCGCCCGAGGACTTCAAGGGCCCCGCCGTTTTCCTTGCCAGCGAGGCTTCGGGTTATGTCAACGGCGAGATCCTCGTCGTGGACGGCGGCTGGATGGGAAGGTGAAACCCGCCAGTGAAACTCCCCGCCCTCATCGCCCTGCTTGCCGCCTGCGTGGCATCCGCCGCGGAGTGGCAGTGGAGCGTGCCGGAAGGCGAGGGGCGCGCGTTTCTCTGGATCCCGCCGGAGTGCGGAGAAGTCCGGGCGGTGGTGGTGGCGCAGCACAACATGCTCGAGGAGAGCGTGCTCGAGCACCCCGAGTTTCGTGCGGCGATGAGCCGCCTCGGTGTCGCGCAACTCTGGATCGTCCCCCGCGTGGCCGGTGGAGCGAACATCGAGGACGGCGCGGGCGACCGCTACCTGGAGCTGTTGGATAAACTCGCGGAAAGATCCGGCTACGATGAACTTGCCGCCGCTCCCGTCATCCCGCTCGGGCACTCGGCTTGCGCCACCATTCCCTGGAACTTCGCCGCCGCCCAACCCGAGCGGACGCTCGCGGTCCTGTCGGTGAAAGGCGACGCGCCGCAGACCACCCTCACCGGAAACGGCAGGCCGCGCATGGACTGGGGAGGCCGGAACATCGACGGCATCCCCGGCGTTTTCGTCATCGGCGAGTACGAGTGGCTCGATGAACGCGTCCAGCCGGGCCTCGCCTTCCGGAAGCGCTCTCCGAAAAGCTGCCTCGCGATGCTGGCAGAGCCCGGGGAAGGTCACTTTGACGCCGGCGATCCGCTGGTCCGGTTTCTCGCGATGTTCATCCGCAAGTCGCTCGAGGCGCGCCTAGGCCCCGACGGCAAGCTGCGGCCGATTGATCCGGCGGATGGATGGCTCGTCCAGCGTTGGCGGCTGCGCGAGCCACGGACGGTCGCACCCGCACCGGCGGCCGGATACACTGGCGATCCTGACGACGCCTTCTGGGCCTTCGACGAGGAAATGGCCCTTGCGATCCACGGGCACCACGCGGAGCAGATCGGCAAGAAGCCGCAACTCCTCGGGTTCGTGCAGGGCGGCGCGACGGTTCCGCAGGTGGACCGCCACGAGCAGGTGAAGCTGCAATTCGAACCGGAGTCGGACGGCGTGACCTTCCGGCTCGAGACGACATTTCTTCCCGAGGTCGGCGCCGGTTCGGCAAACCTCGCGCGCTGGACGGGCCTGCCGCCCGGCGCGCCGCTCGGTCATGCGTCGAGCCAGACGCGCGTCGTGCGGATCACCGGCCCCTTCGCGGAGACGGGTCCGGGGCGATTCGAACTGCGGCTCAACCGGTGCTGGAGCACCGCCGATCCGCGGAACAACCAGCTCTGGTTCGCCGCGCGCAATCCCGGCGACGCGACCCATGCCCCTGCGGTGCAACAAGCGCTGATGACGGTGACGCCGAATGTCGGCGGTATCGCGCAGACGATCGACTTCCCCCAGCCGGCCGATGTTTCCGCGGACGCGGTGGAGGTCGCTCTCGAAGCGGAGTCCGACGCCGGCCTGCCGGTCCGCTTCTATGTCCGCGACGGGCCCGCGGAGATATCAGGCAATGTCTTGAAAATCACGCCGATCCCCCGGCGCGCCCGCTTCCCGCTGCAAGTGACGGTCGTCGCCTGGCAGTGGGGCGACCGCCACGTGGACACGGCGGAGCAGGTTGCGCGCACGTTCTTCATTCGGAAATGAAACCGCTCGCACTCATCGACGACCTCTGGCATCCCGGCGCGATCGTCCGCGACGGCCTCGCCGGACACGGCGATTTCGATTGGCTCGTCGATGGGCGGGCGTGGTCGACGGAGTTGTTGAAGAATCGCCGGCTCGTCGTGCTCGCGAAGGCGAATCATATCAATTGGGAGGACAAGTCTCCTTGGGCGGACGAAGTGACGGGCGCCGCGTTTCTCCGGTACTTGGAAAGCGGCGGCGGCTTGCTCGTGATCCACGGCGGGCTTTCTGGATACAGCGAGATTCCCGCGATGCGGGACGCGGTGACCGGCGGCTTCCTCCACCACCCGCCGCAATGTGCCGTGACCGTCGAACCGGTGGGCGAGCATCCGTTGACGGCGGAGGTGGACGCGTTCACCGAAGTGGACGAACATTACTTCGTGGAGGTCCACGATCCGGCGGCGGCGGCTTTCCTTCGCTCCGTTTCCGTCCACGGCGTCCACCCCGCCGGCTGGACGTCCCGCCGCGGCGCGGGCCGCGTCTGCGTCCTCACGCCGGGACATACTCCGGCTGTCTGGCTAAACCCGAATTTTCAGACCCTTCTCCGCAACGCCTTCACGTGGTGCAACGGGGAGGGACAGGAGACGGGTTGATTGGAGACTCGATCATTGGTTCTCCGTCCTCAGCGAAAGCTCGATGTCCGCCCACGTCCCCAATCTCCTATCTTCCATCCACCATCCTAAAATGATCCTCCCCGGCGAAATCTGGCGAGACACGAACGGCCTGCCGATCAACGCGCACGGCGGCGGCGTGTTGTTTCACGAGGGGACCTATTGGTGGTTCGGCGAGCACAAGCTCGCGGGCGCGGAAGGCAACCGCGCCCACGTCGGCGTGCATGTCTATGCGTCGGAAAACCTGGTCGACTGGCGCGATGCGGGCGTGGCGCTGGCGATGGACGACTCGCCCGGCAGCGAGATCCCGCCCGGTTGCATTCTCGAACGGCCGAAGGTGATCTACAACCCGCGCACCGGGAAGTTTGTCATGTGGTTCCACCTCGAGCCGAAGGGCGGGGGATACGAGGGCGCGCGCAGCGGCGTGGCCGTGGCCGACCAGCCGGCCGGTCCCTACCGTTTCCTCCGCAGCCTGCGGCCGAACGCCGGCGTCTGGCCGGAGAACGTCCCGGACGAGTGGAAGCGCCCGCTCGACGAGCGCGAGGAACGCGAACTCGCCGCCCTCGGCCTCGGCGGCGCGCCGTTTCCTTGGTATCCGAAAAACCTCGTCTTCCGCCGCGACTTCGCCGGCGGCCAGATGGCGCGCGACATGACGCTGTTCGTCGACGACGACGG
>CBFGTW010000226.1:0-4366 GCA_965651855.1 uncultured Verrucomicrobiales bacterium
TGGAACTCCGTGGCCAGCGGCGAGAACTTCGATGCGGATGCGATCGTCTGGGAGAGCTTCGACGTCAGCGACAGCCTTGGCAGCTTGGTGGAAGGAGACAACGTCCTCGTCTTCCAGCTCCTGAATCGCAGCCTCGGCAGCAGCGACCTCCTGCTCCGGCCGGAGCTGCGCGGCACCGCGGCCACCGACGGTCCGCCCTTGCCGCCGGCCTACTTCGCCACGCCCACACCCGGCGCGCCGAATCCCGGTCCCGCGGGCACGATCCTGCCGCGCAGCGTCACGTTTTCCCGGCCGGAGGGGACCTTCAGCGCGGATTTCAACCTCACGCTCGGCGGTGCCGGGGCAGGGGAGGAGATCCGCTACACACTCGATGGCAGCATTCCGGGCCCGGGGTCGACGCTCTACTCCGGGACGATTGCCATCGGAAACACCACCACCATCCGCGCCCGCGTCTTCGACCCGCAATCCGGCGCCGGCGGCTACGTCGGCACCGCCTTGTACGAAAGGCTCGCCTCGAGCCTCGCCGAATACGGCGGAGCCGGACAGCCGTTCCGCTCGTCCCTGCCGATCCTGATCATCAACAATGGCGGCGCCGGCGAACCGTCCAACAACGACCAGTACTCGGAGAGTCGGATCCACGTCATCGATCGCGACGCGTCCGGCTACGCGTCCATCGCCGCCGCGCCGTCGCTCTCGATCCATGCCGGCGTGAAGATCCGCGGCTCCAGCTCGGCGGGGTTTTCAAAAAAATCCTACGGCGTCGAGTTCCGCGATGAATCCGGGGCGGGAATCTCCGCGCCGCTGCTGGGAATGCCATCCGGCGAGGACTGGGCGTTGATTTCCTGCCAGCACTTCGACCCGTCGTTCATGCGCAACGCGTGGGTCCATGAACTCTACCGCCAGACCGGCCGGTGGGCGCCGAGGACCCGCTTCGTCGAGGTGTTCTTCAACTTCAACGGCAATAACCTGAGCTTCACGCAAAGCCAGCAGGCGGACTACCGCGGCGTCTACTTGCTGTGCGAAAACGTCCGCCGCGGCGGAAACCGGGTGGACGTCACGAAGCTCGAGCCGTCCGACATCTCAGCCCCCGGCGTCACCGGCGGCTACATCCTGAAGGTCGACCGCGCGGATCCCGACGAATTCTGGTGGAAAACCAGCCGCTCGCTGCCCGTCACGGATTCCTTCCCCGCCGGGCTGATCATCCACCGGCCGAAGCTGCCGGTCCTCGCGCCGCAGCAATCCGCTTACATGGTCGACTATTTTCAGGCCTTCGAGGACGCGCTCTGGTCGGATGCCGCCGGCGGCTTCGCGACCCGGAACTACCAGCGCTACATCGAGCCGGTCTCGTGGATCGACCACAACCTGTTCAACGCCTTCGCCAAGAACGTCGACGCCCTGCGGCTCAGCGCGTATTTCCAGAAGGACCGTGGCCGCCGCATCGCCGGCGGGCCGTTGTGGGACTTCGACCGCTCGGCGGACTCCACGGACGGACGCGACAATGCCATCGACACCTGGCGCGGCACCGGCGATGCGACCGATTATTTCACCTACTCGTGGTGGGCACGCTTGTTCGAGGATCCGGATTTCCGCCAGCTTTTCGTCGACCGCTGGCAGGAACATCGCCGCGGCCCGCTCGCCACGGCGAACATCCAACAGGTCTTCGACGGATTTCTCGCGGAGTTCCGCACTGGCGACGCCGACCATCCCGCGCTCCGCGAATACGCCCGCTGGTGGGGCGGCGCGACCTCGCGCAGCCTGCCCGGCGAGACGAACCACCTGAGAACCTGGGTGACCGAGCGCGCCGCGTGGATCGACTCGCAGTTTTGCGCGCCGCCGGCGATCTCGGAACCCGGCGGCCCCGTCTCCGCCGGCCACACGGTCACGCTCACGATTCCTCCCGGCACGACCGTTTACTACACGCTCGACGGTACCGACCCTCGGGCCTCCGGCGGTAGCTTGGGGGCGTCGGCCATCACCTACTCCGGCGGGCCGATCCCGATCGGTGCCACGGCCGTGCTGACCGCGCGCGCGCGGCGGCCCGGGACGTTTTTCAACGCGCCGGCCACGGCTTGGAGCGGGCCGGCTTCCGAGCTGTTTCTCGTCGAGGAGAGTTATGCCAATGCCACAAACCTTCGGGTCAGCGGCCTGAACTACAATCCGCTCGGTCCGGACGAGGCGGAGCTGGCGGCGCTGCCGGAGCTGGACGCGTCGGATTTCGAATGGATCGAGCTGCTCAACGTCGGCGACGGCCCGGTGAATCTCGAGGGCGTGAAGTTCGAGGAGGGCTCGCCGGTTTCGACGGTCACGCTGCCCCCGTTCACGCTGCAGCCCGGCGAGCGCGCGGTGGTGGTGAAAAACCGCGAGGCCTTCCTGCTGAGGCATCCGCTGGCCGGGGCGCGCATCGCAACCGAGTGGACCGGCGACAAGCGCCTCGACAACGCCGGCGAAACCATCCGCGTGCTCGATGCGGACGGCGGCGTGATCGCCAGCTTCGACTACCGCGACGGCGGTGGCTGGCCGCGTCTCGCCGATGGCGGTGGCAGCGCGCTGGTTTATCTGGGTGCCGGCGGCGCGACCGCAGACTACGAGAATCCCGACAACTGGCAGGCGAGCGCCGCGGTCCACGGCACGCCGGGCACCGGCGACGAAGGCCCGCCGCTCGGCGTGGTCATCAACGAAGTGCTCGCCGCCAGCGAGCTGCCGGCGGTGGATGCCATCGAGTTGTTCAACCGCTCGGACGCGCCGGTGGATGTCTCCGGCTGGTTTCTGAGCGACAGCGCCAATCCGCTCACGGCGACCGATCTCCGGAAATTCCGGGTGCCGGACGGCACCATCATCCCGGCGGGCGGCTTCGTTGCCTTCACAGAAGTGGACTTCAACCCGAACGGCGGTTGGAATCCCTCACCCGGCGAGGTGCTCGACGAACACTTCGCGCTCGACGGCCACCGCGGCGGCCGCGTCCGATTGCTTTCGGCGCACCCGGCGACCGGCGCGCTCGTCCGCACCGAGGATGTGCTCGATTTTCCGCCGTCGCTGCCCGGTATTCCCACGGGCCGCTGGCCGGATGGCGCGGACAACCTCCTGCCGCTCACCACCTCGACGCCGGCGGCTGCGAACGCCGCGCCACGGATCGGTTCGATCCAAGTTTCCGAAATCCTCTACCACCCGGACATCGCGGGCGTGGAGTTTGTCGAGATCGTGAACACCGGAGTCACCACGCAGTCCTTGGCCGATTGGGCGCTGCGCGGCGATGTCGACTACTTCTTCGCCCCGGGCGACGCGCTCGAGCCCGGGGAAAGCCTGGTCCTGCTGCCCTTCGATCCCGCCGCCTCGCCGGGCGTCGCCGCGGCGTTCCGGGATCTCCATGGTGTGCCTGAATCCACGGCGCTCTTCGGCCCGTGGGCCGCCGGCACTTCACTCGGGAACGCCGGTGGCACGGTGAGCTTGCGCCGTCCCGTGCCCCCGCCGCCGGACGAGCCCGCCTTGGTCGGGATCATGGTCGAGGACGAAACCCGCTATCTCTCCGTCGCCCCGTGGCCGACGGGAGCCTCCGGCAGCGGCCGTTCCATCCAGCGGCTTGGCATCCACCGCTGGGCCGGCGATCCCGCCGCGTGGGCGGCTGTCGAGCCCACTCCAGGAACGGAAGCCGGCGGCCTCGCCGGCTGGAATCGCCAGCACTTCCCCGACGCCGGCCCGCTTTCGGGTCCGCTGGTCGACTTCGACGGCGACGGCCTGCCGAATTTGCTCGAATACGCGCTCGGCACCGATCCGGCCGCCGCGAAGACGCCTGCCATTTCCTCATCGCTGTCGCGCGGCGAAGAAGGCGACTGGCTGATCCTCGACTACACCCGCCGCCGCGACCGCGACGACATTGAACTCGGCCCGTGGCAATCGTCCGATTTGGACAGCTGGCAGCCCGCCGGGGACGACGCCTTTCTGGGAATCGACGGCCTCATCGAGCGGCGCCGTGCACGCCTCCCGCTCGAAGAAGGTGGCGGCTACCTCCGGCTGCGAGCGGCCACGCCGTAGCGGCTCGCGTCTTGCGGCGGCACAGGTCCCGGGCCGCCACGCAAAGCGATCCGGCGCAAAGCGATCCAGTCGCGACATTGCCGCGTCAACTACTGCGGCGACGCCAGCCTCAGGCATGCGGCCGCACATCGGCGCGGCGGCGCGGCAGCTTCTCCGACGGCCGTGCAAAGGGAAAGGTCATTCAATGGACACGACGGCCGCCTACAAGCGGACGGAGCGGACGGAGCGGACGAAGCGAACGAAGCGAACGAAGCGAACGAAGCGAACGAAGCGAACGAAGCGAATGCCTATAAAGGGACGGGCCATTTATCTGAAAAAGGGGTTGCTTCCCGTGCGG
>CBFGTW010000227.1:0-4269 GCA_965651855.1 uncultured Verrucomicrobiales bacterium
ACTCGATCATCGCCTTGTTGGCGTAGGCGGTGCCGTGCATGCCGAGCATGCCGAGAGAGAGCGGGTGGGTCTCGGGAAACACGCCCTTGCCGAGGAGGGTGGTCGTGACCGGCGCCTGCAGGGTTTCCGCGAGGTGCATCAGTTCCTTGTCGGCGCGGGCGATCATGGCGCCTTGGCCGGCGAGGATCACCGGGCGCTTGGCGTGGGCGATCAACGAGGCGGCCTGTTTGACGGCCTCGGCGTCGATCTTGAAATTCACGCTCGGATCGTAGCCGGGGAGATTGAACGGCGGGTTCATCTCACCCGTGAACGGTCCCTGGGAAATATCCTTCGGGATGTCGATGAGCACCGGGCCGGGGCGGCCGGTGGTGGCGATGTGGTAGGCCTCGCGGGCGATCCGCGGCAGGGCGTTGGTCTCCTTCACCAAGTAGTTGTGTTTCACCACCGGCATCGTGATGCCGAAGATGTCCGCTTCCTGGAAGGCGTCCTTGCCCAGCATCCAGGTGACGGTTTGGCCGGAGAGCACGATCATCGGCACGGAGTCCATCATGGCGGTCATCAGGCCGGTCACGGTGTTGCCGGCTCCGGGGCCGGAGGTCACCAGCACCGCCGCGGGCTTGCCGGTCGCGCGGGCGTAACCGTCGGCCATGTGGACGGCACCCTGCTCGTGACGGACGAGGATGAATTTCATCTTCGTCTTCACGGTCTCCAGCGCGTCGAAGATCGGAATGGCCGCTCCGCCGGAATAGCCGAAAATGTACTCGATCCCGAGGTCGTCGAGTGTCTTGATGAGCGCCTGTGCGCCGTCGAATTGCTCCTTGCTCATGAGAAAAATGGGCTCCTGCGCGTGAAGTGAGGCCGAAGGGTCCTGTATGCAACCCGAAAATCGTAGATTTTCTCAAAAGTTGGTGGATTTCTCCCGCTTTCGCGGACAAAAACGCGGGAATTTCCGCCAAACGCGCGGATTGTCATGCGTTTCTCCGCTAAAATCCGCGCCGCGCGGCCGAGTGTGGTTTCCGGTGCGTTTCCCGGATTGCGCGCCGCCCGCTTCCCGTGAATCGTCGCGGCCGTGGCCATGAGCGCCGGCGTTTCATCTCCAGCACCGGGCGACGCGCGTCTCTGGGCGTTCGCGTTGGCGGCGTCACTGCTTGCAAACGTGGCGCTGCTGGCGTGCTTCGGCATCGCGGCCGTCGTCTATGGCGGCTCGACGCGCCGCCCGGTGGAGAAGAAGGAAGCCGCGCCCATCGAGTCCGTGGTGGTGCTGGTGGCGCCGGCCGTGGCGGTGCCGGAGCCCGAAGTGGAGCCGGACGTGCCGGAGGAATTCGCGCGGACCTCGGAGGAGCAGCGGGCCGCGCGGCCGGAACGACCCAGGTTCATGGGGGAACGCGACACCCGCGCCACGAGCAACGCCGCACCCGACGCCGAGGCCCCGCCGCTGCCAGCGCAAGAGGGCGAGGAGCCGCAGAGCGAGCGGGATCTCTCGACGGTCGAGAGCGACTTCCAGGATTCGCCCCTTGATCAAGGCGCGCCTGCCGCGCCCGCCGAGCCGCCCGCCCCGCCCGTGCCGCCGCCGGGTCTGCCGATGGGCGAGGCCGAATTGACTGGCGAACGCGAGGAAACTTCGGTGTCCCAAGCGGAACCCGTGGAAGGGGCGCGCGAGACGCTGCTCGAGGGGCCGAATCCCGTGGACGTGCCGGTCCCGCCGGCGCCCGAGGCGGACGAGCCGGAGCCGCTGGCGGCCGAGCGGCCGCGGGACGGGGTGGCGGACGCGAGCGGCGAGGTGACGTCCGCTGTCGTTGAGGAGACGCCGCGACAGCCGCGGCCGCCGGTTCAGGATCCCGCGTTCCGCAGCGAGCAGAGGAAAACGGCGATCCGCGGTTCGATCGGCCGGACCGGCGTGGGCTCGCTGGACGTCGCGGACACGCCGATGGGCCGCTACCAAGCAGCCATCAGCAAGGCGGTGGAGCTCGAGTGGCAGCGGAACTGCGTGCGCCACCGGGATTTCATCCAGCCGGGATTTCTCACCGTGCGTTTCTTCGTCCAGCCGGACGGAAAAGTGGGAGGCGTCCAGTTCCTCAGCGAGATGGAAACCGGCCAGGTGCAGAAAGGCTTCACCCACACCTCGATCCGGGACGCCAAGATCCCGGCAATGCCTCAGGCGCTCCGCGACGAACTGGGCGACGAGCCGCTCGAGCTGATTTTCAATTTTTACTTCTAACTCCCCGATCATGTCAGAGATATGCATTCAGGTTCTGGCCAAGACCCCGGCAGAAGGCTTCCAAGCGGCGCGGGATTTCCTGCAGAAGGGCGGCTTCTTCATGATTCCGCTGGCGCTCGCCTCGGTCGTCGGCGTCATGGCGATCGTTTACAAGGCCTTGTCGCTGGCGCGGGCGCGGATCGTCCCCGACGCCCTCGCGCGGCAGGTGGCGGGCGGCGGCCAGGGCGACGCGGCGATGCGCGAGTTCCAGGCCGGCCGCAGCGTGCTCGCGCGGCTCGGGGCGGTGGCCGTGAAAAATCGCGGCAAGTCCCGTGACGAAATCACCCAGGCGGTGGAAGCCGCGGCCCGCGAGGAAACGGTGGAACTCCATTCCGGCATCGGCGTGCTCGACGTGGTCATCACCGTCGCGCCGTTGCTCGGTCTGCTCGGCACGGCCTCCGGGTTGGTCGTGATTTTCCAAGGGCTCGGCGAAACGGCGGATCATTTCGCGATCGCCCGCGGCATCGCCGAGGCGTTGAGCACCACGATCGTCGGCCTGGCGATCGCGGTGCCCTGCGTGGTGGCGCATTCGTATTTCACCCGGAGGATCGAGCGCCTGACCGCCCGTCTGGAAACCCTCCTCGCGGACCTGGTGCAGTCGCTGCAGGATCGCAACCCCGGTGCCTGAACGACCATGCACTTCCACCGCCCGCGCCGCAACCGCAGCCAGGTGCCGATCGTGCCGATGATCGACATCCTGTTCATCCTGCTGGTCTTCCTCATTGTCTCGACGCGCTTCAAGGAACCCCGCGAAATCCTGCGCATCGAGCTGCCGACCGTCCGTGAGGTGGAGTCCGAGACCGTCACCGACAGTCGCTCGGTGCTCGCCGTGGATGCCGAGGGGCGGGTGACGCTCGACTCCGTCACGGTCCCGGAAGGGCTGCTTTCCAACTACCTCGCCGCTTTCCAGAAGAACAATCCGGACCGCAAGCTCGAATTGAAGGCCGACGGCCAGGTCCCGCTCGAGCGGCTGCTCGGCATCTGGGACGCCTTGGTGGGAGCGGGCATGGATGTCGGCGAAGTCCCGGCGCGGGTGCTTCGGCGCGAGGGTGAGCCGGCAAGATAGGCGGTGACATTCCGGCGCGACCGGCCAGGATCCGGCGCATGCTCAAGTGGATGCTTGCCGCCGCCGTCACCATCGTGCCTGTCATGGCCTCGGATTGGGTGGACCTCTGGCCGGGCCAGGCTCCTGGCGCGTCGCGTCCGCCCGCGGGCAGCGAGAAGATCGAGAACGACCGCCTGAGCCACATCGAGGTGCCGCAGTACCAAGTTTATCTGCCTGCCAAGGAGAAGGCCACCGGTGCGGCCGTCGTGATCCTGCCCGGCGGCGGCTACACCATCCTCGCCGCCGGTCACGAGGGCCGGGGATACGCCGAATGGCTCGCCGGACGGGGGATCGCCGGCATCGTCGTGAAATACCGTGTCAGCGGCGACGACGCCTTCGGCTACGGCTGGCCGGTGCCATACCTCGACGCCCGCCGCGCGATCCGCACCGTCCGCGCGAAGGCCGCGGAATGGAAGATCGATCCGGCAAAGGTCGGCGTGATGGGCTCATCCGCCGGCGGGCACCTCGCGAGCGTCTGCGCCACGCGCTTCGGCGACAACTTCGAGGAGGAAACAGCCGACGCCGTCGACAAGGAGAGCTGCCGGCCGGATTTCGCCATCCTGGTCTATCCGGTGATTTCCATGGAAAAGCCGGTCACCCACGACGGCTCGCGGCGCCGCCTGCTCGGCGCGGAACCCACGGACGAAATGATCGCGAGACTCTCCACCGAGCGGGCCGTCACGCCGGAGACACCGCCAGTTTTCCTGCTCTCCACCTCCGACGATTTCGTGGATTGCCGGAACAGCCTGCAATTCGCGGCCGCTTGCAAGGCCGCCCGGGTGCCCGTGACCCTTCACTTGTTCGAGTCCGGCGGCCACGGCTACGGCCTCGGCGGTCAAGGCGCCGTCGCCGGCTGGCCGGATTTGCTGGAACGCTGGCTCGAGGAAAAAGGCCTCGCCCGCTGAGC
>CBFGTW010000228.1:0-4250 GCA_965651855.1 uncultured Verrucomicrobiales bacterium
GTCGGAAGGTCGGAAGGTCGGAAGGTCGGAAGGTCGGAAGGTCGGAAGGTCGGAAGGTCGGAACATCGGAAGGTCGGGCTTCTCTCCCGCTTCACGCGACGTTCACACGAAATTCATCAACTGATACCTTGCATCAACAGGTAGTTTCTGCGCAGGGTGGCGGTCGATGGACGAGTCGTTCGAGAACTGGACGATCCAAGTGCGCAAGGGGCTGCTCGAACTCTGCGCGCTGCGGGCCATTGGGAGCGGCGAGAGCTACGGCTACGATCTGGTCCGGACGCTGGTCCACCTGCCGGGTCTCGGGGTGGCGGAAGGCAGCATCTATCCGCTGCTCTCGCGCATGCGGAAGTCCGGCTGGCTGGAGGCCCGGCTCGAGGAGAGCGCCGAGGGACCGGCGCGGAAATACTACAAGCTGACCGCCTCGGGGCGCGCCCATCTGGCCGCCATGCAGGTCTATTTCGAATCGGTGGTCGAGGCGGTGGACGCCCTCGGCCGCCGCCCAAGCGATTCCCGATCATGAACGCAATCACCCGATGGACCGACGAGGCGCGCGCCGTGCTGGACGAATGGCTGGCGGCGCGGGAGCCCGGATGGATTGAAAACGGCGCCGATCCCGCGGAGGTTCGCGGGGACATCGTGGCCGATCTCGAGCGGCGTTTCGAAGCGTCGCCACGACCGGTGGGCCCGGAGAGGTTGCGGCAAGTGCTGGCCCTGCTCGACAGTTCGCAGGCGGAGGAGAGACCGGCCGACGAAGCGGCGGTGCGCCGGCCGCGGTTTCTCGAGCGCCAGCCCGATCCCGCCCGGTCGGAGGGCTCGGTGGGGCGGAGGTTGTTCGCGGGAACGTGGAAATCGCTCACGACCTCGCTCTGGTGGACCGTCTTGTGGCCGGCGGGAGTGGTGCTGTTCGAGTGGGCGACGCGGTTTTGTGGCACGACGTTTTTCAATCCGCTGCCGACCTGGAAGCATCTCGTGCTGATCGTCGCCGCCTGTGCCGCAGGTCTGCTGGTGAACCGGACCCGGGCCGGGGGCCTCGGAGTCTCCCCGAAATGGACGGGCGCCGCGCGCGGCTTCGGACTCGTCGTCGCCGGCTGGTGGTCGGTCCTGCTGCTCCCGGTGCTGCTGATCGGCACGTTCGCCTACGGCTTCGGGGTGGTCGCCAGTTACTTGGTCGGCCTCGTCGCGCTGCCGGTGTTTCTCGCGCTGGTCCTGGTGACGGCGGCTCCGCTGCTCGTCTGGGCCGGGCTTTTCCGCAAGCCGGCCGACGGGTTGCCGCGGCGCTGGCAATGGGGCGGCGCGCTGGCGGGGCTCATGGCGCTGCTGGCGGTCGAGGGGCCGCCGGTGATGACGCGGATGGGCGTGGCCGCCGATTCGCCGGCGATGATCCGCACCTTCGGCTCCGAGGAGGCGCTGCTGCGGATGTGCTACGAGGGGACCGGCGGACGGTTTTCCGGCACGGACACCATCGGCTGGCTGGAGAATCTCCTCCACGGCCGGATCTCCGCGGAGTTCGCCGGCGTTCCCGAGGACAACGAGGCGATCCGCACGATGTACTACCGCGTCACCGGCACGCCGTTCAACGCGGCGAGGCCGCCGTCGGATGTCCTGGCCAACGGCCGAGGCCGCTTCTCCGACGTGACCTTCGACGACGCCCTCGGCGGCGACGGCGTGTCCGCGCGTCTGCCCGACCTCGACCTCGTGTCATCGCGGCTGGACGGCCACCTCGATCCTGCCAGCGGCCTGGGCTACTGCGAGTGGACGATGGTTTTCAAGAACCACGGCCCGCGCCCGCGGGAGGCGCGCATGCAGGTCTTGCTGCCGCCGCAGGGAGTGGTCTCGCGGCTCACGCTGTGGGTGAATGGCGAGCCGCAGGAGGCCGCGTTTTCCTCCACCGGGAAGGTGACACAGGCCTACCGCAGCATCGCCGTCGAGCGCGGGCGGGACCCGGTGCTGGTCCGCTGGGTGGCGCCGGATCGGGTGCTCGTGCAGTGTTTTCCCGTGCCCGCGCGAGGGGAAATGAAGATCCGCGTCGGCATCACCGGGCCGCTCGACAAGCAGGGGCGTTTCCAATTTCCCGAGCTGATCGAACAGAACTTCGGCTTCCGCGACGGCTTGGCGACGGATGTGTGGTTCCAAGGAAATCTCCCGCTCTCCGTCCGCGATCTCGGCGGCAGTTCGCAGGCGGGCGACTGGCATGAGGTCCACGGCAAACTGCCGCTCGACCGTCAGGCGGGAACGTTCGCCCGGACCGGAGGTGGTTCGCCGCCCGGGAAGGTCTGGACGCGCGATCCGTTCGCCCCGCCGTCGGAGCGGATCTTGGTGCGCGAGCCCGCGGGTCCGCCGTCTCCGGCCGAGCCGCAACCCCTCGTGCTGGTCCTCGACGGCTCCGCCGCGCTCGGTTCCCACCGGCGGGATCTCGCCGCCGCCTTCCAAGAACTCACCGCGCGGGGCCATCGGCTGGAAGTCATCGCCGCCACGGAGCGGGGGACGGTGGAAGGCGGAGCCAGCTTGCCGGAGGAGATCCGCTTCGCCGGTGGCGTGGACAACCAGCCGGCCTTGGAGCGCGCCTTCGAAATCGCGGCCGCCGCGGGCGCCCCGCAGGTCATCTGGTTGCACGGGCCGCAGCCGGTCGACTTCGGGAATTCCGGTGCGCTCGCCCAACGGATCGAGCGCAACCTGCGACCGATCTCTCTCGTCGCCATCGATCTGGCGGGCGGGCCGAACCGACTCCTCGAAAAAATCGGCCCCCATCCGCGGGTCCGCGGCGGCGGTCGGCCGCCAGAGCGCGACGACTTGTTGGACGCCATCCTTGCCGCCAACGCTCCGGTGACCCGCGACCGTTGGACGCGCCTGCCCGCGGACGCCGTTCCCGACGACGCGGTGGAGGTCTGGGACCACCTCGCGCGCTGGAACCGCTGGCTCGAGCTGATCGAGGCGGCGCCGGGACCGGGTCGCGCCGACGCCGCCGGGCGGGCGGCGAAATACCAACTCGTGACGCCGTGGAGTGGTGCCGTCGTCTTGGAAACCGCCGAGCAGTATCGCGAGTTTGGTCTCGAGCAGGTCGATTCCTCCGCCGTTCCCGGCATCCCCGCCGTGCCCGAGCCGTCCTCGCTCCTGCTGCTCCTGATCTCCACCGGGTTGATCTGGCGTCGGCAACGCCCCGAGCGCTGATTTTCATCGCCTTGACGGGTGGCGGCGGGTGCGGGTTGTTTGGCGGCATGCCCCGCATGCAGTTGGCCCTGCCGCTCGCCGCCCTGGCGCTGGGCGGGGCGGCGGTGCTTTGGAAGGAATGGCGGATCGCGCGGCTCGAACGGGACATCGCGACGCTTGAAAAAGCGGCGAGCACCAGTAGGTCGCCACGCGTAGTGGCGGCGGAGCCAAAGCGCGCGGCACTTCCGAAAGATTCGGAGGGCGCGGTGGATTGGCAGAAGGCCGCCGAGGCTCTGGGGAGTTTTCGCGGATTGACGCCGGCTGAACTTCGTTCGAGCGTCCGCATGTCGGCGCGAATCGAGGAGATGGAGGTCGCCGAACTGGAGCAGGCTCTGAATGAGGTCGAGGACGCGGACTTGAAGCGGATTGAGCGCACGATGCTCGAGCTGGAACTCGCGCGGTCGTTGGCGAAGAAGGATCCGGAAATGCTGCTGACGCGTTTCGGGCGGCGGCTGCTTTCCACCAACGTGAGCTATTTCCTCACACCGGCTTTGGAGAGCTGGGCCGGCAGCGATCCCGAGGCGGCGGCCGCTTGGTTGGACAGTGAGATTGCGGCCGGAACCTTGGACGAGAAGAGACTGCAGTCCCGAAACAGCATCCGCGGCCATTTTGAGACCAGCCTCATCGCCGTGCTTCAGGCGAAGTCGCCGGCCGCGGCGGAACAACGGCTCGCCGGCTTGCCGCCGGAGGTGGCCGATGAAGTGAAGCGCGGGCTGGCTCGCCCCGCGGAGCGATCCGACCCCTCCGAAGAATGAAACGCCCGCTCGTTCTCGCCACCGCCATCCTTGCCGCCGCGGCCGTTTGGATCGGGCTCGCCGAGCGGCGGATCGAGTCGCTCGAAGCGAGGCAGCGGGTGCTGGGCGAGGCCGATGACAGCCAGCCGCTTTGGCAGGCATCGGACGCCGGATCGCGAGCGGCGCACGAGCGGCGGACACCGAGGCGGTTTGACGACCTCTTCGCGCTCACCCGGCTGGAGGATAGCGATCTTCGGCGTGCGGAGATCCTGAAAGTACTCGCGGAGATGAGCGACTCGGAGATCCAGC
>CBFGTW010000229.1:0-4144 GCA_965651855.1 uncultured Verrucomicrobiales bacterium
GGGATGCCGAACTGCGCGGCCTCGAGCGCGGAGAGGCCGAAGGGCTCGGAGACCGACGGCATGCAGTAGACGTCGGTCATCGAAAGCAGCTCGGCGACCTTCCGCTTGTCCAGGAAGCCGGTGAAGTGGAAATGCCCGCCCAGCCCGCGGAACGCTCCCGTCTCGATCAGCGGGCGGAGCTTTTCGCCGGTGCCGGCCGTCACGAAACGCACCTCCGGATTCTCCGCGAGCACCCGCGCGGCGATCTCGAGAAAGAACTCGGGACCCTTCTGTGCGGTGAGGCGCCCGAGGAAGAGCACCAGTTTTTCGGGAAACTTCTTCCTCGTGGCAAAGGCCTCCACCGGCTCCGCGCCATTGTGCACCGGCCGGATTTTTCCCGGATCGATGCCGTAGTGGCTCGCCGCGATCCCGCCGGTGTAGCGGCTGACCGGGATCACGCGGTCGGCTTCGGCCATGCCATATCTTTCGATGTCGTAGATCCAGCCCCGGGCCTCGGCTCCGGCGCGATCGTATTGGGACGCGTGGAGATGGACGACGAGCGGCTTGCCGGTCGCCTTCTTCGCCTCGACCCCGGCGAGATAAGTCATCCAGTCGTGCGCGTGGATCAGATCGAAGTCCTCCGCCAGCGCGAGCTTCGCCGCGACCTTCGAGAACTCGATGACCTTCGCGCCGAGATCCGGCCCGTAGAGCTCGCCGATCCGGAACGCCTCGAGCTGCCGCCGCGTGGTGCGCGAGAACACCGCCTCGCCGCCTTCGATTTTGTCCAAGGCCTCCAGCGTCGCCGGGCCGTCGGCGTATGGACCGACGTCCAGCGGGATGTGGCGCACCTGGGCGAAGCTTTCGTAGCGGTAGCGGTCTTCCACCGCTTCGAGTTCGCTGATGGAAGTGCGATCCAGCCCGCGGAGGCGGAAGTCCGGGAACGCGGCATCGTCCGCCGCCCGTGGAACGACGACGGTCAGGTCCACGAGTTTCGCCAAGGCGCGGGACAAGCCGAAGCAGGCCACGCCCAGCCCGCCATTGACGAGCGGGGGAAATTCCCAGCCGAGTTTGAGCACGCGCAGCCGTTTCATGACGAGAGTTTCCTGGCCCGCGGTCGCCGCCGGCCGGGCCTGGTCAAGCATGGGCCGGGCCAATGTCGCGCCCGCCGGATTTCACGCGGCCCCGGCCTCACGCGATCACGGAATGGCGGAATCGTCACCGTTCGGGTATCCCTTTATTCGTCGCCGCGAGCTTCCCAAAGAGCCCGGAGGCGACCCAGAAAACGCTCCCCCCGCGTGTGAAACAGCGGCTGCCGGATTCCCCCCACCGGCGGCCGCTGATGCGTTCCGGGTCACGGCTCCGTCGGAGGAAAATTCGAGCGCACCTGCTCCCGGGCATCGGGCGTGAAGTGGAGGCGGTCCATGAGTTGTTCCAAGGAATGGCGGGCGCGGGCTGTGAATGGATCGCCGGAATCTCGACCGACGCCTTTCGCCGCCTCGGTGAGGAGCGCGACGCGCTCGTGCACCGGCACGTGTTCCAAGGCTCCCACCGCAACCGCCGGACCGCGGTGGACGAGCTCCCCAACCGAGCGCCGGGTGATGATCCTGCGGTGCTTCTCGTCATCGAGAACCCGCATCAGTCCGCCCGTGGCTTCAGCCGTCTCCAGCGAATTCATCACGGAATGCACCGCCTGCTCGCGCTTTCCCTCCGGCAGCTCGGCCAGCGCGCCGGCGAACCAAGATGCCGCCTCCACGTCGCCTTTCGCCGTCGCAATTCCCCGATAGACGGCGCCGACGATCCCGCCGCTCAAATCCCGCTGGAGGAGGGCCTCCTTCGTGCCGGCCCACGCGGCTTCCGCGTCTTTCGCCGCCCAGTAGCTGACGGCGTCCGTCACCCCGCTCGTCTGCGGCAATTCCATGACCAGCTGGCGGAAATCGAAATCGTCGGCGAAGCGACCTTGGGGAAATTTGTTGTTTCCGAACTTCCCGTCGAACAATTCCCACAGCTCGGTCAGGGCATCGGCACCGCGGCTGGTTGCACCTTGGATGGCGGCATTGGCGAATGACATGAAGGTGGAATCGCCAAACTCCTGCGAAAACCGCTCGATCCACGGCTTCGTGATCTCCGGGTGCTCGCGGGCGGCGCAGTGGATCAGATACATCAACGCGCGCCGGCGTTCGTCCGAGGCCGGCAATTCCGCCGCCCACTCCAGAGCCGCGGTGCCCTCGCGGCGGTAGAGTTCGGCGCACGCGGCTCCGGCCAACTGCGCCGCCGCCTGTCGCTCCTCCGGCGTCGCCTCGTCCTCGGAGGCACTTGGCCCGACGATCAGCTCCTTCAGCTCCGCGACGCCCAGCCGCTCCAGCGCGCGCATGATTTCGGGATGTCCGCCGCGCTCCCACTGCTGTCGCGAGCGGATCAGCGAGTCGAGGTTGCGGCGGGGTCTGTCCACCGGCACTTTCTCCGGGATCCGCGACGTTTCATGGGCCGTGGCGACGTTTCCGGAGGGAGCGCGAGCCGTAGGTGCATGCGCGGCGGAGCCGATCTGCCGGCCGGCGAGAACTCCGACGGCCAATCCGGCGAGGCAGCCGATGACGATGGGGAGGGGGCGTTTCATGGTTCAAAGCGGGAGAGGATGGACTCGATCTGCGTTTCGCTGGCGTTCCACTCGGCCAGCTTTTCCCGCAGCAGCGCCTTGTCGGATTCCGGGAAACGCCGCATGTGGCGGGACTGCTGGAAAACCTCCGCCGGGCTGGCGTTCTCGAGCAAACGGATGCGCGTCGCGGGATCGGGGAGCTGCTCGAGCATGGGCAGCGCCTGATGCGCCCGACCGCCGAAGACGAGCTGCGGCGCCAAGGCGATCACCTCCGCCTTAAAGCCCTCGTCGGAAACCCCGGACAGAAACCACTCGAGGCCGGTGGGCCCACGCATCCATCCCGGTGTCAGCTCGCGCAGAAACCCGGCGCGGGCATCCGGCTCCATCCCCTCCACTTTCCCGGCCACCCACGCGACATCCTTCTGCGAGCCGCCTGTGGCGGGATTGTTCATCAGGCTCCCGACGCCCGTCGCACCATCATTGGCGAACACCCAGTCGAAGGCCGCCTCCCGATCCTGCCCGAACCAGGAGCGCAGGACGACGCTCGCCAGGCCGCTGCCGCGGATTCCCTGGAAGCCGGGTTTCTCCACCAAGGCCGCGAAGTCGAAGCCAGCGGGAAAGTCGATCGGGTTCTGCGCGCCGAGTTGATATCTCTCTTCCGCGAAGGTCCGCAGTAGCTCGTCCACCGCCGCCGCGCCGTTCCCCGCATGTTGCTCGACGTTCTTCACCAACAGCGCCCACGGCGGAGACGGAAACCAGTCGCGGTTCTTCCGAACGAAATCGAGTCCCTCCGCCGCCCGCTCGGCCGGCCAGTTGTGGCCAAGCGCGCCGCTAAGCCGCGCCTGCTTCCATGACGGCACCTGTCCGAACCACGCCAAGACTTCATCGAAATCCCGGCGGATCCATTCCTTTAGCAGCCAAATCGTCAACGGGCTGCCGCGGCCAAAATTCAGCGCCGCCTCGGGATGCACGAGACTTTCCTCCAACGCGGCGCGGATCTCGTCGTTTGTCCAATCCGCCAGCTCGTCCGCGAGCGGATTGTAGTCCGGCTGCGATCGGTCCTGGACGCGGCGGGTGGCGATCTCCAGCAGCGTCTCCTTCTTCGGTTCCGGGCGGAGGCGTTCACGGACGGCGGTCTTCGCGGTAGTTTTCTCTGGCGCGGGCACTTGCTCGCGGTGGCCGGAAGTGCTCCAGCCAAGACCGAGGCCGATCAACGCGGCGGGAACGAAAGCGGCGACGGCGTGATTCGTCACGTCGCTTTGCATCGCAAAGAAAGCGCCGGCATGTCAAGAAGCTTGGGTAGAAAAACCTACGTCATCGCGGAATGGCGAAACTCCACCAATTCATCTATCACTACTCCCGTCGCCGCGGTGATCCCAAGGATCCGGCGGATGACAAATCCCCCCGAGCACAAGAATCAGCGGATTCCGGAATCCCCCCGCCGGCATCCGCTGATTTGCGTATGGGCGTGGAGCTGGGAGCAAGGAGCAGAGAGCAAGAGCTCCAAGCTCACTCAATCGTTGATCGGCTCGGTGTCGAGGTGGACGCGGAGTTCGAAGAGATCGCGGCGGC
>CBFGTW010000230.1:0-4118 GCA_965651855.1 uncultured Verrucomicrobiales bacterium
TTCAATCCCGAATCTCTAACAATCCCGTGGCGGACGCTGCCGCTCCGTCACCACAGAACGCTTGTCACGCTCCCCGATCCGGCCGATAAGGCCGCATGCCCGTGGAGGGAGCCTTGGAACGTTACCGCATCGCGCCCGGCGCGAAGGTGGACCTGACGGAGATCGATCCTGCCGAGAAAGTCCTTTTCGACAAGGGCGGCAAGGAGGACTACGAGCCGTATTTCCACAAGCTGCAGGACCAGCTCCAGCAGCTCCAGAAACGGCTCTACGCCCAGAACAAGCACCGGGTCCTGGTGGTGATGCAGGCGATGGACACCGGCGGCAAGGACGGCTGCATCAAGCACGTCTTCTCGCGGATCGACCCGCAGGGGATCCACGTCCGCGCCTTCAAGAAGCCGGACGAGGAGGAAATGGCGCGGGATTTCCTCTGGCGCGTCCACGCGAGGGTCCCGCGCAACGGCCAGCTGGTCATCTTCAACCGCAGCCACTACGAGGACATCATCGCGGTGCGCGTGAAGAAGTTGTTCGGCGACGAGGTGTGGAAACGCCGCTACCGGCATGTCGTCGAATTCGAGCGCATGCTGGCCGAGGAAGGCACGACAATCGTGAAAATCTTCCTCCATATCTCGAAAGACGAGCAGAAGCGCCGGCTCGAGTCGCGCCTCGTCAATCCGGACAAATACTGGAAGTTCAATCCCGACGACCTCGACGACCGCGCCCGCTGGAAGGAATTCATGCGCGCCTATGAAGATGTCATCTCGCGCACCTCAACGGAACTCGCGCCGTGGTATGTCGTCCCCGCCGACCGCAAATGGTACCGCAATCTCTGCGTCGCCCGCATCATGGTCGACACGCTCAAGGGACTGGACATGAAATTCCCCGAGGTGGATTGGGATCCGAGCCGGATTGTCGTCGGCGACTGATGAAACGGCTGGTTCTCCTCGCGCTCGCCGCGCTCCAAGCCGCTTGTGTTTCCCATCCGGCGGCCGCTCCGAACGGCGAGGCCGTGGTGCTGCTTCACGGCCTCTGCCGCGGAGCGGGGAGCATGCGGACGATGGAGAGCGCGTTGCGGGCCGAAGGCTACACGGTGGTGAACGCCGGCTATCCTTCGCGGACGGCCGGCGTGGACGACTTGGCCGACCTCGCGGTCGGTGGCGCTCTCGCAAACCCGCAACTGGAATCCTCCCAACGCGTCCACTTCGTCACCCACTCGCTCGGTGGCATCCTCGTCCGGTCTTATCTCGAAAGACATGCCTGCCCGGAGTTGGGCCGGGTGGTGATGCTGGGACCGCCGAACCAAGGCAGCGAGGTGGTCGACGTGCTGCGCCACTGGCCAGTATTTCGCTGGATCAATGGCCCGGCGGGCGCCGAGCTCGGCACCGGTCCCGGCTCCGCCGCCGCGCGGCTGGGAGCGGTCGATTTCGAACTTGGCGTCATCGCCGGCAGCCGGTCCGTCAACTGGATCAACAGCGCGATCATCCCCGCCGCGGACGACGGCAAGGTCTCCATCGTCCGCACCCGGATCGAAGGCATGAAAGACCACGCCGTCATCCCCGCGACGCATCCATTTCTCATGAAGAACCGGCAGGGCATCGGCCTCACGCTTCGCTTCCTGAAATCGGGAAGTTTTAGCGGTTGATTGCACGGCGGCGGAAGGTCTCACGCGAAGACGCGAAGGCGAGGAACGGCGTGAGTCTACAAGAGCCACGCAGTGTGACGGGATCCCCGATGCGAGAACCGCGATGCGAGGGATAAATCCCTTCGCGCCTTCGCGTCTTCGCGTGAGACTTCAACAACCAGTAGAATCCCGCCGCTGATCAAACCGCCGTCTGCCAGCGGCGGGCGATCGTCTCGAGTTCCGTGGCGTCCTCGGGTGCGTCGTCGCGGCCGAAGTGGCGGATTTCCAGAGCTTCGATCTGCTCGGCGATGCCTTCGCGTGTTGCGGGTGGAAGCGCGTCTTGTGCGTGAAGCCGGCGGAGATAGCCGATGACGCTGACTGCATTGATCCGCGCGGGGAGGGGAATGACGGTCGCCCTGATCTCCTCAGCCGGGCGGCGTCGGCGGCGATAGACGATCCAGCCGCCGCTCGCGGCGAGAAGGGCCGCGAGCCCACCGGCCAGCCACGGCGCGAGACGGCGATCTTCCACCGTCAGCGGCACCTCGGGGGAGACCGGCACGAGATCCACGTCGGCGTAGCGCTGCAGGACCAGCCCGTCTTCTTCGGCGAGCGATGGCTTCACCTCCGGAAAATGGAAGCTCGCCGGCAAGGCGCCACCGGCGGGTTTCAGTTCGATGCGCCACTCGTGCTCCGAAAGCGGGGCGAGATCGTCGCTCTGGGCGTCGAGCTCCACCACGCGCAGGTCTCGGTCTTCGATGTCCCCGACCGCGAGGCCCGGGACGTCGAGATCGAGCAAGTGCTCGAGTGGCGGGACGAGCCCGTGGCCGCTGGCTTTCACTTCGAGAAAGAGGCTGCCCTTTTCCGCATGGCTGCGCTCGTCGAGCGTCTGCGTCACGCGCAGGTCGCGGAACGGCCGCGGTTCGCCGTCGGTGGCGTCGATCGGAATCTCGGCCGAGGTGATTGGTAGGACCACGTACCCGGAAGTGTCGTTGAAATCCAGGTCGATCTTGAGCGGCGGGATGCGGTCGATCTGCGGGCCCTTCGGCTCGAGGAGGAGATAGGCGTAGGGCGTGAGTCGCCAGCCGAATTCCGGGTCCGTCCGTGACTCGACCTTCTCGCTGTGGAAGGTGACGGACACGACCTCGAAATGCTCCTCGAGCACGGCGCGGGCGGCTTTTTCGAACTTGTCGCGGTAGTCCTCGAGCGGCCGGCCGAAGTTCCAGCCGTACTGGGCGTTCGTCTGGTTCTGGAGGTAGCGCTGGAAGCCGCCGGACTCGCGCTCGATCTCGCGGGTGTGGCGGATGTTCACCCGCAGGCCGAAGGGTTCGCCCGGCTCGACGCGGTCCGGGCCGTCGATCGCCGCGTCGAGCTCGATCTCGGTCACCAGGTCGCGGTAGTAGGCGAGCACTTCGGTGGCGTCGGCCAGCGCCTCATGCTCGCCGAGGATCGCCGCCGCGCCTTCGAGATAGCGGAGTTTGAGGTCGGGCGAAACGTTGGCCAGCCGCGTGTTCAGCGTCTTGGCGAAGGCCTCGCGGTGCCGCTCGCGCGACGCCTCGGGCAGCGAATCGAGCGCGCTCTTGATCCGCGTGAACTCTTCGGGCGAGGCGACGTGATGGCTTTTCAGCGCCTCGAGCGTCGGCGAACCGAGCGCGGCGAAAAACCAGGTCTCGAAAACTTCAGCCGTTTCCTCGTCCAGATCGTCGAGCGGCAGGGACGCGGCGTATTCCTCCGCGGCCGATGCCAAGCCGTCGAGCGCGGCGCGCTTCGTCGCGCTGTGCTGGCTGTCGGGCGCGAGCGTGCTGCGGTAGTTGCTTTCCTCGAAGCGCAGCGCGGCGAGTTGCTGCCCGAGCCGCCAGCCTTCCTCCGGCTTGTGAGCGAGCGCGCGTTCCAGCACGCCGATGGCGGCGGTGTAGCCATGGAGGATCTGCTCCTGGAGCTCCTTGTCCTTGCGCTTCGTCTGGTACGCCTGTTGCAGGCGCGGGTCCGGCCATAGCCCGGCGAGGTTCAACCGCATCCGGCCGATCAAGGTGGCGAGCGTTTTCGAATCGAGCGCATCGGTCGAACCGAACACCGCCTCCACCGCCTCCACCCGCCAGACCTCGGCTTGGCTGTGGCAGGAAATGAAGGCGTCCGCGAGTTCGGCGTGGAACGACTCGTCGAGGTCCAGCGCGCGGATTCCTTTCACCAGGCCGGCGAGTTCCACGAGATTGCGCTCCTGTTTCGAGCGCGTTAGCGGGATGGTCCCCGACTGGTTGTTGAACCCGTAGAAATACATGTATTGCGACCGGTATTGCTGGTCGGCGTTCGGGTTGTGGTTTTCCGCCCACACGCGGACGACCTCCCGTACCAATTCCACCGCTTCGTCGCGATGGTTACCGGCGAGCGCGGCGACCAGCGGCAGGGCGTTGTTCTCCTCCTTCACCTTCAGCATCAGCCGGGCCGCGCCGAAGAGACAGGCATTGCGGGTCGACGGCTCGACGATCTCGAGCCACTTGCCGTC
>CBFGTW010000231.1:0-3784 GCA_965651855.1 uncultured Verrucomicrobiales bacterium
AAAGCCGGTGGTGATTCCGGCGGCGCAGGTCCGCTCATTTCCTGCGCGCGGGCGGCGTCGGCCCGCCGGGTCGTTGCTTTTCGTCGATCCGCTGTTGCTTGGCCTTCGCGCTGACGTCCGCCTTGGCCTGCTTCTGGCTTTGGTTCTTCTGTTTGGATTTCGGGGATTTGTCGCCCATGGTCGTGTGTTGTTCGGTGTTGATGAAAGGGAAAGTCTTCAGCCTTGCCGGGGATCCAGCAGTGCCAGGAGTTCGGCGAGGTCGAAGGTCGCGATCGTGGTGATCGTGTCGTTCAGCCCGTAAGGCAGGATCAGCCGGCCGCCGTGGACGAGCGCGCCGCAGGTGTAGACCACATTCGGCACGTATCCGTCCCGCTGGGGTTCGGGCGGCTGGACAAGGGGTTCGGCGAGATGGCCCAGCACCTGCGAGGGATCGTCCAGATCCAGCAAGATCGCTCCGATGCAGTAGCGGCGCATCGCGCCCACACCGTGGGTGATGACCAGCCAGCCGGCGGGAGTCTCGATCGGAGAGCCGCAGTTGCCGATCTTGATGGCTTCCCACGCTTCGCGCGGCCGCCGCAGCAGGCTTGCGTCTTCCCAGGAATGGATGTCCTCGGAGACCATCAGATAGAGGTTCTCGTCGTCCTGCCGGGAAATCATGACATAGCGCCCGTTGATCTTGCGGGGAAAGAGCGCCATGCCCTTGTTGCGGACGCCCCTGCCGTTGAGCGCGCCGGCGCGGAAACGGGTGAAATCCCGCGTTTCCAGCAGCTGCGGAACCGTGCTGCGTCCATTGTAGGCGGTGTAGGTCGCGTAGTAGGTTGTCTCGCCCAATTCATCGGAAAAGCGGACGAAGCGCGCGTCCTCCATCCCGTTGCTCTCGGTTGGGGAAACGGGAAAAATCACGCGTTCCGCGAGCGACAGAGCGGGATCGAACCGCACTTCGTAGTTCACCTCGGTCAGCCACCGGATGCACTCGAGGATGCGCCGGGACGCCTTGGGTGCCGGACGGGAGACACCTCCTGGATCCGCCAAGGCATCCTCGAGCTGCCTGCGGGTGAACGTTTCGTCCAAGGCATCCGCCAGCCATTCCGCGAATGGATTCCGCAGCTCGATCTCGCGCAGCTTGCGGAGGAAGATCGAGCGCTTGAACACGGGATCCGGATCGAGATCTGGCGCGACCACATGCCGCGGCGGGCTCTCGACCGTCACCGATCCGTCGGCGTGGATCATGCCGATGCGGAACTCGATTGACGAGATATGTCCTTCGCCCGTGGCTCGGAGGCTGAGAATGAAGCGCAGCGCACCCGGCTCGATCCCCGCCTGGTCCGGGTGCGGAACGATGGACGGGTTGAACAAGGCCGCGGACTCCAAGGCATACTCGCCGGAGAACAGCGCGCCGAGGTAGAGGCGGCGCGCATCGCTCAGGGAAGCTTCATAGGGAAGGTGCGGGCGGACGTGGGCGTAGTGACGACGCCACGCACTCTGGAGATCGGGGTGGCGGCTGCCGAATTGCTCGAGGAGCACGGCGAGCCGGCCCTCGATCTCTTCTTCATCGACAGCCAGCGCACGCTCGATCACCCGCAGCAGGCCCGGCCGATCCGCCGGGATGAAGGACCGCACGAGAACGCGGGAGCTGTCCGGGCGGAGAATGACGTCGGTGGTGGTAGGGATCATGATTCAAGGGATGGATTCGGCGGGCCGCAGCTCCCCGCGGAGAGAGGTTCGAATGCGGGATCCGGCTCCGGTCAGACGAGCGCCGGCACGCCGGCAAGGCCGCTCCCGGTCGGGCGCGGCAGATCAAGACCGTCCCCCAGTCCTCCGCGGCCGGCGGGAACAGGGGCGTTGCCTTCAACATCCGCGTCCACCGGCCGTGGCAGGACCTCGATCCGGGATAGATGAAAGGCCAAGGTGGATTCCGCACCCTGGTTCTGGTTGATGTGGTCCCGCAGCAGCGCGTCGCGGCAGCCGCCCGTGTCCTCATCGTAGAGCGGAAGTCCAAGATCGTTCCGCCCGAGAAACCACTCGAAGCAACGCGTGGCGTGCGCGGCCCAAGTCCCGTCGCCGGTGAAGCGGTACGCCGCCATGCAGGCCGAAACCATCGACTGGGCTTCCACCGGTTGCTGGTCGAAGCGCGCCTTCTCCCCGTCCCGCGGCCAGAATCCGTGGCAGCCGATCGGCGAAAACTGCCCGTTGTCCCCGGTCTGGTGCTCGATCAGCCACGCCAGCGTGGCGAGCCCCGTGGCGGCGGGTTGCTCGTCGCCGGATACGATCAGCGCGTGCGGCAGTTTGGCGTTGTCATAGGTGGCGATCCGCTCGAACCAGTTCCAGCCGGGCGCCGCGTTCACCAGATGCAGTGCCATCAGGCGCGCCACGAGGATGCCGCGCATTTTCGCGACCGCCTGGTCCCCCGCGAAAGTCCGGAGATATTCGTCGATGGCGATGAGCGAAAACGCCCAGGCCCGCGGGGAACTGAAATGCCTCACCGGATCGAGCCCGCGTTGGAAGAGCAGCGCGCAGAGGTGGCGGTAGCCGTCGTTTGGCGAGCGCCCGAGCGCCGTACCCGCCGCCCAGAGGGCGCGCGCGTGGCTGTCCTCGGAGCCCTTGCTCTCCAGCCAATGCCGCTCGTGGCTCATGAAGTTCCGGAAACGCCGCGTGTTCGCGTCAAAGGCATACCAGAGAAACGCCAGGTAGGTGCTCGCCAGCCGGTCCACCGCCCGGCTCGGCCCGTGGCGCTCCTGGTGCAGCACGGTGTAGATGAAAGCGCGCGCGTTGTCGTCGGTGCAGTAGGCCTCGTGATAGTTCGGCACGCTGTAGATCGCATGCTGGAAGATCCCGGTGTGGTCGCTCATCCGGAACAAGTGGTCGAGCTTCGCCTCCGGAGCGGGATAGTGGTCGCCCGAGGTCCGCCGTTCGCGGGTCGCGGCCGCGGACGCCACGCTCAGATCCCGGCGCGCGCGGTCGAAGCTTTCCATGTAACGGCGGGCGACCACCGGCCAGATCATCTCGCGACCTTCCTTCCAAGCGCGCTTCCGCATCGCGGTCATCCGCGTGGGATGGGCCAGCAGGCCGCGGACGGCCGCGGCGATCACCGGCGCGTCGGCGAAGGGAACCAGCACCCCGCGGTCGCCCTGCAACAGTTCCTTCGCATGCCAATAGGGGGTCGAGACGATCGCCTTTCCAGCGCCGAAGGTGTATCCCAGCGTCCCGGACGTGATCTGTTCCTCGTTGCGGTAAGGAGTGATATAAATATCGGAGCCGCCGATGAACTCCTTCAGCTCCTCGATGGAAACGAACCGGTCGTGGAATCTCACGTTCCCTGCCACGCCCAGTTCCCCGGCCAGCGCGATCAAGCTCTCGCGGTAGCTCTCCCCCTCCGCCGCCACGAGATGCGGGTGGGTGGCGCCGACGACAAGATAAACGACCTCCGGATGGTCCGCCAGGATCGCAGGCAGCGCCTCGATCGCCGTCTCGATCCCCTTGTTCGGAGAAAGCAGGCCGAAGGTGAGCAGAACCGTTCGCCCCTCGGCGTCGAAGATGTCCTTGTAGAAATTCGAGTCGACGAATGGCATATCGATCACCCCGTGCGGAATCACGTCGATCCGGTCCGCATCGATGCCATAGACCTCCGTCAGCAGGCCGCGGCCTCGCTCCGCCATCACGATGAAGCGCTCCGCCAGCTCGGCCAGCCGCGCCATGACCCGGCGTTGGTCGACGTCCGGGTTTCGCAGGACCGTATGGAAGGTCACCACCACCGGACGTTCAATCCGCTCGAGGAAGCCGAGCA
>CBFGTW010000232.1:0-3753 GCA_965651855.1 uncultured Verrucomicrobiales bacterium
CGGCGCGCTCGACGCCCAGACGCGCTGCCAAATGCAGAACTATCTGCTCGATATCTGGAAGAACGTCGACATCACCATTGTCTTCATCACCCACGATCTGGACGAGGCGGTCTTCCTCTCCGACCGGATCCTCGTGCTCGACGCCAATCCGGGTCGCGTCCGTGAAATCATCGAAGTTCCCGTGCCGCGGCCGAGAAGCAACGACCAGCTCATCGAGCCGACGTTCCTCGCCACCCGGGCGCACATCGATTCGCTGATCCACCCGCCGGCGGACCACGCCCGCGAGGAGTTTCCGGTGCTGCGGTTCACCAAGCCGGATCCCGACGTGCTCTGAAGCTACAACCGGAAAGCCGGCGGAGCGTCGCCATCCCACTTCATACTTTTCCACCCAATCATATGACTGAGACCCAAGACCCCGCCGCCCTGCGGGACGAACTGAAATCCAAAGGCGTCAAATATTGTATCGGCGCGTACGTTGACATCCACGGCGTGCCGAAAGGCAAAGTCGTTCCCGTCGATCACTTCGAAGACTTCGCCGCCGGCTCGGAACTCTACACCGGCTATGCCCTCGACGGGCTCGGCCAGTTGCCGAATGACGACGAGATCGCGTCGGTCCCGGATTTGTCGCGTGGGCTCGTCCTGCCATGGAACTCCGAGATCGCTTGGTTCCCCGCGGACAACACCTTCCATGGCGAGCCGTATCCGATCAGCACGCGCGTCGCGCTCAAGAAGCAGCTCGATGCCGCGCGCGAAATGGGTTTTGGCATGAACCTCGGCATTGAGTGCGAGTTGTTCGTCGTGAAGCATGAATCCGACGGCCGCCTCACGATTCCCAACAGCGACGACAACCTCGGCAAGGCGTGCTACGACATCAAGCGCTTCCTCGACCGCTACGAGTGGCTCGACAAGATGGCCACCGCGATCAACGGCCTCGGCTGGGACCTTTACTCGATGGACCACGAGGACGCGCACTCGCAATTCGAATTCGATTTCAAATATGCCGACGCGCTGACCATGTGCGACCGCTATGTCTTTTTCCGCTTGATGGCGAAACACTATGCCGCCGAGGAAGGCTTGCTGGCGACCTTCATGCCCAAGCCATTCGCCGACAAGACCGGCTCCGGCGCCCATTTCAACATGTCGCTGTATGACTTGGAAACCGGCGGCAACCTCTTCAAACGCCCGCACGCCGAAGATCCCCGCGGGCTGGGCTTGAGCGACCTCGGCTACCAGTTCATCGCCGGCATCCTGCGCCACGGGCCCGCCCTGTGCGCCGCCTTCGCACCGACGGTCAACAGCTACAAACGTCTCGTGCGCCGCGGACTGATGGCCTACTACTCGTGGGCTCCGGTCTTCAACTCCTACGGCCGCAACAACCGCACCAACTCACTGCGCGTGCCGATGGCCGGCGGTCGCTTCGAGTCCCGGAATGCCGACGCCGCCTGCAATCCCTACCTGGCCGCCGCGCTCGCCCTCGCCGCCGGCCTGGAGGGAATCCGGGAGAACCTGGATCCGGGACCTGCCCGCGAGGAAAACCTCTACGCGCTCTCGCCCGAGGAGCTCGCGGCCCGCGGCATCTGCGAGCTGCCACGGACGCTCGACGAAGCCGTGCGCGCGTTTGCGGAAGATCCTTTCGTGGAGAAGACGCTCGGGAAGGAACTTCGCGACGAATTCGTGACCTACAAGTCCGAGGAATGGCGCCAGTACCACCAGCGCGTCAGCCAGTGGGAGATCGACACCTACGCACGGCTCTTCTGACCATGAGCGGCGCCATTCTTCTCGAGCAGCTCGCTTGGCCGGAGATCGCGGAACTCCGGAGTCGGAACGGCGGGCTGCTTCTGCTGCCGCTCGGCGCGACCGAACAACACGGCCCGCACCTGCCGGTGGCGATGGACACGCTGCTGGCGGAAGCGGCGTGCCACGCGGCATCGACAGCTACGGAAGTCCCCGTACTTCCCGCCTTGCGCTACACCGTTTCGCACGGCCACACCGCCAAGTGGCCGGGGACGTTCTCGCTGCGTCACGAGACCTTCATCGCCTCGCTCAACGAGATCGCGGACTGGGCCGCCGCCACCGGCTGGCGCCGGCTGCTGCTGGTGAACGCGCATTTCGGCAACGACGCACCCACCCGCGTGGCGGTGGACCAGATCCGCCTGCGCCACCTCGACACGCTCCAGATCGGCCTGCTCAACGTCTTCCAGCTCACGCAGGAAATCTGGAGCGCCTACACCGCGGACGCCGCCGACCTCCACGCGAACAAGGCGGAGACCGATCTCATGCTCCACCTTTTCCCGCAGCTCGTCCGGATGGAGCGCCTCGGGGATTCGGACGATCCCGATCGTACGAAGGACACCGTACTTTCCCATCCCGTCTCCCAGACGAGCCTCAACGGCGTGACCGGCCGTCCCTCGCTCGCAAGCGCCGCGGACGGCGAAGCGCTCTTCGCCAAGATCCGCGCGGCCCTCGTGGAGAAGGTCCGCCAAGCGATCTCCGAGGAGCCACCCCTCCCGCCGTCCGAATGGGCGGATGTGCCTCGCACCATTTGATGATATGTCGCTCATCCTGACAGGTGGCTGTCTCTGCGGCCGCACCCGCTACGAGGTGGAGGGCGAGCCGCTGCAAACCACCGCCTGCCATTGCGCCGATTGCCGCCGGGCGAGCGGCGCACCTTTCGTGGTCTGGTCGTTCTACCGCAGCGGCACCCTCCGCTGGACAAGCGCCGCGCCCTCGGAGATCCACCACGCCGAGCGTCTGCGGACGTTTTGTGGGAACTGCGGCAGCCCCCTGACGTTCTTCGATCCGGCGCTTCCCGAGTTGTTCGAAGTCAACACCTGCACCTTCGACGAGCCCTCGCCTTGGCCGCCCGGCGACCAATGCTGGACGGACGACGCCTTGCCGTGGCCGCCGGTGACGCACCTGCCCGCCAGCGCCCGCACCGGCCCGCTCCCGGAAGTTTGATGGCGATCAACTCGGTTCGTCCGTAATCCGGCTCGGGTAGATGTGGTGGAAACGGTGCGGGCCCAGCCCGCTCACCACGCGGTGCAGCAGCCGCGCGAGCTTCTCCGCCTCGTCCGCCGTCATGCGCGCCGCAAAGTAGCGTTCGATGATCTCGCGGTACCTCGGCCACGCCACGAGCAGTGCTTGACGGCCGGCCCGGGTAAGGCAGGCGAAGTAGCCGCGCAAGTCGGTCTCGCAGCGCTCCCGCTTCAACATGCCCGCCGCCTCGAGCCGGGTGACGCATCGGGAAATCCCGCTGTGGCTGAGCAGCGTCAGTTCCGCCAGTTCGCTCAGCCGCAGCCGCTGTCCCGGCGATTCGTTGAGCGCGATCAGCACGTCGTAGTCGTCGTAGGAGATCTTCCCCGCCTCCGGCAATTCCTTTGCGATCTTCTTCGTCAGCAATGCATGCGCGGTCAACAACCCCCGCCAAGCGACTTGGTGCGAGTCATCACGTCCGACCACCTCATTTTCATTCTCTTGAGCATCGTTCATGACAGCACCACCTCCGGACCTTCGTCCCCCGATTCTGCCGCCCCAATCCGGCGACGGCAAGCACCACGGAAGCGACCGAGCGGCAGACGCGCGCGGTTGGATTTTGCGCGCGCAAATATCAACGCGGGCGCGCCTGTTCGAACCACACCTCCCAGTGCGTGGCGGAGCAGTCTCATCAATTCCTCGGGGTGACATGGGCCATCGCTCGCGACTTCTTTCTCATCCGGGTCCCTCACCCAAACGGCTCACCCGACGCCGCGGATT
>CBFGTW010000233.1:0-3614 GCA_965651855.1 uncultured Verrucomicrobiales bacterium
ACTTCGCCGGCGGCCAGATGGCGCGCGACATGACGCTGTTCGTCGACGACGACGGCCGTTCATACCAGCTCTACGCCTCCGAGAACAACGGCACGCTCCACATTTCCCTGCTCGACGAAAACTTCACCGGCCATGCCGGAAGATATGTGCGCATCTTTCCCGGCAGATTTCATGAAGCGCCGGCGATCATGAAATGGAACGGCCGCTATTGGATGATTACCTCCGACTGCACCGGCTGGACGCCGAACACCGCGCGGCTGTCGTCCGCCCCCACGATCTTCGGCCCTTGGGAAGAGCACGGGAATCCCTGCCTCGGCACCGGCGCACAAATCGCGAACAGCTTCGAATCCCAGCCCTCCTTCCTCCTCCCGGTCGCCGGAAAACGCGACGCCTTCATCCACCTCGCCGACCGCTGGCGCCCGCAAAACCCCATCGACGGACGCTACGTCTGGCTGCCCGTCCAATTCCGGCACGGAATGCCGGTGCTCGAGTGGAAGGACGCGTGGAAGCCGGAAGACGAGTGGCCGGGTGCTTGATGGTGACCACTCCCGAATGGCGACGAGGAGAAGCTCCGACGTTCGTTCGAGCCTTGCCGCATCCAGTTGTCAGTGGTATTCAAAATGGCATGAGCTTTACCATCACGCTTGGCAAGGCCGGACGCCTCGTCGTTCCCAAGGCCATCCGCGACAGTCTCGGGCTGCACGAAGGCAGCCGTTTGAGGTTGGAAATCCATGGCGGCAAGCTCCAAGCCGCCCCCGAGCCGGATCCCGTGGACATCAACCTCAAGGGCGGGTTCCCGGTCATCCAAGGCGGTCCGTCCTTGAAGCGCGGCAACATCGTTCAAGCCATCAAAGATGACCGTGAATCACGGGACGAACGTGTCGCGCCCCGGTCGGAACGGAAATGAAATCCGCGCTCGATTCCTCGGTCATCGTTTCCGCTCTCTGCGCCGGCAATCCCGACCATGAGGCTTGTCGCGAGGTGCTTCTCTCCGCCCGTCATTCCGTTCTCGCCCACGCCTGACCGAGACGTTCAGCACCCTCACCGGCGGGCGACTCGGGTTCCGCGTGTCCGCATCGGATGCCGCGATGCTGCTCCGCCAGCGGATCACCCCGAAGCTCCGCACCGTAGTTCTCGACTCGGAGGACCTTTTCGCCGCCTTCGACGAAGCCGAAGGCCGCGGCGTGCGCGGCGGCGCCATCTAAGATTACCTCCACCTTGTCGCCGCCCGCAAAGCCGGGGCCAAACGTTTCTACACTCTCAATCTGAGCGATTTCCTCTCCTTCCATCGCCCCGGAGACCCGGAAATCCTCTCGCCCTGAGCCCGTTCATCGCCCGAGCTGCCGTCTGGTTCTGTCAACTTTCGCACACTGCCCCCGTTTGTTCACCCGCTCAGATCGCTTCGTGGAGCCAGACAAGTGAAAGCGTCTCTTCAAACTCGCGGGAATGGATCGCATCCTCGGTCACGCACTCCATGCCATCCGGTGAGAAGTTCCCAAGCCAACAACCGGCCGGCACGTCACTCCCGCGAACTGCAGGAGTTCCTGACTTCTCCAGCTCGGCCGCACAGGAATAGGGATGAATCTCGACTTCATCGCGGAGTCGGAAACTGAACTGTCCCGAGGTCCAGAACCACTTCCGCTGTCCGTTCTTCGAGCAAATCAGAACGCACTCCTCTTTGGTGTAACGCAGGAACTGAATCGCTGTGGCAGTCAGGGTCGTCCGGAACTCGGTAGCGAGTTCGCGCAAAAGCGCGAAGCTGGGATCCTTTTTCTCGATCCGAGGAACGAGGAACTTGCCCGGCATCAGGATCTCCGCAGCGAAGATGTTGGCCTCGATTTCCTCGGGCTCCTGATTGAGCGACCAGTTGGTGGTCTGTGCGATCTTCACTTCGTCGATCTGACGAACGTGGGGATGGAGCAGAACATGTCCAAGCTCGTGTCCGATCACAAAGCGCTTCTGGCCCGGATAGCGAATGGAATCCCTGACGGTGATCATCGCCACCCCGTCCATCCGGACCATTCTGCCGTCGGAACCCCGCAGAGGTTTTTCAAGAACCGGTGCGCCCTCATGGGCGGCGATCAGTTCGATTTCGATTTCCGATGGATCTTCAATCTCCAGCTTCGTGATGATCTCATGCGCCTTCACCACCGGGATCGTATAGCGGGCCGCGGGCTTCATTCGTCGGCTTCGGAAGGCGGAGGCTGAAGTTCATTCAGGTGTTGAAGCGTCTCGATTTCATCGAGAAACGACGCTTTGTCCTCAGTTGGAATGTTGATCAGGTTCCGGAACGCCGCCTGCAGTTTCATCTGTGTGGCGGAGCCATACGTGCCCTGGCGAGCCTGCTCGAACGCGGCTTCGATCTCCTCCCTCTTCCTGTTGGCCCACGAGACGGTTCGTGCGGCGGCTGCATGAAGAGCAGCCTGTTTCTGCCTCGCGGCGTCCTTCCATGAGAGCCGCCGGCCTTTTAGATAGCCACCAACCATGGCGGAGACCGCTGAGGTCGTCGCAGCGGGGTCGAGACCCCGTTGTGTCAGTTCCTGTTCAAGTTGGGCCTCCGTGAGGTCATTCAGGTCCGATTCCAAGAAGCGAAAAAGGCTTTCGATGGGTTCGATTTCAGATGGATCGTTGGTCATGTCGTCCTCCTCAGTTCTCCAGCGCTTCGGCGGAGGAGTGGTTTGCCGCGAATTGGGTGAATTTCATCGCAATTTTTCGTTTCAGTTCGGACACTCGTTTGGCGGGGATGCCGGTCAGTTCCTCGATGTCGGCGGGCTTGGTGAACCCGTTCTCATAGGCTTCCAGAAGCTCCGTCAGCTCGGGATCTCCCTCAAGCGAGACTTTGAAATCGGCCAGCAGCCGGTTCTGGTTCTCGCGGAGTTCGTTCAATTCGGCGGCGGAAATTCCGGTGGTCGTCGAATCCGCTGCCAACCCGATCGGATCAAATTCGGTTCCGTCTTCCCCAACGGTGGTCTTGTGGTCCAGCAGGGGTTTGCGATCTGATTTCTTCTTCCAGTTCCAGATCAGGCTCTCGATCGTGCGTTTCAGGTTGGTTTCAAGGTCCAGTTGCTCGTCGTAGGTTCGTCGGCCTTTGATGAGCGCCTCGAAGGCGTCCTTTACGAAGTCATCCGCCGATTTGCCATCAGCCAGGAGCTGGCCCTTCGCGCCGGTCCCAAGGCGATGCCCCCGCCAGAGCTTTTTCTCCAGAAGCCGGTTCGCGTAGTATTCCATGCGCGGGGTCAACCGCGGAAGATCGGACGATTGAAATGCCTCTTCCAGCGTCTGTTTCATGGTTCGATTCGATATGACGGTGGCGTCTTCCGCCTCTTTCTACTCCGGAATCGGAAAAATCTGGGAAAATTTTCCCAGAAAACCGCGGAAGTGGAGCGGATATGGGTGAGAAGGTGATCTCCGCTCGCGTCGAGCTGGAATCCCTCTCTCAGAACTAACTGTATCCCTACATGAACGCCCCACATCAAGTCCATATCCAGATCGGTGCCCACGCGCCCGAAGCCATCACCGTCCGCAGCGACGAAACCATTGCCTCCCTCCTTGCCCGCTTCCGTGACAAGCACCCCGGTGCCGGTCATGAAATCGAACAGCTTGCGGTGTTCGCC
>CBFGTW010000234.1:0-3590 GCA_965651855.1 uncultured Verrucomicrobiales bacterium
CAGCGGCCGCACGTCGAGCGCTGGAACGCGCAGCTTGCCGAGGAGACGGCGAGTTCCCTCTCGTCGCTGCTGCGGGGCGTGACCGAGAAGCTTCCGCCGAAGGAGATCCAGCAGACGGATTTCGATCCGGCGGGCAAGAGCCAGGGCGGCTTCGGATCGGTCACGTCGCAGAAGTCCTCGCAGGTTCGGCTTGGCTATCGTGGCACGTACCGCACGATGCAGCGGGCCTTGCTCGAGGTGGAGTCCCAGATGCCGCAGATGCAGTTGCAGGAACTCCGCATCTCCACCAATGGAGCGCAGCAGCCGCTGCTCAACTACCAGCTCACCTACACCGTATGGGAAAACTGATCCACCGGCACGCGACGGAGCTTCCGGCGACGCGGGCGCTGCTCGCGGCAGCGGCGGCGCTGCTGGCGTCCGTTTCCGCCGCGACCGCGCAGTCGGCCGAGAATTTCGACACGGCGCGCCTGGGCGGCCAGGCCGATGCCGCCGAGGAGATTCCGGCGGTGGACGGCACGCCGTCGCGCTTCGCGGCCCAGGATCTCGCGAACTACATCAAGGCCCGCGCGGCGGTGTTGAGCATGCGCGACCGCGAGACCGATCCCTTCGGCTACGTGCAGGATCCCGAGGCCAAGCCGGTGGAGAAAAAGCCGGTGGTGGCCGCGGCCGCCGCTCCCGTCGCCGAGCCGTCGGTTCCATTCTCCGAAATCGTCCGCCAGATTTCGATCCAGGCGGTGATGCCGAAGGAAAGGCAATTCCTGGTCGGCACGCGCGTCATCTCGCTGGGCGACAAGTTTCCGATCCACTTCCGCGGCAAAAACATTCCGATCGAGGTGATCGGCGTGACCTCCCGCGCCGTGACCTTCCGCAACCTCGAGAGCGACGAGACCGCGGCGAGCACGCTCGATCTCCTGCCGCTCGGCATGACGAAGGGCCAGGACAACCGGATGGCTCCCGGCATGCGTGCATCCGGCGATTCCGCCCCGCTCCAGATCGGCAACTGACTCCCTTCCCCCGCTCCCGACGAAATTTCCCGCCATGAAAGCTTCCCGTTTCCTCCTTCCCTGCTTCGCCCTGATCGTGCCGGCATTCGCGCAACTCGACGGCGACCCCTTGGTCGAGCCGGTCGATCCGCTGCCGCCGCCACCGGGCCAGCTCGGAGAGGTGCCGGATCTGCCCGCGGTGCCGGACCTACCGGCGGCCTCCGATATTCCGCCGCCGCCAGCGGACGGAGTTCCGGCGGACCCGGCCGCGGAGCCGGCCCAGCCTTTTGCTCCACTGGAGGACCAGAAGCGGGAGATGGAGCAATCCGCCGACGGCTACATCATCAAGGACGCGGCGCTCAACGACATCTTCCAGTTTCTCGCCAAGGAGGCGGGCCGCCAGTATTTCCACAACATGAAGATCGCCGGCCCGGAATACACCGTGACCGGCCACCTCAACGACGGCAACCCGCTCCAGCAGATGGAGGAGCTGGCGTTCCAGTACGGCCTCTCGCTCCACACCAAGGGCAGCACCATCTACGCGCTCACCCAAGCCCAGCTCAGCCAGCTGCCGAGCGCCGAGTTCCATTACCAGATGAAATATCTGCGGCCCACCGACATGGAGCAGATCAAGGAATTGATCAAACCCCTCCTGACGCCGGGCACGGGCATCGTCAACTTCGAGCCGAAGACCAACACGATCATCATCATCGACACCGCCCACCGCATCGAGCAGGCGCGCGAGTTCCTCCACGCCATCGACCGGGTGCGCGGCCAGATCGTGGTCGAAACGAAAATCCTGCGCGTGAACAGCAGCGCGGCCGAGCGCCAGGGCGTGGACTGGTCCACCTCGCTGGGCGACGGCACCTCGCTCGGCCTCGCCGCCGACTTGAACGGCATTTTCGGCCTGAATTCGCCGACCGTCGTCCGGACGTCGAACCGAGGGAACACCTTGACAACGGGCTCGACCTCGGGCTCCACCTCCCTTTCCGAAAGCGTGCTGGAGAACGTGAACGGCGTGCTGGACAGCACCACGACCACGGGATCGTCGGTCACCAGCGGCTTCACGTCGGACGGCGGCACCACTTCCTCCACCAACCGGGCCAGCACGCAGACCTCCGGGCCGAATGTCGTCCTCAGCCCGTTCCAAGTCAGCGCGGTCCTGCGCGCGCTCGCCGAAGGGGGGCTGGCCTCCCAGATTTCCAACCCAACCTTGATCACCGAGGACAACGAGCAGGCCACCATTTCGATCATCGACCGCATCCCGATCATCACCTCCACCACCACTCCGGGCGGCACCTCGGGTCTGCCCACGGTTTCCGAGGAAGTCCGCTACAAGATCGACAGCAGCGACAAGGCGATCACGGAAGATCCCGAGAACCACCGCGAGATCGGCATCTCGCTGGTGGTCACCCCGACGCTTCTGCCCGACGGCACGATCCGCATGCAGATGCGGCCCCGTTCAGCGCAGGTGACCGGAGAAGTGATCGGAGCGTCGGCGATTCCCGGTCTTCCCGGAAACCGCTACCCCCGCGTGCAGGAGTCGATGGTGGAGGCCCTGGCCCGCGTTCCGGACGGCCACTCGCTGGTCGTGGGGGGCTTCTACGGCGAGGTGCAAAGCCGGAACAAAAACAAGGTCCCGCTCCTCGGCGACATCCCGGTCCTCAACTTTTTCTTCAAGAGCAAGGATACCTCCAAGGAGCAGACCAGCTTGGTCTTCGTTGTGACGCCGACTTCCTACAATCCGGCCAGCGGCTCGGCGACGGACGCTCAGGGCAACCGCATCCGCAACAAGATCGCCCTGCCCTGCGACCACGACTGGGTGGACCCGAACAACCCGGGCCCCGCCCACGAGCCGAACCTTCCCCGCGCCGTCCGCGGTCTGCAACCCCATCAAGCGCCTTACTACCCGACGCACGAGGAGCTGAACGCCCGGCAACCCGCCAGCGCTCCGGCGGCGCCATCGAAACCCAATTTCAGCCGGGCGCGCCGTCACTGACCGCCGCCGGAAAACCCGACCATGAGTTCCCCGTTTCTTGCCGTCAAAGAACCCGTCCGTGCCGCGCGGACGCCGGCCGAGGCGGTCGAAGAGTGCTTGGTGCGCACCGCCGAGACGCTGCACGAGGCGGAGGCCGCCACCCACACCGAGATCTCGCACGCGCTGGTGGCCGCCCGGAAGCTCCACGCCGAAGGCCTGCCGGTGGACCTGCTCGACTCCTTGGCCCGCGTCCTGGGCCACCCGGAAGAACAGCTCGGGCCGGCGATCGCCGAACTCGGCGATGCCGCGGCGCGCGCCGTGAGCCAGCCCCCGCCCCCGATCCCCTTCGCCGGCAAGTTGATCGCTCCCACCGCGTTCTACGACGCGTTCGACGCCATCCACAAACTCGGCCGCGCCCTGCTGGTGCCGGTCATCTACGCCGAGGACACCGACGCCATCGGCGTGGGCTCCATCAACCCGATCGCCACCACCATCATGGCGGAAGAAGTCCTCCGCGCCGCCGAACGCCGCGTCGGCATCCGCCCCTTCGTCACCATCGCGCGCCTCGACTACGAAACCTGGACATTCCTCACGCGGAAGCATTTTGGAGTGTGAGCAGAGTGCCGAGT
>CBFGTW010000235.1:0-3495 GCA_965651855.1 uncultured Verrucomicrobiales bacterium
GAGAGTAGGTCGCCGCCAGGTATATGCCCGGCTCCTTGGAAACAAGGAGCCGGGCTTCTTCGTTTCGAGGGGGGGACGGACGCGACTCGGGGCGCCGGCACCGATGGCTGGTGGCAGGTCCCGAGATTGGGAGAGAGGGAGTTCCGTGGGAAAGCTACCGGCCGGGGCCGTTGTCGGCGGCCGGATGAATCCGCTTTGGGCTGGTTCAGCCGATGTGGGCCTTGTACGCCGCGGCGTCCATGAGACTCTCGGCCGCGATCGGATCCTTGACCCGGATCTTGAAGATCCAGCCTTGGCCGTAGGGATCCGTGTTCACGAGCGAAGGGTCGGCTTCGACGGCCGCATTGGCGTCCACGACTTCGCCGGCCAAGGGGGTGTAGATGTCGCTGGCGGCCTTGACCGATTCGACGACCGCCGTGGGATCCCCGGCATCACAGGCGCGGCCGATGGCTGGCAGCTCGACGAAGACCACGTCGGTCAGCTCCTCCTGGGCATGATCGGTGATGCCGATGGTGGCGATGTCGCCTTCGAGGCGGACCCATTCGTGGGACGAATTGTAGCGGAGGTCGTCGGGGACGTTCATGACGGATTGACGGATGTCAGGAGTTCGAGGCGGGTTTGTAAAACGGTTTCTTCACCACCTCGGCGGGAAACAGGCGCCCCCGGACGTCGATCTGGAGACGCGTGCCGATCTTGGTGGAAGCAGCGGGAAGATAAGCCATGCCGATGCCGGCTCCGAGGCTGGGGGAAAGCACGCCGCTGGCCAGTTCGCCGAGAGGCTCTCCCGCTGCCGACAGCACGGGATAGTGGGCGCGGGGAGGCGCGCCCTTTTCGAGATAGCGGATGGCGGCGAGCTGAAATTGGGGACCTTGGGCTTTCTGGCGGGCGAGGGCTTCGCGACCGATGAATTCGCCCTTGTCGAGGTCGACGAAGAACCCGAGGCCGGCCTCGATGGGGGTTCGGTCGGGCGAAAGATCGTTGCCGTTGAGGGGATAGCCCATTTCAAGGCGCAGGGTGTCGCGGGCACCGAGGCCGCAGGCTTTCGCGCCGGCGTTCTGGAAGTTTCTCCAAGCATCCGCGGCGTCGGCCACGGCGCAGAAAAACTCGAAGCCGTCTTCGCCGGTGTAGCCCGTCCGGCAGATGAGCGCGCCGTCGGCGGTGGCGGCGATGTGGTTCCGCGCGGGCAGGGTTTCACCGGGCAGCGCGGCTTTGAAGGTTTCGGAGGCCTTCGGGCCCTGCACTGCCATGCCCGCCCAGAAGCCGCTTTCATTGCGAAGCGTGACGGCGGAGTCCTGATGGCGGACGAGCCACTCGAAATCCTCGTCGATCATCGAGGCGTTGACCACGAGCAGATAGTCGTGGTCGCCGGTGCGATAGATGATGAGGTCGTCGATCACGCCACCGTGCTCGTTGAGCATCAGCGTGTATTGGCCTTGGCCGGGGTCGAGACGCGCGACGTTGTTGGTGAGCATCCGGTTCAGCCAATCCAACGCCGCCGGACCGCTGGCGACGAATTGGCCCATGTGGGAAATGTCGAAAATCCCGCAGCCGTTCCGCACGGCGGCGTGCTCGTCGAGGATCGAGGTGTACTGGACCGGCATGTTCCAGCCGGCGAAGGGGACCAGGCGTGCGCCGAGCGACTGGTGGACCGGTTCCAGCGGGGTGCGTTTCAGCTCGGTGTCGCTCACGGGCGGAGGGTGCTTGCGCGGCGTTCGCTTGTCAATCGGGCCGGGCCGACGATGCTGGGCGCGGCATGGCATTTCTCGATCGCATGGAACGCCGCTTCGGCTGGCTCGCCTTTCCCGGATTCCTCCGTTACTACGCGTTGTTCCACGTGATGGTTTACGGTCTGCAGATCTTCAATCCGCGGATCGGAGAGGTGTTGGAATTCGATCGGGCGAAGATCCTGGGAGGCGAGGTTTGGCGGCTGGTGACGTTCCTGTTCGCGTCGTCCGGCATGGGCGGCGTCGGCGGGCTCGGGATCATTTTCCTGTTTTTCATGGTGCTGATCGCCTTCCTGATGAGCGATTCGTTGGAAGGGGCGTGGGGAGTATTCCGCACCTCGATGTTCCACTACTTCGGCATCGTGGGGCTGATCCTCGGGAATTTTCTCGTGCACTCCCCCGGCAGCGGCTTCCTGCTTTATCAGGCCGCGTTCTTTGCGTTCGCCACCCTGTTTCCGCGGGTCGAGTTCCGCTTGTTTCTCATCCTTCCGGTACAGGTGAGGTTTCTCGCGATCTTGGCGGCGGCGATCACGGTCCTGGCAGCGCTTCGCCAGCCGCCTTTGCTGTTGTTGTTTCTGCCGGCCTTCGCGAACTACATCCTCTGGGCGGGGATTCCGGCCCTCCGCGGAACGGCGCGCGTCGCCAGCTCCGCCAAGCGCCGGCGGAAGTTCAACGCGAAGAAGTTGCCGGAGGATGAGCCGTTCCACCGCTGCATGGTCTGCCACCGCACGGACCGCAGCGATCCCACTCTCGAGTTCCGCGTGGGCTCCGATGGTCGGGAATACTGCGAAGAGCACCTGCCGGAGAAGGACGCGGCCGAGGTGTCCCGTTGAACCGTCGGGTCACATCAGCGGCCGGATGCGAAAGTAGGGGACAATGGAGGAGAGCGGAAGTCGCCGAGAAGCCCAATCTCCAAATCTCAATCAACCCAACATCCATTCTCCCTACAGGATCTCCTGGATGAACTTGTTCTTGTTGAATAGCTCGAAGGCTTCGGGTTCTTCGCCGGTGCCGAGGAAACGCGGGCCGATGCCGAGCTGATCGTGGATGGCCACGGCCACACCGCCTTTGCCGGAGCCGTCGAGTTTCGTGACGATCAGGCCGTCGAGCGGGCTTGCCTTGTGGAACTCCTTCGCCTGCTGGAGGGCGTTCGAGCCGGTGGTGGCGTCGACGACGAGCAGAGTGAGGTGCGGCGCGGTGTCGTCGTTCTTCGCGAGGGTGCGGCGGATTTTTCCCAACTCCTCCATCAGGTTGTGGCGGGTGTGGATGCGACCGGCGGTGTCGCAGATGAGGAACTTCGCGCCGTTCTTGATCGCCTTCTGATGCGCGGTGAAACAAACCGACGACGGGTCGGCGTTCGGGCTGCCCTTCACCACCGGCAGTCCGAGGCGGTCGGCCCAGCGCTGGAGTTGCTCGACGGCGGCGGCGCGGAAGGTGTCCGCGGCGGCCAGGACGACGGAAAATCCGCGGCCATGGAGCCAGTGGCCGAGCTTGGCGCAGGAGGTGGTTTTTCCCGTGCCGTTGACGCCGACGACGAGGATCACGAACGGCTTGCCGTCCGGACGGGGCAGCGGCGGCGGCTGGTCGGCCGGCAGGCGTTCGGTGAGGTGGCGACGCGTCGTTTCCACCACGTCGTCGGCGGTAACGGCGCGGCCGCGGTCGCGGAGGTCGTCGATGATCCGGGTGCTGAGCCGGATGCCGAGGTCGGCGGTGACGAGGTCGGCCTCGAGGTCATCCCAATCGATGTCGGCGCGGTTCGAGACCCGGTTGT
>CBFGTW010000236.1:0-3458 GCA_965651855.1 uncultured Verrucomicrobiales bacterium
GGACATCATCAAGAACCCCGCCTTCCGCTGGGAAATGGAGCAGCGCAGCGGCCAGTCGCTCTCGCCCTGCGTCGAGATCGACGGGCACATGCTGGCCGACGTGAGCGGCGAGGAAGTGGAGGCGTGGCTGGTGGAGAACGGTTACCTCGAGCGCAGCGACCTGGCGCCCGACGCACCCATCGATTCCGCCTGCACCGACGAGCAGCACGAGGCGATGGCCCGCGAGCAAACGCCGCTGCCCGGCCGGATCCGTTTCCTCGATTGACCGGCCTTTCCGGCGGCCGCGGAAAGAATTTGCAGACAAGGGAGCCGGTGGGAGGCATTTTCCCAGACGAATGGGGAACAACTCGGCACGGGTTTGGAAGGAGTGGGTGGCCGTCAACGGCCCGAAACTCCTGCTCTTCGCGCGCGGCTGGGCGAACTGCCGCCACGACGCCGAAGACCTCGTGCAGGAGGCCATTCTGAGGCTCTGGCACTACCAGGCCGACAAAGGCGCCGCGCCGCCGGACCTGCCGCTCGCCTTTTCCACCATCCGCTTCTGCGGGCTGAACCACTACCGCAGCGAATCCCGCCGGCGGAAGCGCGAGGAGTCCGTCATTTTCCTCAACGACTTCCAAGACGTCTGGCTCGATCCCGTTCTCGAAGACGACGAGGAGGCCGCTTTCCTTCGCGAAGCGGTGCAAAACCTCAGCCCGAAGCTCCGCGAAGTGGTCGTCATGAAAACCTGGGGCGGGCTGACGTTCGCGCAGATTTCCGAAACGCTCGCGATTTCCCCGAACACGGCCGCGTCCCGCTATCGCTACGCCCTCGAACAACTCGCGCACGAACTGCGCCGACTGAAGGAGGTCCGCCATGCCAGCGCCTGAATCCATCGAAGCCGCTCTCGCCCGCCTGATGCCGCCCGCGCTCAGCGGGGACGGCCAGGCGTCGATCGACGCGATGCTCGACGAGCTGGCGGACGCCGGATCCGCCGCCACGCCCGCGCCCCGGCCGCGTCAGGGCGTTCCCGGTTTTGTCATGGCATCCGGGATCGCCGCGGCGCTCGCGGCGCTGGCCGCCGTGTGGCTCACGCCAAGCGGTGCCGAAGACGCCGCGCCTGCCGCCGCCGCCCATGTTCCCGCTTCGGGGCTGGTGCTGGTGGGCGAAGCCGATCGCGTCGAGGAAATGACGGATGCCGGCTGGCTCACCGGCCCCGGAGGGCAGGCGATGGAGGCCGTCCGGGTACGCCTCGTGGAGCAGAATATCTTCCGTGACGAGCAAACCGGCATGATCCTTTCCGTATCCGAACCGCGGGAGGAAATCCTGCTGACCCCCATCACCGCATTTTGAAACCCATCATGAAGCCCGGCGTCTGGTTGGTCGTCCTCACCGTGCCCGCATGGGTGGGGGCGGAGGAGACCGTCATCGCCCGCAAGGATGCGCCGGCGGCGGCGGTGCTTCCCGCCGTGCCGATCCCGGACGCGCGCGAAACGGCTCCGCGAGCCTGGCTCGGCCTGCGCTTGACCAAGCCGGATGAAACCACCGCCGTCCACCTGCCGTCGCTCCCGCCGGGGATCGGCTTTGTCGTCAAGTCGGTGGACAAGGACGGTCCGGCCGAATCCGCCGGGCTGCGGCCGCTCGACGTCTTCTGGAAGTTCGGCGACCAGATGCTGGTCAACGAGGCGCAGCTCGCCACCTTGCTCGGCCATCATCTGCCGGGCCAGGAGGTGGCACTCTCCATATTCCGCAGCGGCCGGCCGCTCGATCTCGTGCTCAAGCTCGGAGAGGCGCCGGATCATCCCGGCACCGATCGCGGAGACATCGCGGACGCGGCGATGTTTCCCGACGAGGCCGCGCCGATGAAGCTCGTCAACGTCGGTGCCCGCACCGCGAGCTACACCGGCGGCGAAGGCTCGGCCTGGGTTCGCCGCGAGCCGGACGACACCTACCACGTGACCGTCAAGGATGCCGAGGGAAGCGTGATATTCACGGGCAAGATGCAGTCGGACGTGAAGCCGGAGGGCCTGCCGGACAAATGGCACCGCCGCGTTTGCGCGCTCCGCCGCGGGCTCGATCACGCGCTCGACGGCCGGATGACGCCGGTGCGCCCGCCCCGGCCGCGGGTCGTGCCGCCGCCGGCCGACCGCTGAGTCCGGCGCGGGGGGATTTGTCCCGGGAATGCCTTGCGTTTTACGGGGTGGGTTCCCATCTTCCGCGGCATGCATCCTGACGTGGCCAAGCTGGTTGAAGCCGGCCGTATTCCGAAACCGGTCGGCGAGCGACTGTCCCAATTGGCTCCCGGAAATTTCTGCGTCCACAAGTCTTTCGGAGCCGGAAAGGTCACCGACTGGGACCTGCCCGGGAAAAAGGTGACCATCGATTTCGAGAAGTCGCCGGACCAGACGATGGAGCTGCAATTCGCCTTCCAGAAGACCGAGTGGATCCCGGAAGACGATTTCCGGGCCCGAAAGATCGAGCAACTCGAGGAACTGCGCGCGCTCGGCTCCAAGGACGCCGTCGAGCTGGTGGTCCACTTGCTCGAGAGCCACGGCGGCACGCTGACCGGGGAGATGATCGAGCGCGAGCTTTCCGGCTCCGTGATTCCGGCCGCCGGATACAAGAAGTGGTGGGAAAGCGCGAAAAAAGCGTTGCGCGAGAGCCGCCGCGTCGTGGTGCCGCAAAAGCGGACCGAGGCGCTCGTCCTGCGCGGCGCGGATGTCTCGGCCGCCGAGGCCATGGTCACGGACTTCGAGTCCGCCAAGGACATCAAGGGGATGATCCGCGCGCTCGAGGCGATCGCCGCGGACATCGGCGCCTTCAACAAGGATGACGAGGCCCTCAAACGCCTGCTCGACGACATCGACGAAGGCGCGAAAAAGGCCGCCCGCGTGCAACTCGGCCAAGCCCTGCAGCTGGTGGCCGCGCGCGACGAGGTGATCGATTCCTCGAAAACTCTCGAACTCGATCCCGCGGCCGTCCGCCTCGCGGACCTGGTCGCCTCGGCGGACCCGGCGAAGCTGGCCGACGAAGCCGGATCGCTTCCCTCCGCCCGGCAGCGCGCGGTTTACGAGACCTTTCCGGCGGCTTACGGCGACGAGTGGGTCGAGAAGATCGTGCAGGTCTTCGATCGAGTCGGCGCCCGCGGCGTCAGCGAAATCGCCCGCATTCTCATCGAGCGCGACCAGACCGCCGCGCTCATCGATCACCTCCGGTCCGCGCTCACCCGCCGCGCCCTCGGGCCGGACGCCTTGATCTGGGTCTGTCGCGAGCGCGAGGCCGCCTCGTCGGAGGTTTTCGGCGCGGACGTGGGCGCATCGATCCTCAATCTGCTCGAAAACGACCACCTTTCGGACGGACCGCGCAAGACCTCCCGGCTCCAGACCTTGCTGAACGACGACAAGTCGCTGCTGCCGGACATCGTCGGGATCATGGACATCAACGAGGCGCGCAACTTCGCCCGCCGCTTGCTCGATTGTCCC
>CBFGTW010000237.1:0-3337 GCA_965651855.1 uncultured Verrucomicrobiales bacterium
TGCGCGATGTGCGTGCCGGTGGTGATGTGGACGAAGTATTCCTCGCGCTCCGGATCGAAGGCATAGCCGCGGGCCCAGTCGTGCAGCGCGCCGTAGACGGTCGCGAGGTCCCACGGGTCCTTGCCGAAGCTCACGGCATGCGGCCGGACCTCGGTCTCCGGCGAAACCCGCCGCACGTCCTCCGCCACCTGCTCCTGGAGCTTGGAAAACTGCGGCTCCGCGAGCAGCTCGAAGCGGTCGAAGAGCAGCTCCTCGTGCTGGAACAAGGAAACGCTCGGCCGCCAGCTCTCCCAGCGCCGGTGGCCGGCGCCGCTGTCCAGCTTCGTCCCGAGCAGGCCGATGGCGACGCGTTTCATCGGCGTTCTTGTGCTGGAATCGCGGCGAGTTTCCTAGCCGAAAAGCGCGCCTGGCAGTTGGGGCCAAATTCGTCGGGGCAGGCAGGCGACTCGGGAGCAACATTCCTTTTAGACTCGCTATCAGAGAGTTGTGTCCCTCACTAACGAGCCTCGGCCCGACTTGGCACGCGGGATGCCAATGAAGGTCTGTCTCCAACGAATCCCATCCTCCCATGGCCAACAAGAATCTCTTCCAGTCCATCCGCGGTGCCCTCGTCCCGGTGGCCACGGCCCGGAACGACGCGGGCGCTCCGGCCTACGATCTATCGCCGGAAGCGACCCTCGCCCGCCTCGCGGCGACCGGAACGCTGAACGCGACCTTCTACGCCTCGGCCGAACTCCAGCTCGAGCGCGTGCTCGAGGTGGCGCGGCAAGTGGACGCGGACTTCCTGGCGAAGACCGCGCTCTACGCCCGCCGCCGCGGCTTCATGAAGGACATGCCGGCATTGCTCTGCGCCGTTCTCGCGACCCGCGATCTCGACCGCCTGGCGGAGATTTTCCCACAGGTGATCGACAACGGCCGGATGCTGCGGAACTTCGTCCAGATCCTGCGCTCGGGCGTGACCGGCCGAAAATCGCTCGGCTCCGCGCCGAAGCGCCTGGTGCGCCAGTGGCTCGAGCGCGCGTCCGAACGCCAGCTGCTCAACGCCGCCATCGGCAAGGATCCGTCGCTCGCGGACATCGTGAAAATGGTGCACCCGCGGCCGGCGGACGCGGCCCGCGAAGCCTTCTACGCCTGGCTGATCCGCAAGCCGTTCGACCCCGCCGCCCTGCCGGAAACGCTGCGCGCTTACGAGGCGTGGAAAGTTTCCCGCGATGGCGAGGTGCCGGACGTGCCGTTCCAGATGCTCGCCGGCCTCGACATCGGCGAGCGGGAATGGCGGTCGATCGCCGCGAACGCGACCTGGCAGACCACGCGGATGAACCTGAACACCTTCGCCCGTCACGGAGTTTTCCGCGATGCCGGCCTGGTGACCCGCCTCGCCGCCCGCCTCGCCGATCCAGACGAGATCCGCCGCGCCCGGGCGTTTCCCTACCAGCTCCTGGCCGCCTTCCTCAACGCGGGAAGCGACGTGCCGGAGCCGCTGCGGGAAGCGCTGCAGGACGCGATGGAAACCGCCGTCGCCAACGTGCCGGAGGTGCGCGGAAAAGTGGTCGTTTGCCCGGACGTGTCCGGCTCGATGCAATGGCCGGTGACCGGCTACCGCAAGGGCGCCAGCTCGACGATGCGGTGCATCGACGTCGCCGCGCTCGTGGCGGCCGCGATTCTCCGCAAGAACCGCGACGCCCGGGTGCTGCCGTTCGAAATGAAGGTCGCCGAGCTGCGGCTCAACCCGCGCGACACCGTGATGACCAACGCCAAGCGGCTGGCGGCCATCGGCGGCGGCGGAACGAATTGCTCGGCGCCGCTGGCGAAGCTCAACAAGGAAAAGGCCACGCCGGACCTGGTGATCTTCGTCTCCGACTGCGAGTCGTGGGCCGACCCCGCGCGCAACCGCGGAACGGCCATGATGGCGGAGTGGGAAACGCTCCGGCAGCGCCACCCGGCCGCCAAGCTGGTCTGCATCGACCTCGTCGCCAACACCACGACCCAAGCCCCGGACCGCGCGGACATCCTCAACATCGCCGGATTCAGCGACGCCGTCTTCGACCCCATCGCCGCCTTCGCGGCCGGTTCCGACGGCAACCGCTGGGTCCAGGAAATCGAAAGCCAAGCCCTCGGACAACGCATGAAAATCGCATGAACCCCTTGCCGCCGCGGCGGATGCCCGTGGGACTCCATCGTTAAACCAACGCTAAGGCTCGAAAGAGCCACGTCCCACACCTCCTCGCCGCCGCGGCGGCATCCCCTTCCACTGCGAATGCGGGAAAGACTCCATCGGTCGCCGGTTCGATCCCGGCCCCTGCGCGAGCAGGGTAGCTCAGTGGTAGAGCGATCGTCTTTCCACTAACTTGTCGCAGCCTTCCCCGGCGCCGAATGCCGGCGGGACTCCATCTGGTAACCAGCGGGTTCAAATCCCGCACGGGCCGCAAGGTCCGGAACGTCCCGCCTTCCCTTGTCGGCGCCATCCCCGAACTGATGATAACTCAACGAATCTCAAGCACCCGTTCGCCCGCTCGAATCCGTTCGACCCACAGTCCCACCATGGGCTCGACCCGCCGCAACAGCTCTCTGCGGGACGCGTTCCCAATACGAATCCAAACGATCACCGGCGCCTCTTTCGAGAGCGTCACTCGAAGAGAGAAATCCTCATCTTTTGTCACTAGCACCCAATTCTCTGCCACCGCCTTGTTCCAGATCCATGAATCAGTCGCCTCCTTCGCTCCAAGATCCGCGATGTGGATGGAATGCAATCCATTGGCCGAAAGAAAGCGCGCCAGCGCTGGTGGCAGTTGCGCATCTATCAGAAATTTTACCTCGCTCATGGTCCCGCGGCTTGCCGGATCACGCCGAAACCAGCACCGGATGATCCGCCTGCGCGGCCGCATACTCGATGCAAGCCTGGATATCCTCGGCTTCCAGATACGGGAAATCCTCAAGAATCTCCGCCTCCGGCACCTTCGCCGCCAGCAGATCGAGCACGTCTTTCACCCGGATTCTCATGCCACGCACGCAAGGACGCCCGCCGCAAACCTCGGGGTTCATCGTAATCCGCTGCAACAAGTTCATGGCTGCAAGCTACCGGAACACCCCACGATCCACAACCCGCAAAGAACCACTCTGCCATGCCTGGACTCGAACGGTTTCCCTGCCCCTGCTGCGGCTACCGGACCTACACCCGGCCGGCCGGCGGGACCTTCCAGATCTGTCCCGTGTGCTTTTGGGAAGACGCAGCCGGAGACCGCGACTGGAACGGCTCCAATCAGGTGCCCTTGGCGGTCGGCCAGAGAAACTTCGTCGCGTGTTCCGCCTGCGAACCCGAGCATCGCGGCTCCGTGCG
>CBFGTW010000238.1:0-3195 GCA_965651855.1 uncultured Verrucomicrobiales bacterium
CCGTGCGGGCGGCCATCGCCGCCACCGCGCCGCTGCCGGCCGAGGACGAGGTGGGCTGGCCGAAGCGCCTGCTGCGCTGGACGGCGGCCCTGCTCCTGCTGCCGCCGTGCTGGGTGACCCTGTGGACCTTCCTCTCGCGCTTCTCGGAAGCCACCGTCGCGCAGGGCTTCTGGCAAACCGCGGAGTTCTGGTTCTTCGCCACCGGCGTGCTGATGATGATCGGCTGGTTTTGGTCCGGCTTGCTGAAGTCGTTCTTCCTTTACCTCTACGTGCTGGGGCATGAGTTGACTCATGCGATCTTCGTCGTCCTCTTCCGCGGCCGGGTGACGGATTTCCACGTCAGCACCGAGGGTGGCTACATCACCACCAACAAGACGAATCTCGTCATCGCCCTCTCGCCGTATTTCGTGCCCTTCTGGACGGCGGTCGCGGTGATTCTCTACGTCGCCGCGCGCCATCTGGCCGACCTCGGCGGCAACTGGGACAAGGCGTTCTACGCCGTCGCCGGCGCGACCTGGACGTTCCACTTCGTCTGGACGCTGTGGATGATCCCGCGCGACCAGCCGGACCTGAAGGAGAACGGCACCTTCCTCTCGCTGGTCGTTATCTTCTTCGCGAACCTGCTCGTGCTGGTCGGGCTGCTTTGCCTGGCCGCCGACGCGCCGCTGCGCAGCTTCCGCGACTTCGGCCTCGAGTGGCTCCGTCACGCCGCGGTCTGGGGTGACGCGGCGCTTCGGCACGGCGCCGAGACGGCCCTGGAGGTGCGGCGGATGCTGAAGTTGTAGCCGAACTCGGCCGGCCACCCTCAGCCCGGGTGCTGCCACGGAGAGCGGTAGTCGCGCTTGAGGAGCTTCGAGGCTTCGGGATTTCCGGAGATCGTTTCGGCCTCGGCGTCCCATTCGACGCGGGTGCCGGTGTCGTAAGAGATCATCGCGAGCTTCACCGCCGCGGTCGAGAGATGTCCTTCCTCGACCGAGCACGACGGCTGGCCCTTGTCCCGGACGGCTTCGACGAACTCGGCGATGTGCAGGCCGAGCGAGTCGTTCCCTCCCTCGTGCACGACCGGCTCGGCGCCGCGACCGCGCGGCTGGACGATCCATTTCCCGTCGGTGCAGAAGACGGTTTCCTTCTCGCCGTAGAGGAAGATGCCGTTCGATAGCTCCGGGTTCATTTCCTGCGCGCCCCAGATTCGGTGGCGCCAGGTCAGCGGGCAGTCGTCGAATTCGAAGTGGACGGTGAGGATGTCCGGGGTGGTGATTTTTTCCTTCAGGTGGTGGAGGCCGCCGGCGGCGGTGACAGCCTTGGGCGCGCCGGCTCCGAGAATCCAGCGCGCGGCGTCGATGAGGTGGATCCCCCAATCGACGAGGTGGCCGTGGCCGGTGGTTTTCTCGAGCCGCCAGTTCATGTGGCCGACGGCCGGGCTGTAGGGGATGAGCGGCGCCGGCCCGCACCAGAGATCCCAATCGAGCGAGGCGGGCGGCTCCGTCGGCGTCGGATCGGGCGTCGGAGCGTCGTAGTGGATCTGTGCTTCCGCGGAGATGATTTTGCCGGCATTGCCCGCCTGGATGTATTTCCGGGCTTCGGCGAAACCGGTGGCCTGCCGCCGTTGGAAGCCGATCTGGACGATGTTGCCGGCTTTCTCCGCCGCGTCCGCCATTGCCCGGCCCTCGCGGATGTCGTAGGCGAGGGGCTTTTCGCAGTAAATCGCGAGCCCCTTCGCGCAAGCGGCGATGAACGGCAGGGCGTGCCATTGCGGCGGCGTGGCGATGATGACCGCCTGCAGGCCTTCCGTGTCCAGCAACTGGTCGTGGAGCTTGAACGTCTGCGGCCGGCTGCCCTGGAGCTTCTCGATCTCATCGGCCGCCTTCGCGAGATGCTCGCTGTCCACATCGCAGAGGGCGGTGAACTCCACGCCGCCGGCCTTGAGCGCGGCCTTCGCGTCCACCAGCCCCCACCAGCCGCAGCCGATCAGGCCGAGCTTGAGCGGTTCTCCTGCGGGCGCATCCTGCGCGCGGGCACCGAGGGTGGTGAAGGCGGCGGCGGCTGCGGTGGTGCCCAGAAACGTGCGGCGGTCGAGGGTTTTCATGGCGTCTGAGGGTTCGGGATTTTCCATCCGGACCAAGACAGTTTGCGGCCCGGAGCGCCAGCATCCAGTCAAAATTAATCGATTTATTTATCCTTGCGTTCGCTGTCCGGCTCGGTCAGCAACTTGCGCTGTCGCGTGGTCGTGCCGGCCGGCGACGAAAACCCACAGTTCGCCGCCCGATGTCCGCCATCCGCCTGTCGCTTGCCATTCCTGTTGCCGTGCTCGGCGCGGTTCTCGCGAAACCGCTGACCGCTCCCCAGCCGGAGGCGCGGCGGCTCGAGGTGCTCTTTTTCGGCGCGCCCACCGCGAACGGCCCGGGGCATGATCCGATCACGCGCTACCGCGTCATCAAGCGCCACCTCGGCACCGAGGGAATCGATTTCACTTACACGGAAGACCCGGCCGAGGCGTTGAATTCCAGCACGCTGGCGAACTACGACGCGCTGCTGATGTACGGCAACTGGCACCAAGGCGGCCCGATGCCAGCGGACCAGCTCGAGGCGCTCACCGGCTACGTCGAGAATGGCGGCGCGTTTTTGCCGATCCACTGCGCTTCGGCCTGCTACGGTGGCTCGCCGGAGTTCATCAAGCTCGTTGGCGGCCGCTTCGCCCATCATGGCGACGGTGTTTTCAAGGCGACCATCGTGGAGCCGGAGCATCCGATCATGAGCGGCTACGGCGGCTTCGAGGCGTGGGATGAAACGTATGTCCACGACCAGCACGGCGACGACCGCGTCATCCTCGAGAAGCGGGAAGACGAGCCGTGGACGTGGGTCCGCGAGCAGGGGAAGGGCCGGGTTTTCTACACCGCGGCGGGGCACGACCATCGCGTCTGGGACCGGCCGGAATTCCACGATCTCATCAAGCGGGCGATTCTCTGGAGCGTCGGCCCGGAAAAGCGGGCGAAGCTCGAGGCGCTCGACCTGCCGGAGCTCGAACAGCAGGAGGTCGAGCTGCCGGGATACGTGAAGCGCGAGCTGATCACCGAGGCGCAGAAACCGCTTTCGCCGGAGGAATCGATGAAGCTGGCGCAGGTGCCGGCGGGCTTCGAGCTTTCGCTTTTCGCCTCCGAGCCGGACATCGTGAACCCGATCTTCGTCAACTGGGAC
>CBFGTW010000239.1:0-3194 GCA_965651855.1 uncultured Verrucomicrobiales bacterium
CCGCGAAGACGCGAACTCGGAATGGGGACCCGCTGCATGAACCCTGGATCGGCCACCGAATGCCCGACCGGAAAACAGAGAAATGAAAAAGCCCTCGCTCCCTTCGCGGCTTCGCGTGAGATCAATTGCCCCAGCCGGACCAACTCCGCAAAATCCCGCTTCCGTTTCGCCCGGTCCCGGCTAGCGTGATGCCATGAAGAAGGGATTCGCGTGTCTCACCGCCAGTCTGTTTTTCGCCCTTCCGGCCGCCGCCCAGGTCAAGCCCGCCGACCGCGGCTGGGCGCTCGATTCCGATCCCGAGGTGGTCTATCTCGAGGAAGCGCTCGACCAGCCCATCGAACTGGAAGTGGCGAAGGAAGCGCCGGTGTTCGGCGACAAGGAAGGCGTGCAGCGCCGCGGAACGATCACCGCGGGACGCAAGGTCCGGCTCGAGGCGATCTCCGAGCGCGCCTACCGCATCCGCACCACCAGCCACCGCAACACCGTCGCGGGTTGGGTCGCTCCTTGGGCATTCTCTTCCGAGGACCCCGAATTCACCGCGAACCTCAAGAAACTCTACGAGCGCCAGATGGCCGTAAAAGCCTACATCGCCGCCAAGGAGGCCGCCGTCGGCATGACCACGGACGAGGTGACCCAGGCGCTCGGCAAGCCGACGAAGACCAGCGTCCGCCGCACCGGCGAGGGCGAGAGCGGCCAGTGGGAGTTCATCGACTACGAGGAGCGGAAGCATTACGTCACCCGCGTAAATCCCGCCAACGGAGCGGTTTACCGGCAGCTCTCGCATGTCACGCGCGAGGAGAGGAGCAAGACAGTCGTCGAGTTCGAAAATGGCATCGTCACCGCCGTCGAGCAAAGCGAGGACCACGGCGGAGGCAACGTCCGGATCGTCGTCCCGCCGATCGTCTTCGGCTGGTGAAGCTTGGGGCGGTCGAGAACGGACCAGAGCGGGCTTCAGGCGAGTTTGCGGCAAGTGTTTCCCTCGCAGACCAAGGTCTCGGCTCCGGGGGTGCGGTCGAAGATGGCGCGCGGGAAATACGACGTTCGCAGCAGTTCGATGTCGCGGCCATCGGGTGCCTGCGGGACCTGGATTTTCATGACGCCGCGCTGGTGGAGATCGAGTGCGGCGAGCAGGACGGGCGCGGCGTAGGGTTGGGTTTCGAGGGTCCGGGCGCCGGAGCGGAGCAAAGCTTCGGCGCGCTTCGCGAGTTCCGGGTTTCCGGTGGATTCGGCGAGCTTCAACAGGTTTTCAGCAGCCGCGTGATTCGGCGCGGGCTCGGCTCCGTCGTAGTCCTCGCGGATGGAGAGCAGCGTTTGGCCGCGGATTTCCGGGCGCATCACGTAGCCGGCTTGGGAAGCATCCCAGTGGCGGTCGTCGCAGGTCCGCTGCAATTCGAGCGCCCACTCGAGCCAGCCGCTCTCGGGACGGAGGCCGTGCAACTCGATGAGCCCGGAAACGAGGAAAGCGTAGTCCGCGGGAAAGGCTTCCACGTTTCCGCGGTGGCCGCGGAAGCTGCGGAAAAGCGTGGCTCCGTCCCAGAGCTCGCGGCGGATGAAGGCGGCGGCTTGTTCCGCGGCCTCGCCGAGATCCGGCCGGTCGAGCGCGCGCGAGGCCTTCGCCAAGGCTCCGATCGCGAGGCCGTTCCATGCCGTCACGATCTTGTCGTCGCGGTGCGGCCGGGGCCGGCGGAGGCGCGCCTCGAGCAGGACTTCGCGGGCGGAGGCAAGCCGGCGACGGATCTCATCTTCGGGTCGATCAAAAAGCTCCGCCAGCTCCGCGTCGCGCCGGGCGCGGAACAAGGTGTTGCGCCCCTCGAGTTCGCCGTGCGGATCGCTTTCCGGGCGGGCGTTGCCGGTCGCCTCCACGCCGTATGCGGCGGAAAACAGGGCGGCGTCCTCCGGGGCGAGCAGTGACTGGATCTCTTCCGCGGTCCACGTCCAGAACGCGCCCTCGAGTTTCCGCGGCGCGTCTTCCGCCGGCAGGCTGTCCGCGTCCTCCGCGGCGTGGAAGGCGCCTCCGGTGTCGCGCATCCAGCCAAGAAGATAGGCACAGACGCCGGAGGCCGTTTCCCGGAACATCGAGTCGCCCGAGATTTGCCACGCCTCGAGATACGCCGAAAGAAGCTGCGCCTGATCATACAACATCTTCTCGTAATGCGGGACGTGCCAATAACGGTCCACCGAGTAGCGGTGAAAGCCTCCGGCCAGGTGGTCGTGCATCCCACCGGCGGCCATTCCCCGGAGGGTGCGCTCCGTCATTCCCCAAGCCATGGCTCCCTCGTCCGAGTCGCGGCCGAAGCGCTCGGCAAGCTGCATCAGCGTCCGCAGGACCGCCGGCCGGGGAAACTTCGGAGCGCCACCGAAGCCGCCCCAGTCGGAGTCGAACGTCGCCTCGCAGCGATCGAGGAAATCGCCGGTGACCGTGGCGTCCGGCAGGCCGCGCACCGTTGCCCTTTCCTCCGCCTGCCGCCGCAGGTGCGCGAGGACGTTCGTCGCGCTGGCTTGCAGTTTTCCCCGATCCTCGCGCCACAGCCGGCCGATCTGCTCGCAGAGCCGCGGGAAGCCCGGCCGGCCGTACCGGTCCTCCGGCGGAAAATACGTGCCGCCCACCACCGGCTCGGCATCGGGCGTGAGCCACACGCTCATCGGCCATCCGCCTTGGCCAGTGGTGGCCTGGACGAAGGCCATGTAGCTCGCATCGATGTCCGGGCGCTCCTCGCGGTCCACCTTGATGTTGATGAAATGGCGGTTCATCACCTGCGCGATCGGCGGGCTCTCGAAGCTCTCATGCTCCATCACATGGCACCAATGGCAGGTCGAGTAGCCGACCGAGAGGAACACCAGCTTGTCCTCCGCCCTCGCACGCTCGAAGGCCGCCTCGCTCCACGGCTGCCAGTCCACCGGATTGTGCGCGTGCTGCAGGAGATACGGCGAGGTTTCCTCGATCAGGGCGTTCGGCATTCGCGCACGATACCGGTGGAAGGGCGATCGGGATAATTGGAAATCGGGAGAGGCACGAATTCCCAGAGCGTCAAAGCCACGTGAGCGATAGCGAACCCAGGCCCTTCCGGCGCGCCCGTCGGGCCGCGAATGCAAAGTGATGAATGATGAGTGAAAAATGAAGAGATACTCGCGCTCCGCGCCTCTTTCACGCCGAAACCCACCATCCACCATCCACCATCCACCATCCACCATCC
>CBFGTW010000240.1:0-3050 GCA_965651855.1 uncultured Verrucomicrobiales bacterium
AGGTCAAGGCACGTGCGTCCGCTTCAAAAAGATCCAGCCGTTCCACATTTGGAAATCGATCGACGACCTGCCGCGAAAGAAAGCCCCAGCCCGCGCCGAGATCCGCGACGCGACCGCGGAGACTGCCCGGCAGATGTTCCGCGAGAAAGGCGGAGCCGGCGTCGATGCGGTCCGCGCTGAAAATGCCGGGAATCGTCTGGAAGTCCGTTCCGGGAATCGTCCGCGGCTCGACGAGCTGCCGCCATCCGTCGAGAAGCGCCTGGTTCCACTCGCCGCGGACGACATGGAAGGCGCGGCATTTGTGCTTCTGGATCGAGCCGACGTCGCCGGCCGCGCGCTGGAGTTCCTTCTCGAATCGCGAGGCGCCGGCGGTGTTGGGCATGGCGACGACGAGGCGGCCGCCGTCTTCAAGAAGGTCGTGGCCGCGCGCGAAGGTGGCGAGCGCTTCATCGCGCGACTTGCCGGGCAGGAGCAGGACCAGCGGCCACTTCCCCTGCGGCTCGTCGAGGCGCGGAAAGCCGGCGTTCTCCCACGCATCCGCCAGCGGCTTGAGCGGCTGCCAGCCGGTGACCTCCGGCCATGCCATCAGAGCGTCATGCGGCTCCGCCCCGAGGAACAACGCGCGCTCCGGCACCGGCAGCGGCTCCTCGCCGGAGAAGGCGAGCATCAGTGTTTCGAGAGCGGGATTCATGGCTGCGCGCTGCGGGCGATGACGAACTCCTCCACGACCCTTCCGCCGATCAGGTGCTCCTGGATGATCCGTTCGAGGACCTCCGGCGTGCACGAATGATACCAGACGCCGTCCGGCCAAACGACGGCGACCGGGCCGCGCATGCAGACCCGGAGGCAGTTCGCTTTCGTGCGGAAAACCTCGGGCCGCGGACCCGTCGCGAGACCCAACTCCTTGAGCCGGCGCTTGAGAAACTCCCACGATTCCAGTCCCGCTTCCGTCGCGCAGCACTTCGGCTCGGTCTGGTCCGCGCAGAGAAAGATATGCCGACGGATGGTTCCGAGGCCGAGTGATTTCGCGCAGGCGGTGAGGGCGTCCACCTCGCGAGGAGACGCCGCGGCGGCGGCAACCGCAAGCCCGGGCACAGAAGCCGTCACGTCCACGACTCGGGAAAATCGAGCCGGCGCGGTTTGTTGGCATCGTGGAGCACCGTCACCGGATCACCGGACCGATGCCGTTCCTCGAGCAGCCCCACGACCTTCGGGTCGTGAACGCGCTTGGCGATGGTTCTTCCGAGATCCGTGAGCGTCAGGCGGATCTTGTATTGCTGATGGTCGTTCACTTTCGCGTTCGTCCTTTCGAGCGCGTCCACTGTCGCCCTTCCGACCCAACCGTGACGGAGCAAGCGCCGTTTGCGGCGCAGGCCCGCGATCGCCCCGATCACCAAGCCGAATCCGACGAGCGGGAAAAGGAGGACGAAAAGCAGCATCGCGTCGCCTTGGCCGAGCCTCGCTCCCAGGGGCGCGGCGAGCGCCGGGTCCGCGATGAGGTGGCGGACTTCCACCGAATCGTCGGGCTTCCACCGCGAGCCGGTGGTGAAAGCCACACCCTTCAACTCCTCGCCGCCGTCCGGGCGATAGCGAAACCGGTAACGCATGACTTTCACATCGTTCACCGAGAGATTCGTCTCGCTGACATCCTCAATCGTGCCGGCGACCACCGTCGATGGGCCGCGATCGAGCTCCCATTGCTTCGGCAGGTGAGTGGGAAAAAAGACCCCCGCGAAAAACGAGCCGAAGCCGCCGAACACGAGGCCGAAGAGCGTGAGCGCGAGGATGCCCCGGAGCGGTGCAGCGCGCTTCCGAACCGCCGCCGGCACATACCGCGGAGGCGTCATCGCGAGGAAGGCGTCGCGTTCGAGGTTCCAGTCGGAGTTCATGGGAAAATCGGACAGCTCGTTTCTACGAAAAAGCCGGCGCCCCGCAAGGAGGCGCCGGCTGGTTTGAGGGATGATGCCGGCAGGATGCCGGCACTCCTTGAACTTACTCCGCGGCGGCGGGTTCCTGGACGGCTTCGGCTTCCTTCGCCTTCTGGTCGCGGAGCCACGCGCGGCGGCTCATTTTCACGCGGCCTTTCTCGTCCACGCCGAGGCACTTGGCGGTGACGATTTCGCCCTTCTTGACGACGTCCTCCACCTTCTCGGTGCGGCCTTCGGCCAGCTCGGAGACGTGGATCAGGCCGTCCTTGCCGGGGAGCACTTCCATGAACGCGCCGAAGGCGGTGATGGAAACGACCTTGCCGGTGTAGACTTGGCCGACCTCGATCTCCTGGAACATGCGGTCGATCATCGCCTTGGCGCGCTCGAGGCCTTCCTGCTTGGCGGCGTAGATGTGGACCGTGCCGTCGTCCTCGATGTTGATCTCGGCGCCGGACTCGGCCTGGATGCCCTTGATGTTCTTGCCGCCGGGCCCGATGAGCTCGCCGATGCGGTCGGCCGGGATTTTCACCGAGACGATGCGTGGCGCGTGCGGGCTGAGCTCGCCGTGCGTGGAGATGGCTTCCGCCATTTTCGTCAGCACCTTGCCGCGGCCGTCGCGGGCGATGAAGATCGCTTCTTCGAGCATGTCGAGCGGGATGCCCGGCAGCTTGAGGTCGAGCTGGTAGCCGGTGACGCCCATGCTGGTGCCACAGAGCTTGAAGTCCATGTCGCCGTAGAAGTCCTCGGAGCCGATGATATCGAGGAGCATCTTGTGCGCCTTGAGCGTGCCGTCCTCGTTCCAATCGGTGACGAGACCGACGGAGATGCCGCCGACCGGGCGGAGCAGCGGAACGCCGGCATTGAGCAGCGACATCGTGCCCGCGCAGACGGTGGCCATCGAGGTGGAGCCGTTCGACTCGGTGACTTCCGAGGAAACACGGATCGCGTAGGGGAAGTCCTCCTCGCTCGGAATGACCGGCTCGATGGAGCGCTCGGCGAGCGCGCCGTGGCCGATCTCGCGGCGGTTCAGGCCACCCATGCGGCCGGTTTCACCCACGGAGAACGGCGGGAAGTTGTAGTGCAGGATGAAGCGCTTCTGGTCTTCGCCGCCGGCGTAGTTGT
>CBFGTW010000241.1:0-3019 GCA_965651855.1 uncultured Verrucomicrobiales bacterium
TTTGGAACGATGGTCCGCGCCGCTTCTGGCTGGTTGTCGGCGCGGCCATCGGACTCTTTCATGGCATCGCGTGCCGCCGCGCTCGGGACAGCCCGGCGGTGCGCTTTCGAACCGGATCGTCGCGCCGCTTCTGGCTGGTTGCCGGCGTGGCGTCCGGAAGATTTCCTGGCTGGGCGGAAGAGAGTTCTCGGGACAGTCTCTCTTTCGCTATTTGGAACGATGGTCCGCGCCGCTTCTGGCTGGTTGTCGGCGCGGCCATCGGACTTTTTCATGGCATCGCGTGCCGCCGCGCTCGGGACAGCCCGGCGGTGCGCCTCCGAACCGGATCGTCGCGTCGCTTCTGGCTGGTTGTCGGCGCGGCGTCCGGAAGATTTCCTGGCTGGGCGGGAGAAAGCACTCGGGACAGCGCTTTCTTCCGTCAATCAAAGCCCGGCCGCACGCACCGCTTCTGGCTGGTTGTCGGTGCGGCGGCCGGACGATTTTTCCGACAAGTCCGGCGGTTATCATCTGCCGGTTTTCCCCGCCGAAGTGGCCGAATGGATGAACGCCGGCCCCGGCTCGTTCATCATCGACGGCACCCTCGGCGGAGGCGGTCACTCGGAGATCCTGCTGGAAACGGGCGCCCGTGTGCTCGGCGTCGACCGCGATCCGGAAGCGCTCGCCCACGCCCGTGCGCGGCTCGCTCCCTTCGGCGACCGATTTTCCACCTGGGAAGGAAACTTCGCCCGGCTGCGGGACCTCCCGGCGATCCGTGGCGGCGAGCGCGCCGATGGCCTGCTGCTCGATCTCGGGGTTTCCTCGCGTCAGCTCGATTCCGCCGAGCGCGGCTTTTCCTTCCAGAAAGACGGCCCGCTCGACATGCGGATGGGACCGTCCAGCCCGCGCACGGCGGCGGACGTGGTGAACACGTGGCCGGAGGCGGATCTGGTGAAAATTTTCTTCGAATTCGGCGAGGAGCCGCGAGCCCGCAAGATCGCCGCTGCGATCGTCAAACGCCGTGCGGAGAAACCGTTCGACACGACGCTTGACCTCGCCGCGTTGATCGAAAAGACCACCGGCCGCCACGGCCGGACCCACCCGGCCACCCGCGCCTTCCAAGCCATCCGGATGGCGGTCAATGAAGAACTCGAATCCCTCGCCGCAGCTCTCGACGCCGTCCCCGAAGTCCTGAAACCCGGGGGGCGGCTGCTGATCATCACCTTCCACAGCTTGGAGGACCGGATGGTGAAGCGGTTCCTCAAACACCGCTCCACCCGCCTGCTCGACGAGCCGGGGTGGCCCGAACCACGGCCAAACCCGGACCACCAGTTCCGGCTGCTCGCCCGCAAAGCCATCGCGCCCACCGCCGAAGAAATCTCCCGCAACCCCCGAGCCCGCAGCGCCAAGCTGCGGGTTGCCCAGCTTTTGGACCAGACGCCATGAACCGCCGGAAATCCGAAATCCGCCACCCGCGCACCCACGCGTCCGTTTATTGCGCCCTGATCGCCGCCGCCATCGTCGCCGCCGCCGGGGGCGTGCTCCACGCCTATTACAAGAATCGCCAGATCCAGACCGCGCGCGAGATCGACGCCGTCGAGCGGCGCATCGGCCAATACCAACTTGATATCGAGACGCTGCGGATGCGCATGGACGAGCGGCTCAACCGCTTCGCCATCCGCGCCGAACTGGAAGCCGTCGGCACCGATCTGGTGCCCATCCCGCTCGGCGTGGTCGAGGAAGTCGACCCCGCTCCCGAAGTCCGTCCCGCCGCCGCCGTCGCCGCCAACACCTCGCCGTGAGCCGTCATTTCCAAACCCGTTGCATCCTCCTGTGCTCGGTCCTGGTGGCCGGGCTCAGCTTGCTTTCGGGGCGGTTGATCCAGGTCCAGCTCGTGGATCGGCAGCGATACGCCGAGAGCGGGCGCCGGGCCTTTCAGGAAGTGGAGGAACTCCCCGCCATGCGCGGCATGATCGTCGATCGGCGGGAAGAGCCGCTGGCCAAAAGCATCCCGGTTACCACGGTGTATGTAAACAAGGACCATCTCTACGACCCGAACATCGCGAGCTATGGCCTGGCCTTCCGGCACGCCCAGGCGGAGCCGGCGTGGGGCGACCTTGACGAGACGCGCCGCAAGCGCCGGATCCTCTCCCTGCGGGGCGACCTTCTCGCGCGCGATCCCGGCGAAGTGATCGTCGAGAAACACCTCGCTTACGCCGTGGGTACGCTCGCCCGGCCGCTCGGGCTGCGGCGCGAGGAACTCCGGGCTCGGATCGAGAAGAGCCCGGGCAGGTGGGCTCCGATCGTGAAAGATCTGCCCGAGGACGTGGCGGACCGGCTGCGCGAAGCGGTCGAGGCGAATTGCATCAAGGGGTTCGTGTTCCGGAACTCGATGAAGCGCTGGTACGCCGCTCCGACGCTCGCCGCCCACGTGGTCGGCTTTACGGGCGAAGCCGCCGCGAAGAACGAAAAGGGCGTCTACCCGGTCGTCGGCAAGTTCGGCATTGAAGCCGCGATGGAAGAATTCCTCGCCGGACGCGACGGCTGGCGCGAACACCGCCGCGACGCCCGCGGGCTCGTCGTCCCCGGCGACTCCACCAGCCTGCTCCCGCCGCGCGCCGGATTGAACGTCCAGCTCACGCTGGACATCGGACTCCAGTCGATTGTCGAAGAGGAACTCGACGCCGGGTTGGCCGAGTTCCGAGCCGAACAGGCGGCCGTCGTCCTGATGGACCCTCGCAGCGGCGAAATCCTCGCGCTCGCCAGCCGCCCGAACTTCGACCTGAACCGCAAGGAGGACATCGGCAAGCCGAACGTGAATTTCAACTACGCCATCCAAGCGGCCAACGAGCCCGGCTCGGTGATCAAGATCGTCGCGACCTCCGGGGCGCTCAACGAGGGCCTGGCCACGCCGCAGACCTCGATTTTTTGCCACAACGGCTACTATCAGGACGGCCCGATCTGGGTGCGCGACCAATATCCGAAAGGCAACATCACGTTCGAGACCATCCTCCAGACTTCCAATAACATCGGGACATACAAA
>CBFGTW010000242.1:0-2953 GCA_965651855.1 uncultured Verrucomicrobiales bacterium
CATCGCCGGCGTCCACTTCCAGCCATGAGAACGCTACTCGTCTCCCTCGTCGTCGCTGTCTCGTCCGTCGCTGCTGAAGCGCAAGCACCCGGACATCCTCACCAGCAGCCCCCAATCCCGCCACCTGGCGTCCAAATTCCTCCGGGAGGATTCTCATCGAGAACTGAAAACGCCGAAGCCTCACTCGATCAAAACATCACCCTCAAGATCAACGGCAAGTCGCCGGACGGCACGCCGATCGATTTCGCCATGACGGGGACAGGTCCGATCTTCCACATGAGCCGGCCGGGAGAGAACCACGCGATGATGAATCACGAACACCATGTTCGGGCGACTGATTCCGGCTACGAGGTAAAATACTCCATCGGCCTCCGCATTCGGATCGGGGACGAATTCCGGGATGTGGCGGTGCGGTCGACGGTCTCCTGCACGGCGGGTGATCCGGTGGTCATCGCCAAGAGCGGCGGGAACGAGCTCACTCTGGTGATTGAGGAGGCCGGCAGACCAAGCGAAGACGTTGTGGAGGAGTCCGCCGATGTCGTCGAAGAGGTGGACGTGAAGCCGGCTGACGCAGCCCAGGAGTGATCCTCGTTACACACTGCCGGGAGATCGGCTGAAAGCCGGCGAATTTGGTACAAAACTTCCCTTCGAGCCTCCGCAGGTGCCACCCTTGTTCAGCGCCTGCGGAGACCAGCTGCGAGCGCCATGGCAGGACCCCACAAAAACAAAGCGGACGGCTCTGGCACCGCAACTCCGGTCACCCGGAAAATCTGCGGCTCCCATCCGAGCGAGTCCCACGTGGAACCGCCGTCTTCGCTCAACGCATAGTTGTTCGTTGCAGGAATCGCAGCGCCAGGCTCTCCTCCTGGTTCGGCTTGGGAATCGAGCGTGAACGACCAATGCGCCTGAGGCGCCGTTCCGGAGAGGTATCTGAGCGCGACCCAGTAGTTCGTGGACCCGTTCAAAACCAGCGGCTCCGCGGGCTGGAAAGCCACATTGGAAAATGTGTCCGAGGCGATGGTTTCGCTTCCGATCACGCCGAGCAGGGCACCGGGGCTGCCCGCGTCGTCGCTCCACAACGCAAGTTCCACCTCAGCGGTTCCCGCCGCGCTGGTCCGGAGGGGCACGATCACCTCCTCCACCGACCAGGGTGTCGCTCCCGTGGTGAAGTAGGAACTGATGACAAAATTGGGGCTGCCTGAGATCGAGTAATGATCGGTCGCACTGGGCGAGCCAATGTTGCCCACGAGCAGCGCTGCCGGGAGCATCTGGGCCGATAGCGCGAAGAAGAACAGGCAGAGAGCTGATTTCATGGGCGAAGACTCTCAGGATGCGGTGAATTTTCACAAGCCAAAAGCAACCAGCTGCGGACTCCGATGCGGTCCCATCCGGGGGAGGAACCGATGTTTCGAGCCACCTCTTGCCTGTGGAATCTCGGCCACGAGCTCACCCGGCGCTTTTTTGGGGGGCGGCCAGCCTCCTCGCCTCGAAGTTCTACCTCGATCACGCCCGGCACCTGCCGAGGAGCGGCGACAGGCCGGGTGCTGTCGATGCGATCGGCCGGGCCATCAACGCGTGCCCGCGGGCCCGGGAGGTTGTCATCGATGATTTCGAGCTGAGCGAGTCGCTGCTTGGATTCGGCGGACCGGAGCATCCAGCGAAGAAGCGGCGGTCTCACGTGCCGCCAAGGGTCTCCCGCGGATGCGATCCTCCTTCAGGCGGTTGCTCGTCGTGAGATGCCGCCGCATCTGCTCCGGTTTGCTGGAAGAATCGGATCGCCTGCAGACGACTGTCCCGCTCAGCCGCGTCGATCGCGTCGATAACGTCGGGTAGCTGGCTGTAGTTCGGAGTGGAAGAAACGAAGCACATGGCCAACACCTACCTTGGACCATCCAAGCGGCCTCTGCCTGATAGATCCCAAAATCGGCCATCTGGTCACTTTCCCGGCCATGGCAGCGGTTTTCTTGGAAAGTCCGCCACTCTTGGCCAGCATCGCGGCCGCGCCGGCGGGTGGAACTGCTCGTCATTGCAGCTGCGCATGGTCTGCGCAGGAAGGGTTGATCCGCCCGCCGGCTGCATGCGTCCGGCAATCAGCTTGCCGCGGCTTTCCTGCCGGTCGAGAAGTTTAGCCGCCATGTGCACCGCCTACGAGATCGGCAAGCGCGGCGGCTCCTTCCCGGACCGGATGAAGGCCGAGGCCGCGGAGGAATTGCTCCGGCTGAGCGGGACGACGATCATCCGCCCGACGCACCTCGCTCCGGTGATCCTGCCGGACGGGACACTGGCAACCATGCGCTGGGGGTTCCGCCGCGAGATGGCCGGCAAGACGCCGGGGAAGAAGGTCGGCCGCACGATCGTCAACTCGCGCGAGGACAAGCTGGGCGGCGCAACGTGGCGGAAGGCGTTCGCCGAGCGTCGCTGCCTTATTCCCGCGGCGAACTTCCTCAAGCCGGGTAAACCGCCTCCTGCGCCGCCAGAGCAGGGGGAACTCTTTTGATCGGCTCGGTGAAGCACCGGGCGCAAATCTTTTCGACCGACGCCTGAACTACGCTGGCGGCGGCCCATCATTCTTGGCGATCTGGTCAGGCGAGACGAGCCAAGGGGCGTGCTCCGCCCAGTAAATGTTCGCCTGCGGCCGCATTCCCGGGTCCGCGTCAAGCGTTCCACTCGGCACGACCCAAAATCGCCCGTTGCGGCTGAGCTTTGGCACCGGGGACCCGCAGTTTCTGCAGAACCAGCGCGGGAATCCGGGATTCTCCGAGGTGTCCACGAATTTCGCGATGAGGCCTTCTCCCGTTATCCACCTCATCGAATCCTCAGGAAACGCCAGGTTCGCGGCATGCACGGAGCCGCTCGACTTCTGGCATGATCGGCAGTGGCAATAGAGGAACTTCAAAGGAGGCCGGACCACCTCAAAAGAGATCGCTCCGCACAAACAAGAGCCTGTTGCTGC
>CBFGTW010000243.1:0-2888 GCA_965651855.1 uncultured Verrucomicrobiales bacterium
TCGCGCGGGAGGAGGAGCGGCTTGTTCCGGAGCTGGATCAGCTCGGCTTCGCCGGTGGAGCGGCGGTCGTCGAGGATCGGGGAAACGTGCCAGAGGTGATCGGGGGCCGGGGCGATGAGGTGCCGGTCCATGGCCCAGTGGTGGTTCTTGCAGAGGGCGAGGCCGTTGCTGGGGTGGTCGTTGCGCGTCCGGGAGAACGGGACGAGGTGGGCGGCGTCGATGAAGGAGACGTCGTGGGCCTGCGGCAGGCGGATGCGGAGGCCGCAGGCGGCGCATTGGTGATCGTAGATTTCCAGGATCTTCCGGCGGAAGGCGGGGCTGCGGCCGTATTCCGCCGGCTCCTCGGCCACCTTGGCGGCGGCGGTGACGGGCGGGTCGGCGGCTTCCGGTTCCGTCACGATGAGGCTGGGGAAGTAGCGGCTGATGAGGATCTCGCGCATTTCCAGGCGGTTCCCGGGATCGGCGAGCAGGTGCTCGAGGCTGCCGGTGAAGCGGGCGAAGGCTTGGCCGGAATCGGCGACGCGGAGGTCGCGCCTCACGGGGGTATGGCCGTCGCTTTCCAGCGGCTGCCAGATGCCATCGCCGGCGAGGTAGCGGAAGGGCAGCTCCGGGTTGTTGCGGTCGTTGTGCTTGCGGACGAGCAGGAAGCGGGCGGTGAAGCGGTCGCGCAGTTCCTGGCACCACGGGATGCGGTCCGGCGTGGCGAGGCCTTCGTCGATCAGGTCGAGGGCGGCCAAGAGCAGGAGCGGCTTGTGGGGCCGCTCATGGGCCGGAGCGCCGGGCTCGACGGCGACGGTGCCGACGTTGAGATCGTAGAGGCGCTCGATGACGTATGACGGGAGCAAGCGGAGGCGGAGGTTGGTGGGAAGAAGTGGGAAGTGCGAAGTGGAAGAAGTTTGCGCCGGGAAGCCAAGGAGGAAGGACGATAGGACGTGGTGATTGACCTACCGTCGATGCGGGATGCGGCTGCGCCGGAAGGGTTGGAGTTCGCTACAGCTCACGCGACGTCGCACCGCGCCCATTTGTCGCCAGCGGCGCGAGGTGAGGATGGAATGCGGATGAATAGCGGGCCGCCCCCGCAGATCCGCCTTCGACGTTCCGGCTGCGCCGGATGAAGTGGGTCGGCTGCGGCGAGCCGACCCTACCATTTTCACGGAAGAGCGCGGGAACGAGTGATGAGTTCAGAATTCAGAGTGATGGATTACCCGGGCTGGCGCGCGAGAGGCGGATGTCGCCGGGAGGAGCGTGGGCGCTCCCAGGATGGACTGGAACGGAAGCGTTCCCGCAACGGCGGGGAGCGGAGGCCAAAATTTTGAATTTTAAATTCTGAACTTTGAATTCGATCCAGGTTCGGGGATGTCCGCCTCAGGTTTGGGGATGTCCGCCTCAGGTTCGGGGATGTTCGCCTCAGGTTCGGGAGTGTCCGCCTCAGGTTCGGGAGTGTCTGCCTCAGGTTCGGAGATGTCCGCCTCAGGTTCGGGAGTGTCCGACTCAGGTTCGGGAGTGTCCGCCTCAGGTTCGGGAAGATCGGACTCAGGTTTGGAGAGATGCGACAGAGGTTCGGATGAGTCCGAGACGGGTTCGGATGGGCTTGAGATGGGTTCCGTGGATCGGGATCGAACGGATGAAAATGGGGTGGAGATGCGGTTTTTTGATCTCCTGGGATGGGAACAAAATCGGCCATCGTGTCACAAAACCGGACATGGCAATACAACCTACGCGATCGCGTAGGGGCATCCCCCGGTTGGGGGAATCCGCGGGAAATCCGGGGCGGGAGATCGGCTGCAGGCCGCGTGGTTGCTGGAAAAGTCCAGTGAGCCATGAGTCAAGATATTTTTACACATCGGGAATCACAGCATTCTGGAGAGTAAATTTTTGTTGAGCTTCATGATCTTTTACCGGCATTTGCCAGACACGCATCCGGACACGGATTTCCGGGTGCGCCAAGAACGACAAACACAACACGAAAAACAACAAAGCCATGAACACGACCAATGCAATCCACACCCGCAGGAACTTCCGCTCGATGAGCAAGGGTGCGCTGAACCAGACCACATCGTCTGTCTCGACCCATCTGTTCGGCAACGAAGCGTTCCCGGCGCCTCCGGTGGACAAGCCGACGCTGGACGAGGCGGCGAGCGCCTGGCGCGCGGCGCTGGTGGCGCAGGTGAACGGCGGCAAGGAGGCGACCGCGGAGGCCCACCGGCTTCGCGCGGTGCTGGAAGAGCACCTGACGACGCTGGCGAAGTACGTGGACCTGGTGGCGGGGAACGACCTGGCGATGCTGCTTTCGAGCGGCTACGAGGCGGCGCAGACAAGCCGCTCCCGGGTCCCGCTGCAGCGCCCGCAGATCATCCGGACGAAGAACGGCATGTCCGGCCAGACGATCCTGACGGTGACGGCGCAGCGCAACGTGCGCTGCTACGAGGTGTCCTCCGCCCCGGTGGACGAGAATGGCAACATCGGCCCCTTCTCGCCGCCGACGACGTGGACAAGCTCCCGGGCGATCGAGGCGAACGGCCTGGTCCCCGGCCGCCTGTATTGCCACCAGGTGCGCGCGGTGGGCGGCTCCACCGGTCACTCCGACTGGAGCGATGCCGTGACCCACCGGGCGAATTGATGCCGCCGTCCCGCGGCGATCGCCCACAACCAGCCGACTCCCGCGCGACCGGGCCGCTTCCGGTCGCGCGGGAGTTTCGAGTGATGAATGATGAGTTCAGAGTGATGAATTGCCCGGAGTGACGCGCGAGATGCGAAGTTCCGAGTGCGAAGTGGAAGAAAGCGAAACGCGGAGGCGCGGAGGTCGGCGGAGAGAGGCGCGGAGCCAGAGAATCTCTTCCATTTTGAACTCATCATTCATCACTCTGCATTCGTCCGCGCCCACTTGT
>CBFGTW010000244.1:0-2787 GCA_965651855.1 uncultured Verrucomicrobiales bacterium
GAGGCGCCGGTCACCATGTTGCGCGTGTACTGGATGTGGCCGGGGGTGTCGGCGATGATGAACTTGCGCTTCGGCGTGGCGAAATAGCGGTAGGCGACGTCGATGGTGATCCCCTGCTCGCGCTCGGCCTTCAGGCCGTCGGTGAGCAGCGCGAGGTTCACGTGCTCGTCGCCACGGCGCTTGCTCGATTCCTCCACGGCCTCGAGCTGGTCCTCGAAGATGGATTTCGAATCATAGAGCAGCCGGCCGATGAGGGTGGATTTGCCGTCGTCGACGCTGCCGGCGGTGGTGAAGCGGAGGAGGTCCATGGAAGGGAAAGTTTGCTAGATTTCAGTCTGAAGTTTTCAGGGAAGAGGAGGAGCGGCGCGAACTCCCAGTTCCAGTCTTCTTCCTGAAAACTGAACACTGAAAACTCGCAAACTCATCTTCAGAAATATCCTTCTTTTTTCCTGTCTTCCATCGCCGTTTCGGAGCGTTTGTCGTCGGAGCGGGTGCCGCGTTCGGTTTGGCGGGCGGCGGCGACTTCGGCGATGACTTCGTCGAGGTCGGCGGCGGTGGATTCGACCGCGCCGGTGCAGGTGGCGTCGCCGATGGTGCGGAAGCGGACGGTGCGGGTGGTGACTTCCTCGTGGTCCTGGGGCTTGAGGAACTGGGTCACGGCGAGCAGCGAGCCGTTGCGCTGGAAGACCTCGCGCTCATGGGCGAAGTAGATCGAGGGCAGCGGGATGTTTTCGCGTTTGATATACATCCAGATGTCCATCTCGGTGAAGTTGGACAAGGGAAAGACGCGGAAGTGCTCGCCGGGGTTCTTGCGGCCGTTGAAGAGGTTCCAGAGCTCCGGGCGCTGGTTTTTCGGGTCCCACTGGCCGAAGTCGTCGCGGTGGGAGAAGAAGCGCTCTTTCGCGCGGGCCTTTTCCTCGTCGCGGCGGCCGCCACCGAGGCAGGCGTCGAACTGGTGCTTCTCGATCGTGTCGAGCAGCGTGACGGTCTGGAGCTTGTTGCGGGAGGCGTTCGGGCCCTTTTCCTCGACGACGCGGCCGGTGTCGATCGACTCCTGGACGGAGCCGACGACGAGGTTGGCGCGCAGGAGATTCACGAATTCGTCTCGATAGACCATCGTCTCCTCGAAATTGTGGCCGGTGTCGATGTGGACGAGCGGGAACGGCGGGCGGGCCGGCCAGAACGCCTTCTTCGCCAGCCAGGCCATGACGATCGAGTCCTTGCCGCCGGAGAAAAGCAGCGCCGGGTTCTGGAACTGGGCCGCCGTTTCGCGCAGGACGAAGATCGCTTCGGCCTCGAGCTGGTCGAGATGGGAGAGCTGGTAGTTGGGCATGAAAAGCGGAGGGCTGAGAGCGGGGAGCTTGGAGCTGCGAGCGAAGAGAAAGAGGTCTGCACGGTGCCTCGGCACCTCTCGCTCTTTGCTCCACGCTCCCTGCTCCACGCTCAGGACGGAGCCCAAGAGACCGCGAGGCCCGGCGGGGGTCAAGAAATAATTACTATCCTGGGCGGACTAGTAATGTTTTCCGGTCGCGCGTCTCAGCCGATGGCTTCGGCAGTGGCCGCGTGTCGGATCCGGTCGCGGATCGCTTCGAGGAGTTCGAAGGCGGCGTCTTCCACGCTCAGGCGTTCGGTATCGAGGATGAGGTCGGCGTTCGCCGGTTCCTCGAAGCTGCCGTCCTTGCCGGTGAAGTGGGCGATTTCGCCGCGGGCTGCCTTCGCGTAGAGGCCTTTGACGTCGCGCCGCTCGCATTCCTGATAGCTGGCGCGGACGTAGACTTCGTAGAGGTCGGAGCCGAGGATGCCGCGGGCCAGATCGCGCAGTTCGCCGCGCGGCGTGATGGCGGAGACGAAGGTGATGATGCCTTGGGAGACGAAGAGCTTCGCGGTTTCGGCGAAGCGGCGGATGTTCTCGAGGCGGTCTTCGTCGGTAAAGCCGAGGTTCGCGCAGAGGCCGGTGCGGAGGTTGTCGCCATCCAGGATGGCGGTGAAGCGTCCCTGCTGGTGGAGGACGCGCTCGGCCGCATTGGCGATGGTCGATTTTCCGGAACCCGAAAGGCCGCAGAGCCAGATCACGAGCCCCCGCTGACCCAGCAGCCGCTCTTTGTCAGGTCGGCCGAGGAAGCGGTGGAACTCGGGATGGATGTTGTTCATGCGGGACGGAATATTCGATTCCGATGATGCGCAGGCTCACTTGCCTTTGCCAATGACGAACGCATCGAAGCCATGCTCCTTCAGCGCCGCGACGGGAAGCACGGCGCGGCCGTCAAAGACGAAGGCGGGCTTGAGCATGAGGTCGTGGATGCGCGGCAGGTCGAGCGTGCGAAACTCGTCCCATTCGGTGAGCGTCGCAAGCGCGTGGGCTCCCTCCGCCGCGGCGTACGGCGAGCTGCAGATCTCGACGTTGCTTTCGATCACGTCCGGATCGATGCCGGCGTAGACGAGATCGCGGTGGATCGTTTCGCGGTCCACGCGCGGATCGTAGATCGCGAGGTTCGCGCGCTCGAGGAGCAGGTCGCGGCAGACGTGAATGGCGGCGGACTCGCGGGTGTCGTTGGTGTCCTTCTTGAAGGCGAAGCCGAGGATGGCGATGCGCTTGCCGCTCACGGTGTTGAACAGCGTGCGGACGATTTTCTCGACGAAGCGCGACTTCTGCCAGTCGTTCAAATGAACCACCTGACGCCAGTATTCGGCCACTTCCGGCAGACCGAACGATTCGCAGAGATAGACCAGATTGAGGATGTCCTTCTGGAAACAGGAGCCGCCGAAGCCGACGGAGGCCTTGAGGAA
>CBFGTW010000245.1:0-2351 GCA_965651855.1 uncultured Verrucomicrobiales bacterium
CGCCGGACGAGAAGAAGACGGTGCGGTATACCGCGCGCTACTCGTGGTGAGTTCACACTGTGAGCGCGCCCAGCCGCGTCCGTCGCTGGATGGCGAATGTATCGCGCTGGCTGCCCCGGCTTTCGCTTCATTCCGCGAGCAGCATCAAGGCGGCGTAAAGGGCGGCCCCGAGGAGGAAGGCGGAGAAGCGGCTCTCGCGGTCTTCCGGCAGCTCTTCCTTGAGGACGTTCAGCACGATCGAGCCGGCCAGGATGGCGAAGAGGATGGAAAGCCAGACTTGGTTGATCCGGGTGGAAATGCCGGCGATCCAGCCGCCGACGGGGGCGGCGGCGAGGAGCCAGCGGCCGCGGGCGTGGTAGAGCTGGCCGTGGTGCTCGCGCAGCGCCTGGTCATTGATGATGAAATGCAGGCCGAGGGCGAAGGCGAACAACGCGAGACTGGTGGCGCTTTCTTCCTCACGATGGACGAGGAGGTAGCCGACCAGCAGGTTGTAGAGCGCGAACGACCCGAGGTGCGTCCAGAACACGCCGTCGGTGTGGCCGCCGCCGTCGCGGTCCGATTTCCGTAGCAGCGCGTCCAGCCCGTAGAATGCAGCGAGCCCGCCAAGGGCAGCGACGTAAACCAGCCGTTCGACGAACACGCCGACGTCCTCACGCTCGAAACGGCCGATGACGGCGTCTTGATGCGAGGCCAGTTCCGGGATGATGTGGACGAACACGTAGGCCACCGAGATTCCGCCCGCGGCGGAGAGCCAGACGCTGCGCGGCTTTCCACCGAGAAAATCGAAAAGCCGGCCACCCAGATGGATCGCGGCGAATGCCGCGGCCACCACACCGGAGGCGACAAGCTGCCAGGACATCCCGCGAACCTCGGATCAATCCGCGGGAGGGCAAGCGCGGGCTGACCAAGCGCCCGCCACGGCACGACAGGCGAAGGGCATTCCCGGCAACCCGCGGGAGGCGGGAACGGGTAGTCGTCGCCGGTCTCAGAAACGACTCTCAGGCTGCTGATCCCTCCGGGAGAAGAACACCAAAGTGTGTTTGCAGCCGGGCGATCCGGCGGCAGAGTGGCGGGGCCATGATCCGATTTCTCCACACCCGCATCCGTGTCAGCGATCTCGAGCGGTCGAGCGCGTTCTATCAAAAGCTCGGCTACGTCGAGGGCGAGCGGAAGGATTCCCCGCAGGGAAACAAGCTGGTGTTCCTGGAGCTGCCGGGGAACGACGTGTTCCTCGAGCTGACGTTTTCGCCGGACTACGAGGTGAAGGTGCCTGAGGACCTGATGCACACCTGCGTGGGCGTGCCGGACATCGTGGAATACTGCGACAAGCTGGAAAACCAGGGCCTCGAGATCTGGCCGGACGGTTGGCGCGAGAAGTTCACCGGCGGCGGGCGGAAAATGGCGTTCGTCACCGACCCGGATGGATACGAGGTCGAGATCCTCGAGCGTTGAGCCCGAGGATCCCGACCTTTGTCGCGGACGTGTGTCGCGGATTGGCGTTCGGTTGGAAGCCGCCGCCCCGGTTACCGCAGGAAGGCCTCGTGGAGACCGCCGTCCACGGTGACGACCTGGCCGGTGGTCTTGCTGAGGCGCTTGGTCACGAGCAGGAAATACGCTTCGGCTTGGTCGGCCGGGGCGATCGGGGACTTCGTGAGCGTGCGGTCGGCGTAGAACTGCGCGAGCTTGGTGACGAGTGACTCCGTTTCTTCGTCATCCGAATAGGGAATGTCGTATTTCGCGAGGCTGCCGATGACGCGGTCGCGCGGGAACATCGCGGAGCCTTGGACGACGGTGGCCGGGGCCACGCCGTTCACGCGCACGAGCGGAGCGAGTTCGACCGCCAGCTCGCGGACGAGGTGGTTCGCGGCGGCTTTGGAGGTGTCGTAGGCGAGCGAGCCCTTTTTCGCGACCACGCCGTTGGCGGAGGTCGTGAGGACGAGGTTTCCGGCGAGACCTTGTTCTTTCCATGTCTTCGCGGCCTCGTCGGCGACGAGGTAGCTGCCGGTGACGTTGATGTTGAACGTCAGCGCCCATTTGTCGTCGGGGATGTGGCCCGTGGTGTCGGACGGCACGAAGATCCCGGCGGTGACGCAGATGGAATCGAAGCCGCCGTAGGCGAGCGCGACCTGATCGAGCATCGCGCGGATGCTGGCGCGGTCGGTGATGTTCGCGGCGAGGGGAACGGCGGGGCCGCAGTTGGAAATGCCGGAGCCGGCGACGCCGATGCCGAGGCCGTGTCTGTCGGTGATTTCCTTGGCGGTGGCTGCGGCGGCGTCGGCATTGAGGTCCACGCAGACGATGTGCGCGCCTTCCTTGACGAGGCGGTGGGCGGTTTCCTTGCCGATGCCGGA
>CBFGTW010000246.1:0-2245 GCA_965651855.1 uncultured Verrucomicrobiales bacterium
AAGACGAAGATATGCCGCAATTCCCGCATCTCCGCCAGCGACTCGCGCAGCCACCCGAGCTGGCGGTCGCTGAACTTCTGCTGCGCGGCGTCGTCGAACGCGCGCGGCTTGTCCGGGTCATCGGGATCGCCTTCGTCCGAGAACAAGACGAGGAATCCGCAGTCCTTGTGCGCGAACCAATACCAGAGCGGGCCGAAATGCTTCTCGTAAGCTTCCTCGTGCTCCGTCTCCGGCCGGTCCGGGCCGCGCCAGTAGATGTCGTGGTTTCCCGCCACCGGAAACCACGGCATGCGCAGCTTTTCCATGGTGGCCCGATATTCCTCCATCTGCGCCTGCCACTCGGCCGCGCCGTTGTAGCCTTGGATCAGATCGCCGACGGTCATCACCAGATCCGGATCAAGCAGGTTCGTGTCCTCCACGGCCTGCGCCAGCACCTCGACGCCTTCCGGCGGCCCGCCGGTGCGGTCGCCGAAGATGATGAAATGGAAAACGTCGTCGCCCTTGGGCAGCGGCAGGACGCGGGCGTCCGGCCGGTCGGTCCGGATGCCCGGCGGGTGGGCGGTCGCGGTGCCGCAGACGAGGAGCGCGGCGAGCGCGAGGGCGAGCGCAAGTGGGTTTCTCATGGTGGAATTTTTCCGGTGGCGGGATTATTTCCAAGGAATCCTCGCGCCACGGGTCATTCCAAGGAACGTTTCCGTCAAACTCACTCTTCCGATGAAATCCCTCGCCTTCTTCACCGCCCTCGCCGCCACCGCCAGCGCCGAAACCGCGCTCACGATCTACAATCAGAACCTCGCCGTCGTCCGCGAATCGCTGCCGCTCGATCTGGAAGCGGGGGAAAATTCCCTCACCTTCGACCGCGCGACCGCCCAGGTCATCCCGGCTTCGGTCGTCCTGCGCGATCCGGCGGACAAGGCGGATTTCACCATCCTCGAGCAAAGTTACCGCAACGACCCGATGAGCCGGGCGCTTCTGCTCAGTCACTTCGAAGGCGAGACGATCGAGTTCCGGAATGTCTATCCGGATGGCCGTGTCGAGATCGTGAACGGCCGCATCGTCCGCTCCGGCTACGTGCCCGGTGGGCAGCCGGTCGATCCGATCATTGAGGTGGACGGCAAGCTGCGCTTCGAGCTGCCGGGCGAGCCGTTGTTTCCCGCATTGGGCGACGACTCGATCCTGCGGCCGACGCTCGGCTGGACGATCCGCAGCGAGGGCGAGGCGGAGTTCGACGCGCAACTTTCCTACCTCAGCCGCGGCTTCGAATGGGCGGCGGACTACAATCTCGTCGCGCCGGAGAAGGGGAACGTCGTGACTCTCACCGGCTGGGTGACCGTGAACAACAACAGCGGCACCGGCTTCGAGGGCGCCGAAGTCAAACTCGTGGCCGGCGACGTGAACATCATCGAGCAGGCGGTGCCTGCCGCGGATACCTTCACGGGTCGGCGTGAGGCGCTGGCCGCCGCGCCACAGGTGAGCCAGAAATCGTTCGACGACTTCCACCTCTACACGCTCCAGCGGCCGCTCACGATCCGCGACAAGGAAACCAAGCAGGTCGAGTTTCTCCGCGCACCGGAGGTCACGGCGGAGAAAAGATATGTCTACGACCCGATGGCGATGTTTCGCTTCGCCGGCGGCGGACCGCGCACCGAGCCGATGCACGGCCAGGAGTTTCCGAAGGACGTCGCGATTTACTGGGAGTTCCAGAACACCGACGGGAATGGCCTCGGCATTCCGCTGCCGGCCGGGCGCGTGCGCTTCTACCGCGGGGACGAGGCGGACGGGAACCTCGAGTTCGTCGGCGAGAACAACATCGACCACACGCCGCAAGGTGAGGAGGTTTCGGTTTACACCGGCAATGCCTTCGACCTCGTCGGCGAGCGGAAGGTCGTGGAGTTCCAGGTGAACGAGCGCGAGCAATGGGTGCGCGAGACGGTCGAGGTGACGGTGACGAACCGCTCGGAAGAGCCGAAGGAAACTGTCGTCCGCGAGCACCTCTGGCGCTGGCTGAACTGGGAGATCCAGGAGCCGTCCATGGACTTCGAAAAGGAGGACGCGCGGACCATCGAGTTCACCGTGCCGCTCGCGCCCGACGAGAAGAAGACGGTGCGCTACACCGCGCGCTACTCGTGGTGAACGATCAATCGAGCGGCGTGCCGTCGGCCGCGAAGTTGTCGCGGAGGTTTTCCGTCAGCACGCCACGCACGTCGCCCGGATCGTCGAACTGCCAGACCTTCACCGAGGCGAT